>CAZFBS010000029.1:19158-39495 GCA_964517265.1 uncultured Rhodospirillaceae bacterium | reverse complement strand
CAGCACCGCGATCGAGGCGTTGCGCATGATCTGGTATTCCTTGTCGGTCAGCGTCAGGGCCGGCGCGACCGTAATCGAATCGCCGGTATGAACGCCCATCGGATCGACGTTCTCGATCGAGCAGACGATGATGCAGTTGTCCGCATGATCACGGACCACCTCCATCTCGAACTCCTTCCATCCGAGCACCGATTCCTCGATCAGCACCTGATGGGTCGGCGAGGCGGCTAGGCCGCCGGAGACGATGCGCTCAAACTCGACGCTGTTGTAGGCGATGCCGCCACCGGTCCCGCCGAGCGTGTAGGAGGGGCGGACGATCACCGGAAAGCCCAGTTCCTCCAGGACCGCCCGGGCTTCGTCGATGGTGTGCACGGTTCGGCTGATCGGGCTCTCAAGACCGATCCGCGTCATTGCGTCGCGAAACAGCTGCCGGTCCTCCGCCTTGGCAATCGCTTCCGCGTTGGCCCCGATCAACTCGACCCCGAACCGCTCCAGAACGCCGCTGTGATGGACCTCCATCGCCACGTTGAGGCCGGTCTGCCCGCCCATGGTCGGCAGCAGGGCATCGGGGCGCTCACGGGCGATGATCTTCTCCAGCTCGCACGCGGCGATCGGCTCGACATACGTCGCGTCGGCCAACCCCGGATCGGTCATGATCGTCGCCGGATTGGAGTTGACCAGGATGACCCGGTAGCCTTCCTCTTTCAGGGCCTTGCAGGCCTGGGTGCCGGAATAGTCGAATTCGCAGGCTTGGCCGATCACGATGGGACCGGCGCCGATGATCAGGATCGACTTGATGTCGGTACGTTTTGGCATTTGATTTTGAAATGATCGAACAGTGGGTGCTCTAGGGACGGTGCGCGCTCATATATACGATTGTTGACGCCCGGATGCGAGCACTGCTCGCGGACGGAAAGAGGATCATGCCAGAAAATTGGCGGCCCGGGATGTTGACCGCGGGGGCACCCGGCACTTGCCTTGCCGGCAACAGCCTATGCGCAGTGGGAGTCAACGGCGCGCGAACGCAAGGAGAGTCGAGATGGACAGCGGTGAGAGCGGCTTGCTTCGTCAGCAAGGTTATGTAGACGGCGCTTGGCTGGATGCCGACGACGGCGCGGTGATCGAGGTCACGAACCCCGCCAATGGTGAGGTGATCGGATCGGTCCCGAAGATGGGCGCCGAGGAAACCCGTCGTGCCATCGCCGCGGCCGATCGGGCTTGGCCGCAGTGGCGAGCGCGGACCGCCAAGGAGCGGGCCGCTATCCTGCGTCGCTGGTACGATTTGATGATGGCGAACCAGGAGTCTCTGGCACGGCTGATGACGGTAGAACAGGGCAAGCCCCTGGCTGAAGCACGCGCAGAGGTCTCCTATGGTGCCGCCTTCGTCGAATGGTTCGCCGAGGAGGCCAAGCGCATCTATGGCGACACCATCCCACCGCACCAACCGGACAAGCGGATCGTCGTGATCAAGGAGCCGGTCGGTGTCGTGGCGTCGATCACGCCGTGGAATTTTCCGATTGCGATGATCACCCGCAAGTGCGCCCCGGCACTGGCCGCCGGCTGCACCGTGGTCGCCAAACCGGCCAGTCAAACGCCGTTCTGCGCTCTTGCTCTCGCCGCGCTGGCGGAACAGGCAGGCATTCCGGCCGGCGTGTTCAACGTCGTCACCGGCTCGGCCAAGGCGATCGGCGGCGAGATGACCAGCAACCCGATCGTTCGCAAGCTGACGTTCACCGGTTCCACCGAGATCGGCAAGACGCTGATGGAGCAGTGCGCGGGAACGGTAAAGAAAATTTCTCTGGAACTCGGCGGCAATGCCCCGTTCATCGTTTTTGATGATGCCGACCTTGATGCCGCCGTCGAGGGGGCCATTGCATCGAAATACCGCAACACCGGGCAGACCTGCGTATGCGCCAACCGCATTCTGGTTCAAAATGGCATCTATGAGGATTTCTCCACCCGGCTCGCGCAGGCTGCCGCGGATCTGAAAGTCGCCGACGGATTTGCCGATGGGGCACAGTTGGGGCCGCTGATCAACATGGATGCCGTGGAGAAGGTGGAGGCGCATATCGCCGATGCCACCGCGAAAGGGGCCAGGGTGGTGGTCGGCGGCCATCGTCATGCGCTTGGCGGCACCTTCTTCGCCCCCACGGTCCTGACCGACGTGACGCCGGAGATGGTGGTCAGCCGGGAGGAAACGTTCGGGCCGGTGGCGCCGCTTTATCGCTTCCAGACGGACGAAGACGCGATCCGGCTCGCCAACGATACCGAGTTCGGCCTTGCGTGCTACTTCTACAGCCGTGACATTGGCCGGATCTGGCGGGCGGCGGAAGCCCTGGAGTATGGCATCGTTGGCATCAATACGGGCATGATCTCCACCGAAGTGGCCCCGTTCGGAGGCATGAAAGAGTCCGGCATCGGGCGCGAAGGCTCCAAATACGGCATCGAAGAATTCCTCGAGATCAAGTATTTGTGTATCGGCGGGATTTGAGCGACGACACCAGAAGAAGAGGCGAAGGCAAGGCAAATGGCGACATATGATTTTGATCTGATCACCATTGGTGCCGGCTCCGGCGGCGTCCGGGCGACGCGATTGGCCGGTGGTTATGGTGCTCGCGCCGCCATTGTCGAGGAGAGCAGGGTCGGCGGGACCTGCGTGATGCGCGGCTGCGTTCCGAAAAAACTCCTGGTCTACGGTGCGCATTTTGCCGAGGAGTTCGAGGACGCGCGTGCCTATGGCTGGACGATCGACAACCCGATGTTCGATTGGCCGACTCTTATCAAGAACAAGAACGCCGAGCTCAACCGTCTCGAGGGGATTTACGAGCGGATCCTGCGCGACAACAACGTCTCGCTGCTGCGCGGCCGTGGCCGTCTTGCCGACGCCCATACCGTCGAGGTCGATGGCAAGACCTACACCGCCGAGAAGATCCTGGTTGCCTGTGGCGGCTGGCCGTCGATGCCGCCGATCCGTGGCATCGAGCACGTGATCTCATCGAACGAGGCCCTGGACCTTGCCGAGCTTCCGCGCCGGATCGTGATCGTCGGCGGCGGGTACATCGCGGTGGAATTTGCCGGCATCTTCAATGCCCTTGGCGTCGAGGTCACCCAGATCATCCGTGCTGCCGCCATTTTGCGCGGATTTGATGAGGATGTGCGGGAATGCCTGACCGCAGAAATGGAGAAGAAGGGAGTTAGGATTCTGCGCGACTCGGTGGTCCGTTCCATCGAGAAGGGCGAGAACGGCTATACCCTTCTGATCGACGGAATGGACGATGTTCTTGAGACCGATCTTGTCATGTACGCAACCGGGCGGCTGCCGAACACAAACGGCCTTGGCCTCAAGGAGGCGGGGGTTGCCCTGAGCGATATCGGGGCCGTCCTTGTCGATGAACACAACCGCAGTTCCGTCGAAAACATCTTTGCTGTCGGCGATTGTACGGACCGCGTTCAACTGACGCCTGTCGCCATTGCCGAAGGTCGCGCCTTCGCCGAGACGTTTTTCAACGGCAAGCTGATGACGATGGACTACGACAACATCGCCAGTGCGGTGTTCAGCCAGCCGTCGGTGGGAACCGTCGGCCTGACCGAGGAAGCAGCGCGTCGGCCCGGTGGCATCGACATCTATACGTCCCGGTTCAAGCCACTCAGGCACACATTGACGGGTCGTGACGAGTTGACCCTGATGAAGCTGGTGGTCGATCGCCAGACCGATCGCGTGCTCGGCTGCCACATGGTCGGGCCCGACGCCGCCGAGATCATTCAAGGGATCGCGATCGCGCTGAAATGCGGCGCCACCAAAGCACAGTTCGATGCCACCGTCGGCATTCACCCGACGGCGGCGGAAGAATTCGTGACCATGCGCGAGAAACGTCCGGACGACCAGCGCGCCGCCGCAGAATGACGCGGTGCCAGACGGGTTTCGAGCACGCCCACTCGTCATGCCGACGCGTTTGTAAACCTCGTGTATGGCAGCCACAGTTGAAAATCGCAGGCAGCGGGATTATAGCCTGTCGATACCCTTTCCGAATTCAAGGCTCATCGACGCCGAGTGACGTCCGTTGAGAAAGCAGTAGGGGCGATAGAATGAATGAGGCCGCAAAGCCGGCTGTGGTTCCGGAACCGTGGACTCCAGACGGATGGCGCGAGAAACCGATCCGGCAGGTACCCACTTACCCTGACCCGGAGGCGGTTGTCGCTGTGGAAAACGAGATGCGCCGCTACCCGCCGCTGGTTTTCGCAGGCGAAGCGCGGCGGCTTCGTGACGCCCTTGCGCAGGTGGTCGAGGGCAAGGCATTCCTGCTGCAGGGCGGCGATTGCGCGGAGAGCTTTGCCGAGTTCCACCCCAACAACATTCGCGATACCTTCCGCGTGTTGTTGCAAATGGCGGTGGTTCTGACGTTCGGCGCAGCCGTGCCGGTGGTCAAGGTGGGGCGCCTCGCCGGTCAGTTCGCCAAGCCGCGATCGGCCGACACCGAGACCGTGGGCGGCGTCACCTTGCCCAGCTATCGCGGCGACATGGTCAACGGGATCGAGTTTACCGCCGAAGCGCGGACGCCGGATCCACAGCGGCTGGTGCGGTGCTACAATCAATCCGCGGCCACCCTCAATCTGCTGCGCGCGTTCGCCCAGGGCGGCTACGCCGACCTGCACCAGGTTCACATGTGGAACCTCGGTTTTGTCGCCGACAGCCCGCAAGGCTCGCGCTATCGGGATCTTGCCGACCGGCTGGCCGAGGCGCTGGATTTCATGGCGGCGTGCGGGATCTCCTCGGTCAACACGCCGCAGATCCGCGAGACCGACTTCTTCACCTCCCACGAGGCGTTGTTGTTGCCCTACGAGCAGGCGATGACGCGCGTCGATAGCACGACCGGCGACTGGTATGACACGTCGGCGCATTTCGTGTGGATTGGGGAGCGCACCCGGCAGGTCGACGGCGCGCATGTGGAATTTGTTCGCGGGATTGAAAATCCGATCGGGATCAAGATTGGAGCCGGGATCGAGGTCGACGAGCTCCTGCGTCTGATCGACCGCGTCAATCCCCGCAACGTGTCCGGGCGGCTGACCCTGATCGTGCGGATGGGTGCGGAAAAGGTTCGCAGGCACCTGCCCGCCCTGATCCGGGCGATCGAGCGTGAAAGCCGGCACGTGGTGTGGGTTTCAGACCCGATGCACGCCAATACGGTGGAAAGCGCAAGCGGTTACAAAACTCGCCATTTCGACCGCATTCTCGAAGAAGTGCAGGCGTTTTTCGAAGTCCACCGCAGCGAAGGCACCTATGCCGGAGGCGTCCATTTCGAGATGACCGGGCAGGATGTCACGGAGTGCGTAGGCGGCGCGCAGGCGATCACCGAGGCCGGGCTCAGCGATCGCTACAATACCCACTGCGATCCCCGCCTGAATGCCAGTCAGGCATTGGAACTCGCATTCTTACTGGCCGAGATGCTCAAGGAGGGGCGCCGACGTGAGCGCAACCGCCGGCGTGCCATTGGCGCGACCTGATCTGGACCCGACTGCGGAGCCGTCCCCTTCCAACCAGGTGCCGGCTGCGATCAAGCCCGCGCCGGATGATATCGCGCGCTGGACCGACCGCTATTTCGTCAAGTCCAAGGAAACGATCAGCCGTTTCGGCGATATGACGGTTACCTATGCAGTCTTCATGCGGCGGCCGGTGATCTTCACCCCGCGCCTTGCGGTACGTTGGCTGGAGGAGGTTGCGGCATCGCGGGGGGTGACGTTCCGCATCGATCTGACCCACCGTGAGGGAGACTGGGTCGGCGCGGGCGAGCCGCTGATGTATATCACCGGCTCCTTCTATCACCTGGTCGATCTTGAGACACTCTATCTCCAGAAGCTGGGAGCGGCCTGCGTTGCCGCCTACAATGCCTTCACGATGTGTTCGGACCTGCCCAAGGTCGCCTTTCTTGCCTTCGATGCGCGTCATTGTGCCGGGATCGAAATGGAGGAATTGATGGCCTATGCCGCCTCGGTCGGCTCGGCGACGGCACAGAAGGAGCGGGCGGCGAAAGGCTTTGTCGGCAACGCCAACGACGCCACGGCCCATTATTTCGGGCGTGAAAAAGGCATGGGCACGATGCCCCACGCCATCATCGGCTATGCCGGCTCGACCGTACGTGCGGCCGAGATGTATGTGGAAACCTTTCCCGAGGATGATCTGACCGTTCTCGTCGACTATTATGGGCGCGAGATCACCGATTCACTGGCAGTCTGTCATCGTTTTCGTGACATGGTCGCAGAGGGGCGGGTTGCGATCCGGCTTGACACCCACGGGGGCCGCTTCGTCGAGGGACTGGATCCGCAAGCCTCTTACGCGGTGCTGGAGCGGCATGCCCCGATCGCCGTGCGCCGCTATCGCAATGATGCCGAGTTGCGGTATCTGACCGGCACCGGTGTTTCCGCCGCTTCCATCTTCCACGTCCGGGAGAAGCTGGACGAGGCCGGTTTTCAGAAGGTCAAGATTATCGCTTCGTCCGGCTTCAACGTCGGCAAGTGCAAGGTGATGGCCGACGTGGGCGCACCGATCGATTCGATCGGCACCGGTTCCTTCTTGCCTGAGATTTGGAAGGAAACCTACGCAACGGCGGATATCGTCGCCTACGATGGCGTGTTCTCGGTCAAGGTCGGCAGAGAGTTTCTCCGCCGGCCGCGTTAGACGACGCTGGCCGCAACGGACCGGGCACAGCGGTGGCATCAGGCTGGAGCCCCGATCTTCCTTTGAATGGCGAGAGATGACACAGACGCTTGCGATCGCGATTGCCCAAATCAACCCGACCGTCGGCGATGTGGCGGGCAATGCCGGGCGCCTGCAGGAAGTCCGTACCCAGGCGGCGGACGCGGATCTCGTCGTTTGCGGTGAACTCGCGCTGACTGGCTATCCGCCCGAGGACTTGGTGCTGAAGCGGATTTTCCAGGACCGGGTGGAGGCGGCCGTCACCGCACTCGCCCGCTCCACTGGGGTTGGGGGACCGGCGCTGCTGGTCGGCACACCGTGGCGGATTGACGGCGCCCTGCACAATGCTGCGTTGTTGCTGGACCAGGGCGGGATTGCCGGGATCACGCTCAAGCACGAGTTGCCGAACTATGGCGTCTTCGACGAGATGCGCGTGTTTGCGCCGGGCCCGCTGCCGCAACCGGTGCAATGCCGTGGCGTCCGTCTTGGCGTGATGGTGTGCGAGGACATGTGGAAGCCGACGGTCAGCAGCCATTTGAAGGAGAAAGGCGCCGAAGCGCTGGTGGTGATTAACGGCTCGCCGTTCGAGATTGACAAGTGGGGCAGCCGCCGTGGCATGGCCGGAGACCGGGTGAAGGAGACGGGCCTCACGCTGGCCTACATCAACCTTGTCGGCGGCCAGGATGAACTCGTTTTTGATGGCGCTTCGTTCGTGCTCGATTCCTCTGGCGCCTTTCGGGTGCAGGCGCCGTCGTGGCGGACGGCTGTTGTCCAGACCCGCTGGCGACGGGGCGAGGATGGCGTGCTTGCGTGTGATGTAGGCAGGGTGGAGACGCGGGCGGAGGGTTTGGAGGCGATCTATCTCGCGATGATGATCGGCCTTCGCGACTATGTCGCGAAGAACCGGTTTCCGGGGGTCATCATCGGCTTATCGGGCGGGATCGACAGTGCCCTTACCGCAGCAGTGGCGGTCGATGCGCTCGGTGCCGAGAACGTCCGCTGCGTGATGATGCCCTCACCCTATACCTCCCGGGCCAGCCTTGAGGATGCCGCCGGTGTCGCGCGCCTGCTCGGTGTGCGCCTCGACACCATCACGATCGAACCGGCGATGAAGGCGTTCGATGCCATGCTTGCCGAAGTGTTCGCCGCCAGCGCACCCGACACCACGGAGGAGAACATCCAGGCGCGCTCACGCGCGGTGGTGTTGATGGCACTTTCCAACAAGTTCGGATACATGCTGCTGACAACCGGCAACAAGTCGGAGATGTCGGTCGGCTATGCCACGCTTTATGGCGACATGAGCGGCGGATTTTCTGTGCTCAAGGACGTCTACAAGACGACCGTGTTCGCGCTCTCGCGCTGGCGCAACCGGACCCGTCCGGACGGTGCACAAGGCCCCATGGGGCCGGTCATTCCTGAGCGGGTGATGAGCAAGGCTCCGAGCGCTGAGCTCAAGGAGAACCAGACCGATCAGGACAGCCTGCCGCCTTATGAGGAGCTTGATGCAATTCTCGGCTACCTGGTCGAACGGGAGGCCTCGGTTCCCGAGATCGTCGCCCTTGGTCACGACGAGCAAACCGTCAAAAGGGTGTGGCGAATGATCGATCGTGCGGAGTACAAACGCCGCCAGGCCCCGCCGGGGGTCAAGATCACCTACCGGGCGTTCGGTCGCGACCGGCGCTACCCGATCACCAACCAGTTCACGGATCAGATATGACGTCCAGCGTCCGCTTTGCCCCCAGCCCGACCGGGCTGCTGCACGTCGGCAATGCGCGGATGGCATTGATTAACTGGCTGTTTGCGCGCCGGCATGGCGGACGCTTCGTGTTGCGCATGGACGACACCGATACCGACCGATCGCGGGACATATTCGTCGAGGCGATCTGCCATGATCTGGAATGGCTGGGGCTCAGTTGGGATGAATTTGTGCGCCAGTCGCGGCGCTTGGACCGTTATCAGGCGGTGTTTGATCGCCTGCGCAATGAAGGCCTGCTCTATCCCTGCTACGAGACCCCGGAGGAGCTCGAGTTCAAGCGCCGCCGGCTGCTGGCACGCAAGCTGCCGCCGATCTACGACCGTGCCGGACTGGAGATGACGCCGGAGGAGCGAAGCCGGCTGGAGGCGCAGGGCAGGCGACCGCACTGGCGCTTCCTGCTCAAGCACGAGAGCATCCAGTGGACGGATCTGGTGCGGGGTCCGCAGCATTTCCAGGGCAGCAATCTCAGCGATCCTGTCCTCGTGCGAGAGGACGGGACCTACCTCTACATGCTGCCGTCAGTGATCGACGACATCGATTGCGGCATCACCGATGTCGTGCGGGGAGAGGATCATGTTGTCAACACGGCCGTACAGATCCAGCTGTTTGGTGTTCTCGGTGCGCAGACGCCGCGGTTCGCACATCTGCCACTGCTGACCGACATCGGCGGCAAGGGACTCTCGAAGCGCCTCGGCTCGATCACCTTGCAGTCACTCCGTGAGGCGGGGATCGAGCCGATGGCCCTCAACTCCTACCTCGCCAGTCTCGGCACCAGCGAGCGCCCGGAGCCGCATCAAGCGGTCGACGAACTGGCAAGCCGGTTCGACATCAGCCTCTATGGCCGAGCCACGCCCAAGTTCGACGAAGGCCAGCTTTGGCACATGAACGTCAGGTTGCTTCAGCACCTTCCGTTCGAGGCCGTCGCAGATCGGCTGAAGGCAATGGGCCTGACCGAGGCCGATGCGCATTTTTGGGAGGCGATCCGTGCCAACCTGGAACGCCTTGCCGATGCCGCCGACTGGTATTCGGTGTGCTTCAAAGAGATCACCCCGGTAATCGTCGATCCCGATTTCATCGGCCAAGCCGCTGGATGGTTGCCGCCGGAACCCTGGACCGAGTCGACGTGGTCCGAGTGGACCGCCGCCGTCAAGACCGCCACAGGGCGCAAAGGCAAGGACTTGTTCCTGCCGCTGCGGCTCTGCCTGACCGGGGTCAGTCATGGCCCGGAGTTGCGGGTTCTGCTTCCACTGATCGGCCGGGAGCGGGCATTGCGGCGGCTGACGTGCCGAACCGACATTCTGACCAGTATCGACTCGCTTCCTCCGTTTGTGGGGGAGGGGGATGCGCGCAAGGCCGGAGGTTGACAATGCGATCCCATCGGGGTTGCAGAACACGATGATTCTGCACTTTCACAACACGCTGACGCGGCGCAAAGAGGCTTTTGCGCCGATCGATCCGGCCCATGTGCGGATGTATGTCTGTGGACCGACCGTGTACGACTACGCCCACATCGGCAACGCTCGCCCAGTGGTCGTATTCGACGTGCTCTATCGGCTTTTGAAGCAGATCTATCCGCGCGTCACTTACGTGCGCAACATTACCGACGTGGATGACAAGATCATCAACGCGCACGGTGCGACCGGCGAGCCGATTGCCGCCATCACCGAGCGGACAACACGCGCATTTCATGCCGACATGGCCGCGCTGGGCGCTCAGGAACCCGATTGTGAACCGAGAGCCACCGCGCACATCGACGCGATGATCGCAATGATCGGGCAACTGATCGAGCGGGGTCACGCCTATGCCGCCGACGGCCACGTGTTGTTCAACGTGCCATCGTGGCCCGCCTACGGCGCGCTCTCCGGGCGCAACCGCGATGAAATGATTGCCGGTGCCCGCGTCGAGGTTGCGCCCTACAAACGGGATGCGGCCGACTTCGTGCTGTGGAAGCCGTCATCCGGCGATGCGCCCGGTTGGGAATCGCCGTGGGGTCGGGGCCGCCCCGGCTGGCACATCGAGTGCTCTGCGATGAGCACGGTCTACCTTGGAGAGACGTTCGACATCCATGGCGGCGGCCAGGATCTGATCTTTCCCCACCATGAGAACGAGATCGCGCAAAGCGTCTGCGCCCACGACGGCCGACCGCTCGCACGCTACTGGTTGCATAACGGCTACCTGATGGCGGAGGGCGAGAAGATGTCGAAGAGTCTCGGCAACTTCTATACCGTTCATGATCTCCTCGCGGAGTTTCCCGGGGAGGCGATTCGCCTTGTTTTGCTGCAGACTCACTACCGCCAGCCGCTTGACTTCACCCGGGACGGCATCCGTCAGGCTCGCTCCGCACTAGATCGGATGTACGGGGCTCTTCGCCATGCGGGCGCTGGCGATGCGAGGCCGCAAGCCGAAGACACCTTGCCGCACGCCGTCGCGGCGGCGCTCGCCGACGATCTGAACACGCCGTTGGCGTTGAGCCACATTCACGAGTGCGTGGCTATGCTCAACAAGGCAGACTCGCCGGCCTCGAGATCCCGGGTTGCGGCGGAAATCCGAGAGGCCGGCTTAGCGTTGGGTATTCTGCAGCAAGACCCCGAAATTTGGTTCCGCCGGCAGCCTCAGGGAAGCGAATCCCTGCCCCTTACCGCAATCGAATCCGAGATCCGGCGGCGCTCCGAGGCGCGGAAGGCGCGCGACTTTGCCACCGCCGACGCGATTCGCGCCGATCTTGCTGCCCACGGCATCACGCTCGAAGACAGCCCCTCGGGAACCACCTGGCGTCGGGCGTGAGCATGATCGCCCGACCGGCCCCGCTTTCGCGCACGTCAAGCGGGGTATCGGCGAACACGTTTTGCGTTACTTGCCGGCGGTCTGCTTTTCGGCTTGAGCGTCTTCGCGCAGCTTCTCCGCAAGCTCTTTCCGGCGTTGCTCACGCTCCTGACGCTCTATCTCCGCTGCATCGACTTTCGGCGCGCCATCTTTCTTCTTGAACAACCCAAACATCGCGTCCTCCTCCGATTCCGTCTCCTCAGTCCCTTGATCCTGAGTATATTGTCGAGAATTGGGCGCTATGATTCAAGCGAATCCGGTGCTATTCGCGACCGGGTCGCTCGGAATGGCTGCCCGACTTGGGTCGAAAAGTCGGAAGCCGAGCAACAGTGGGATCGATAGCGGCTTTCGGTTCGTTGTTTAAACGCCGAACACCACCGTACTCGCATGAATCGTGACCGCAAGTACGACAGACACGAGGGCTACGGCAAGCTGGTGGCCGAAGCTGGGAACTGCGGAAGGTGCAGGGGCCGTCCATTCTGACGTAAAAAGACTACGCATCATATCGAGTCCTCTGTGGGGTTGCGGGGCGCTTCGGCGCCACGTCCAAGAGGAGTGTAAAATACCCCATAAGGGTGCTTTCCGCAACAAAAATGGATTTTTCGTTACGATTTTTTTTACACATGCTCTCGTGGTGCTCATCAGGATCCTGTAAAGGGTTGAATTCCTTCGCTAGATTTTCGCCATGAGTGTTCCGGCCTCGTTCTCTCTCGTCACTCTCAACACCTGGAAGGATGGGGGCAGCTACCGGCGTCGCCTTTCCTTGACGGCGCGTCAGCTGGCAGTCCTGGCACCGAGCCTCGTTGTCCTGCAGGAGGTGTTTGCCGCGCCGGACACCGGTGTTCACACTGGAGATACGCTGGCGGCGGCATTGCGCATGCAGCACGTGTATGAACCGGTTCATCGTGGACGCCGGGATGGCGCCGGCACCGTCAAGACCACGTCCGGGCTCTCGATGTTGTCGCGAATTCCCATCGATGCGCATTTGCGGATACCGCTGACGCCCGATGCGAAGGGCGAGAGGGCTGCGATGGCCGCGCGGCTCAAGTGGAAAGGCTGGCAGCTCGTCGTCGTTGATCTTCATCTGAGTTACGGGCCGGAGGCGGAGGCGCTGCGTCGCCAACAGATTGAGGAGACTGTCACTGCTGCAAACCGGTCCGGGCCCTTCGACGCTATCGTCCTCGCCGGCGACTTCAATGCGGAACCCGCCTCACCCTGTCTCGAATGGCTGCGGAGCGAGAGTGGATTTTCGGTGAGGCAAGCATGGGACGCCGCCGGCGGTCCGCAGCCGACGATGACCGATCCACCCGGCAGCACCATCATCGGCGCTCGCTGTGTCGATCACATTGTCCTGTTACAGCCCCCCGAGCGAGCCGTCCTCGAATTCGTTTCCGTCGAACGGGTGCTCGACCGCCCGGACGGCGAGACCGGCCTTCTGCCCAGCGATCATGCCGGTGTGCGCGCCGTGCTGTCGCAGGCGGTCTGATCACGATCGCCGTGTGCGGTTGACGCGCAGGCAGCGCACGGTTATAAGCCGCGGCTCGGGTTCCCATCGAATGGCAGCAAGAGGCCCAGACGTTCCCTATGGCTCATCATCCGTCCGCAAAGAAGCGTATCCGCCAGACCAAGCGTCGCACCCAGATTAACCGCGCGCGTGTCCAGCGCATCCGGACCTTCATGCGCAAGGTGGAAAAGGCGATTGCCGTTGGCGACAAGGCGGAGGCACGCAACGCATTTGATGCGGCTCAGCCCGAGCTGATGCGGGGCGTCAACAAAGGCGTTGTTCACCGCAACACTGCGGCGCGCCGGCTTTCTCGCTTGTCGGCACGGATCAAGCACTTATCCGACTGAGACCCATTCTGGGCTATTTTGGGCAGCATTTGGGTCGGTGGTGCTTCCTTTCTTCGAGCCAATATTTCAGTTGTATCGCAAGTTGTTAGTGCCGCCAGTGTCAAGTAAAATATTATCTTCGTTCCTGTTACGATCACGTTGAACGCGGCGGCGGCGCGCGGTACCTTTTCCCCCGATCAGGACGTTTCGGACAAAATAATAATATAAGCGGTCCGACCCAAAGAATTATTGGCACACCTGCTGAATGATCCGGCAGCCATCGGTCAGATGGTTCTTGGAACTAGTGAAATTGACCCTCGTTCTTGTCCCAGAGGCTTTGTCTGGCTGAACGGGTGATGAAGTGATGATTGCAAAAATTCCCCTGATGGGGTATACTCTAGTCCGCGTGGAGGGAGTCCGGGAGCCTGCGATCTGTCGAGTCCCGGGATCCGTGCGGTACGCTCAATGCGACTCTGTCCGGGGGGACAGCTGGGGTAGCCAAGGCGGTGCGGCATCACGGGCGAAAGGTCCGATGGTGCAAGAAATGATCACGCGCGCCGCCTACCGCTGCGTAAGCGGATCTCTCGTTCGTCGATCGTCCAGGACGATCACGAAGCGGACCATGTCGAGCACGCTTGACCACACCGGACGATCCGGCGTGGTCTACGGCAACGATACAGAGGGGCGGCGGAACGATGATACCCAGCGGCAACGTGATGACGACTGAAGAAGCAGCCTCGCCGATCAAGACACAATGGTTGAAAATCAGTGGCACGCTTCGCGACGAGATAGGTGAGGCGGCGTATCAAAGCTGGCTGAAGCCGATCAGCGTCGGAGAAGTTCGCGAGGGTCTGCTGACGATGTCGGTGCCCACCCGGTTCATGCGCGACTGGGTCCTTGCCCACTATGCAGACCGCCTGCGCGCCCTGTGGGGCGGCGAGAACCCCGATATCCGCCGTATCGACATTGTCGTCCAGTCCGACCGTGTTCATGCGGCACCGGCACCGCTGCTCCGCGCCGTCGGCGGCAGCCGCGTCGAGAGCACCTTCAACGCCGAGTCGCTGGACGAGATCGGCGCTCCGCTCGATCCGCGCTACACGTTCGAGAACTTTGTCGTCGGCAAGCCCAACGAATTCGCCTACGCGGCGGCTAGGCGCGTCGCCGCCGCCGAACGGGTGCCGTTCAACCCGCTGTTCCTCTATGGCGGCGTCGGGCTCGGCAAGACCCACCTTCTGCATGCCATCGGCTGGGATATCCGCTGCCAGATCCCGGTGCGGTCGGTCATTTACCTGTCGGCAGAAAAGTTCATGTACCGGTTCATCCGGGCGCTGCGCGAGCAGAACACGGTGGATTTCAAGGAGCAGTTCCGCTCGGTCGATGTGCTGATGATCGACGATGTGCAGTTCATCAGCGGCAAGGACTCCACGCAGGAAGAGTTCTTCCACACGTTCAACGCCTTGGTCGATCAGGGCCGGCAGATCGTGCTCTCGGCCGACAAGTCGCCGAGTGATCTGGAAGGCATCCAGGAACGGCTCAAGTCCAGGCTCAACTGCGGCCTCGTCGCCGATATTCACGCCACCACCTACGAGCTCCGCCTCGGTATCCTGCAGTCGAAAGCAGAGCAGATCGGGGCCGTGATCCCGGGCAAGGTGATGGAATTTCTCGCCCACAAGATCACCTCCAACGTGCGCGAACTGGAAGGGGCGCTGAACCGGGTCGTCGCTCACGCCCAATTGGTCGGCCGTGACATCACCTTGGAGACCACCCAGGAGGTGCTGCAGGATCTCCTCCGCGCCCACGACCGCCGCGTCACCATTGAGGAAATCCAAAAGCAGGTGGCGGCGCATTTCAACATCCGGATCTCCGACATGGGCTCGGCCCGGCGCGCGCGCTCGGTGGCGCGGCCGCGGCAGATCGCGATGTATCTGGCCAAGCAGCTGACTTCGCGCTCGCTGCCGGAGATCGGGCGCAAGTTCGGCGGGCGCGACCACACCACCGTCATGCACGCCGTCCGCAAGGTCGAGGAGTTGAACGCCAAGGACAGCGCCTTCGCCGAGGACGTCGAGCTTCTGCGCCGGATGCTGGAGAACTGAGAGGCGCGCGATCGGGCGCACGACGGAAATCGCTTCGCATCTGGGGCCCCTCTGGTATACTCCACCCGGGCCGGGGTGGGGGTCGGCCGCTTTTACGGCTCGAAGGTTCGGACGGCACAGCTGACGTACTCTTGTCCCTGCCCTGTCTCCGGCGCGCGATCCATGCACAGCCGGGATTCATTGCCACGAGCGTTTCCCGCTATCGTTTGCGCGATATAATGTCACCCCATGAACCAGAAATCATGAATTTCAACCCATGAACTTCACCATCGAACGGGCGGCCCTGCTGCGCTCCCTCGCCCATGTGCAGAGCGTGGTCGAAAGGCGCAACACGATCCCGATCCTCTCCAACGTCAAGCTTGAAGCCGCCAAGAAACGTCTGTTGCTGACCGCGACGGACATGGATCTTGAGGTGGCCGAGGGGGTTGCGACAAAGGCAGCCGGACCGGGAGCGACCACCGTGCCGGCTCATACCCTGTATGATATCGTGCGCAAGCTGCCGGACGGGGCAGAGGTGACTTTCGACAGCGACGGCGGCAACGAGAAGCTGATGATGCGCTGCGGCCGGTCCCGCTTCACCTTGCCTTGCCTGCCCGTGACCGACTTCCCGGTGATGTCGGGTGCCGATCTGTCCCATCAGTTCCGGCTGTCTCCGAACGCGCTGCGGGGGCTGATCGATCGCACCCGCTTCGCGATTTCGACGGAAGAGACCCGCTACTATCTGAATGGGATTTACCTGCACGCAGCCAAGCGCCAGGGCATCGATGTTCTGCGCGCCGTGGCCACTGACGGCCACAGGCTGGCCAGCGTCGAGGTTCCGTTGCCTGAAGGGGCAAAGGACATGCCGGGGATCATCCTCCCGCGCAAGACAGTGGCCGAGGTCAGAAAGCTGATCGACGAAGCGGCGGATGACATCGTCATCGCCCTTGCCGAGACGAAGGTCCGGTTCACCTTCAACGACGCGGTGCTGACGTCCAAGCTGATCGACGGGACCTTCCCGGACTACGAGAAGGTGATTCCGATCGGCAACGACAAACGCCTCGACGTCGATACCAAGCTGTTCGCCGATGCCGTCGACCGAGTCTCGGCCATTTCCACCGAGAAATCCCGGGCGGTCAAGCTGGCCGTTGCCGACGGCACCCTGGTGCTCTCGGCGAGCAGCCCCGAATATGGCAGTGCAACCGAGGAACTGGAGGTCGATTATGCCGGGGAAGCCCTGGAAATCGGTTTCAATTCCCGCTACTTATTGGATATCGTCCAGCAGATCGAGGGCGCCAGCGCGCGGCTTTTGATGGCGGATGCCTCCTCGCCGACGCTGCTGCGGGAGGTTGGCGACGAGAGCGCCATATACGTCCTGATGCCGATGCGCGTTTGACGGGGTGGGAGCCCAAGTTCCAACGAGCTTGATTGATGACGACATTGCGGACCGGCAGGCGGAGGGTGCCGAGAGGGTGCCTTCCGTTTCGGTGAATCGTCTGACGCTGACGAATTTTCGCTGTTTCGGACACCTGAGGCTGACTGTTGCCGATGAACCGGTGGTTCTCACCGGTTCCAACGGTGCCGGCAAGACGACCGTGCTGGAGGCGCTCTCGTTCCTGGCGCCCGGCCGCGGGTTGCGCCGTGCGCGCCTTGAGGACGTCGCTCGCTGGCAAACCGATGGAACGGTGACCGCGGGCTGGAGTGTGGCGGCCCGGATGCGCGCTCAAGACGGCTTCGTCGAGCTGGCGACCGGTCGCGATGCCGCCAGTGTTGTGCGCGAGCGTCGGCTGGTGAAGATCGATGGGCAGCCGAT
This sequence comes from uncultured Rhodospirillaceae bacterium, assembly GCA_964517265.1. Classification (GTDB taxonomy): domain Bacteria; phylum Pseudomonadota; class Alphaproteobacteria; order Rhodospirillales; family Defluviicoccaceae; genus REEP01. The sequence goes on along the minus strand of CAZFBS010000029.1, from coordinate 22,510 downwards.
GAGAAGTCAGACGGCGCTGGCGGGCGTGCTCGGGGTGACTTGGTTGACGCCGGAAATGGACAGGCTGTTCCTGGAGGGTGCGGCCACGCGCCGCCGTTTTCTCGATCGTCTCGTCTATGGCCTCGATCCCGGCCATGCGGAGCGTGTCAGCGCCTACGAGAAGGCGATGCGCGAGCGGTCCCGGCTTCTCCGTCAGGGCCCTGTCGACGGCGCGTGGCTGGCCGCACTGGAAGACGCGATGGCTCGCCATGGCATCGCCGCGGCGGCCGGACGGCGGGATGCCGCCGAGCGCCTCTCCGCCATCGGTAGCGAGATGCTGGCGCCGTTCCCGGGTGCCGTGATCGAGATCGACGGTGTGGAACGGTGGCTGGACGACGAGCCGGCGTTGGCGGCCGAGGATCGGCTGCGGGAGCGGCTGCAGGCGTCGCGGCGGATCGATGCGGAGAACGGAGGGGCCGCGGAAGGGCCGCACAGGAGTGACCTTTTGGTCCGCCGCGCCGGAACCGGACAGATCGCCGGAACCTGTTCCACTGGCGAGCAGAAGGCGCTGCTGATCGCTCTTGTGCTGGCGGGAGCGCGGGCACAGGCCGCCGCGCGGCGGGCATTGCCGCTGGTTCTGCTTGACGAGATTGCGGCCCACCTGGACCGCCGGCATCGGATCGGACTGTTCGAGCTGATGGCGGCGATCGGAGCCCAGGCATGGTATACGGGCACCGAGCGCAGTGTATTCCAGCCGCTGGCCGGGCGGGCTCAGTTCCTGACGGTCGACAATGCGGCGGTGGTGCCCGCCGTGAGCCGTTGATGGGCAACCGTTGATGGACAATCGGGGAGGCGGTCGCCACCGCGCGGCCGACGAGGGAAGAGGAGGACGGAAGGAATGAGTGAACAACCGGTGGAGAGCTCCGCCGTTGCCAAAGCTGTCAATCCGCCTGCCGCTGCCTATGACGCGGAGTCGATCAAGGTGCTGCGCGGGCTGGATGCCGTGCGTAAGCGACCGGGCATGTACATCGGGGACACCGACGACGGCTCCGGCCTCCATCACATGGTCTACGAAGCCGTCGACAACGCCATCGATGAGGCTCTCGCCGGCCACTGCGATACCGTCTCCGTCACGCTTAACGCCGATGGATCGGTGACGGTCGCCGACAATGGCCGCGGCATCCCGGTCGATATTCATCGGGAGGAAGGGGTTTCGGCGGCCGAAGTCATCATGACCCGCCTTCACGCCGGCGGCAAGTTCGACCAGAATTCCTACAAGGTCTCCGGCGGCCTTCATGGCGTCGGCATCTCGGTGGTGAACGCGCTCTCTGAGCGGATGGATCTGCGTATCTGGCGCAATGGCGTCGAACACTTCATGCGGTTTCGCGATGGCGAGCCGGAGGCGCCGCTTTCCGTCGTTGCCGAGGCGCCGCCCGCCAACGGGGAGAAGCCGCGCACCGGCACCGAGATCACCTTCCTGCCGTCCCCCCACATCTTCACGATGACGGAGTTCGACTTCGCTACCCTTGAACACCGGCTGCGGGAGCTGGCGTTTCTCAATTCCGGGGTCCGCCTGCGGCTGACCGATGCCCGGCCGGTCGAGCCGAAGGTGGTCGATCTCCACTACGAGGGTGGTCTGGAAGCGTTTGTCACGTATCTCGACCGGGCCAAGAGCCCGCTCCTCGGCAAGAGCATCGCCATCCGCGCCGAGCGCGGCGGCATCATCATCGAGGCGGCGCTGCAGTGGAACGAGAGCTACCATGAAACCATGCTGTGCTTTACCAACAACATCCCACAAAAGGATGGCGGTACGCATCTTGCCGGCTTTCGGGCGGCACTGACCCGCACCATCCAGGGATATGCCGCGACAGCGCTCGCCAAGAAGGAAAAGGCAGTCATCACCGGGGATGATGCCCGCGAAGGGCTGACCTGCGTTCTGTCGGTGAAGGTGCCGGACCCCAAGTTTTCGTCCCAGACCAAGGAAAAGCTGGTGTCTTCGGAAGTCCGGCCGGTGGTCGAGGGTGTCGTCGGCGAGCAGCTGGAGCGGTGGCTCGAGGAACATCCGCAGGAAGCCAAGAAAGTGGTCGCCAAGATTGCCGAGGCGGCGTCCGCACGCGAGGCGGCTCGCCGAGCGCGGGAGCTGACCCGGCGCAAGGGTGTCCTCGATATCACGTCGCTGCCGGGCAAGCTCGCTTATTGCCAGGAGCGCGATCCGGGCAAGAGCGAGCTGTTCATCGTCGAGGGCGACTCGGCGGGCGGCTCGGCAAAACAGGCCCGTCACCGCGCCAACCAGGCAATCCTACCGCTGCGCGGCAAGATCCTCAATGTTGAGCGCGCGCGCTTCGACAAGATGCTGGGCTCTGCGGAGATCGGCACGCTGATCGCCGCTCTCGGCACCGGGATCGGCCGGGAGGACTTCAACGCCGACAAATGTCGCTATCACAAGATCATCATCATGACCGACGCCGATGTCGACGGCAGCCATATCCGCACGCTGCTGCTGACCTTCTTCTTCCGGCAGATGCCGGAGCTGATCGAGCGCGGCTATCTGTACATCGCCCAGCCGCCGCTCTACCGCGCCAAGCGAGGAACGTCCGAGGTCTACCTCAAGGACGATGCGGCGTTGCAAGATCATCTGACCGGCGCGGTGATTCAGGACAGCTCGGTGTTCGTTACCGCCGGCGGCGAGCAGATCGCGGGCGCCGACTTGCGCCGGCTGATCGGCGAGGCGCGGGCGGTCAAGCAGCGGATCGAGCGGCTGGCGCAGCATCTGCCGTTGCACGTGATCGAACAGGCCGCCCTCGCGGGGGCCTTGGATCTCGCTGTGCTCACCGACCGCGACCGCGCCGCCACCGCCGCCGCGGCCGTTGCCGCCCGGCTCGATGCGCTCGAGACCGAGGGGGATCGCGGCTGGACCGGGGTGGTGCTCGCCAGCGGCGGCTTCGAGCTGGTCCGGATGCTGCGCGGCGTGGAGGAACGGCACGTCATCGGGGCGGCGGTCATTGACTCTGCCGAGGCCCGCCGCCTCAACGCATTGGCTCCTCAGCTGCAGGCCGTCTACAACGGCCACGGCCGGTTCCTCATCAAGGGCGCCGAGCATCCCGTCACCGGCCCGCTCGGCCTCGTCGCCAGCGTGATCGAACTCGGCCGCAAGGGTGTTGCGATCCAGCGTTACAAAGGTTTGGGCGAGATGAACCCGGAGCAGCTGTGGGTGACCACCCTCGATCCCGACGCGCGCACCTTGCTGCAGGTCAAGGTCGAGCATGCCGACGACGCCGAAAGCGTGTTCTCGACCCTGATGGGCGACACGGTGGAAACGAGGCGCGAGTTCATCGAGGTCAACGCCCTGAAAGTGGCCAACCTCGACGTGTAG
>CAZFBS010000029.1:0-19058 GCA_964517265.1 uncultured Rhodospirillaceae bacterium | reverse complement strand
AAAGGCTGGCTGCCCGGACCGATCGAGACCCTTGCCGATGACGCGGCGGCCTGGATCCTCGATCAGATTTCGCTGCGCCATGCGGGTGTTGTGATCCCGTTCGGCGCCCATGGCCGCTTTCAGAGCCGGCAGGATCTCCGCATGCACGTGGAGTTTCTCAGCGCCGCCGTGGACGTGGAGGCACCGGTCTATTTCACCGACTATGTCGTCTGGCTGGCGGGTGTGCTGAAGGCGCGCGGGGTGCCGGTGCAAATGTTGATCGAGTCGCTCACGCTGCTCCGGCAGTTCCTGGCGGAGCGGCTTGCGCCGGAACGACGCATCGCGGCGCTGGCGTGTCTGGATGCCGGCCTGACAGCACTGGCAGGCGATTGGCAGGCGCTGGTGCCGTTCTATCAGGCCCGTTTGCCGGAGCCTCACCCGGCAGTGGGTGCGTTTGCGCGTTGCCTTCTCGCCGGCGACAGTGCCGCCGCTCGCGCCATTCTCGATGCCAGTACCGACGTCGGGGGTAACCCTCGCCGTTACGTGCATATCGCCACTCATCTGTTTCAGCCCAGTCTTTATGCGATCGGGCAGACGTGGGAACGGAACGAGATCAGCGTCGCGCAAGAGCACTTGGCGTCGGCCGTTGCCCAGACTCTGCTGGTCGAGCTATTCCTGAAAGGCCCGTTTCAACCACCGACAGGCCGCATGGTGCTGCTGGCGGGAGTCCAGCACAATCATCATGTCATCGGCCTTCGGATGCTGGCGGACGCGTATGAGCTTGCCGGATACGCGGTTCAGTACCTTGGCGCCAATACGCCGACCGAAGCGCTGCTTGCGCAGGTGGACCATGCGCACCCGGACCTCGTGGCCTTGTCGGTCTCGATGGTCCAGCAGTTTCCCACGCTGCGCCACTGTATCGCCACGCTGCGCGCGGAGCTTGGCGGACGCTGTCCCGTCATCCTGGTCGGAGGCCTTCCGACCAACCGTTTCGAGGGGGTTTGGCGCTATCTCGGTGCCGATGCGTGGAGTCCCGATGCGGAGGCGGCGGTCGCGATGACGGCGTGATCGAGGCGCAGCGGCTTTTCTAGGGGTCGATGCGGTCGAGAATGTGCTGCAGGCCGATGAAGGCGGGGTACTTCGAGACGATCACATAGGCCGGCACCGGCGCAACGTAGCTTTCAAAGCGTCCCTTCTCCTCGAACCGGCGGCGAAAGCCGGACTGGAAAAAGACCTCGCCGAGCTTGGGCACGATACCGCCGCCGATGTAGAGGCCGCCGCGTGCGCCCAAAGTCAGCACAAGGTTCCCGGCGATGGTTCCGAGCATGGCGCAGAAGGTGTCCACCGCCTCCTTGCAGATCGGGCATGTCCCTTGTGCCGCTTTGCGGGTGATGTCGGGGGGCTCCAGGTTCTCGGTCGGCCGGCCTTCGAGCCCGGCGATGGCCGTATAGAGATTGACGAGGCCCATCCCGCTCACCACCCGCTCGGCCGAGACGTGGCCATAGACGGGGCGCAACTGGGCGAGGATCGCGCTCTCCCGGTCGTTCGCCGGCGCCATCGTCACGTGCCCGCCTTCCGCCTCAAGCACGATCCACTGGTCCTTGCTGGGCACCAGGCCCGAGGTGCCGAGGCCGGTGCCGGGACCGATCAGCGCCTTTTGCTCCAGCGGGACCGGCTGCTCGCCGCCGACCTGAATCAGCTCCGTGGTCGGAAGGTAAGGTACGCCGTGAGCAACCGCGACGAAATCGTTGACCACCAGCAGCGCATCGAAGCCAAGCGCCCGCCGGACCTCCTCGGTCGAGAACCGCCACGGCAGGTTGGTCATGCTGACAAGATCGCCGGTGATCGGGCTGGCGATGGCGAACGCTCCGAGCTTGAGGTCCGCCGGGCGGCCGATCCGGGCGAGGTAGCTGAGCGCCGCTTGATCAAGAGCGGCGTAGTCCTCGGTGGCCAGCACCATGATTTCGGTCGCCGGCTCGGCTCCCCGCTGCAGGGCAAAGCGGACGTTGGTACCACCGATATCTGCAAGCAATCGCGCCACGGCCATGTTCGTCTCACCCCTCGATGCCGGTTGATCGCTGTCATCATAAGGCAACATTTCGCCGGGCGACGATACTTCATTGGCGCCGACGTGTGCTTCGTTCTTTGTATGTCGTGGCGACAAAAGATGACATTTGCTGCCCTTTCGCCGCGGCTGCGCACGTCCCTCGTGCAGGAACAGGCGATGGTAGTGCTGGTTCTCGCTATGGGGTACAATTACCGATCACCGTTCGCACAGGAGAGTCCCGATCCACTTGATGGCGCGCCTGAGAATCGTGCTTGCTGTCCTTCTTGCCCTGCTCATTCTCCCAGCGGCGCAGGCGGAAAGCCCCTGGCTTGCGGTCGTCGGCGGCACCGTGATCGATGGGAGCGGCCAGCCGCCACGCCCGCATACCACCATCTTGATCGACGGCGAGAGGATCGTCGCGATTGGAGCGGACGACACCATCGATCTGCCGTTCGGCACCCGGATTGTCGATGCCACAAAAAAGTGGGTGATTCCCGGCCTGATTGACGCTCATGTCCATTTCTTCCAGTCGGGTGGCCTTTACACCCGGCCAGATCTGATCGACCTGCGTGCTGTCGCGCCTTACAAAGAGGAAATTGAGCAGGTTCGCGCGCAGCTTCCGGAGACGTTCGCCCGCTATATCGCAAGCGGCGTTACCAGCGTCATCGACGGCGGCGGCCCGTTCTGGATTTTCGACGTTCGCTCCCTTGCCGAGCGAATCCCGCGCGCGCCGCGGGTGGCGGCCACCGGCCCGCTGCTCTCCAATGCACCGCCGGCACAGCTGCAGGAGCTTGACGACCCACCGATGCTTGCCGTCACCACCGCCGAGAATGCCCGTGAAGCGGTGGATCGGCTGCTGCCCTACAAGCCTGACATGATCAAGATATGGCTGACGCCGGGCGGACGGCCGCTGGATGAGGAATTGGCCTGGGTTCGCGCTGCCACCGCGGCGGCTCGGGCCGCCGGTGTCAGAGTCCTTGCAAATTCGGACAATCTGGCTCTTACCCATGCGGTGGTGGCTGCGGGCGCCAGTGTTGTTGCCCATACCATCAACGATCTGCCTGTCGATAGTGTCTTGCTCAACGCGATGCAGCAGAACAATGTGGTGTCCATCACCACGCTGGCGGTCGAGGAAGTCTACCAGGAGGTCTTCAACGGCCAACTCAACCTTCGTGGGATCGAACGCCGGCTTGGCAATCCGGCCGCCCTCGCAAGCCTCATCCGACCGAGCATGCTGCCGCTGGACGGACTGGGTCCCGACGGGGGATTGCCAGCGTTGCCGCTAGTTCCGAACGGCACTGCTGCCGATAACCTGCTCCGTGTGCACGAGCAGGAGATTGCAGTTGCCGCAGGTTCCGACGCGGGGAACATCGGCATGCTGCATGGACCGGCCTTGCATCGTGAATTGGAGCGGATGGTGGCGGCCGGACTAACGCCGATGCAAGCGCTGCTCGCCGCCACCCGCGGCGGGGCGATCGCCATGCAGCGGCAAAACGAGCTGGGCAGCCTCAACGTTGGCAAGATGGCCGATCTGGTCGTGCTTGACGACGATCCGTTGCGCGACATCAGCAACACCCAGAAGATCCGCCACGTGATCAAGAACGGCCTTCTGTTCAATCCGGAAGAGATCGCCAGGGAGTTGCGGATGGACAGGAATTCAGGCTGATGCAGCAATGAAGATGAACGGCAAGCGGCGCATCGTTCTGGCGTCGGCGAGTGAGGCCCGGCGACGATTGCTGACAGCGGCCGGAATCGTCGCCCATTTCGATTCTTCGGACGTGGACGAGGGCGCCTTCAAGAGCCGCGCCCACGAGGCGGGAATCGGGCCCGACGCAATGGCGTTGGCGCTGGCCGAGGCCAAGGCGCACGCTGTCTCACCGCGCCAGCCCGGCGCCGTTGTCATTGGCGCCGATCAACTCCTGGTCAGCGGCATCCGCGTTTTCGACAAGGCCGCAAGCCTGGAGCAGGCGGAAGAGACGCTGAAATATCTGCGCGGGCGCAGCCACCGGCTGATCACGGCGGTCGCGATCGTGCTGGACGGTGCAGTAGTATGGCGGTACACGGAAAACGCATGGTTGACGATGCGGCCGTTCTCCGATGCCTTTCTCGCAGAATACCTTGCGCAGGCGGGTGAGGCGGTGCTGACGTCGGTCGGTGCTTACCAGATCGAAAGCCAAGGAATTCAGCTGTTCTCCCAAATTGCCGGAGATCACTTCACCATTCTTGGACTGCCGCTGTTGCCGTTGATGAGGGTGCTGCGGGAGCAAGGAGCCCTCATCCCATGATGATCAGCGGCGGCGCCCGCCTCGCCGGCGTGATCGGCTGGCCTGTCACCCACTCCCTGTCGCCGCGGTTGCATGGCTATTGGCTCGAGCAGTACGGCGTCGATGGCGCCTACGTGCCACTCGGAGTTTCACCGGAGCATCTTGAGCGGGCGCTCGCGGGCCTTTCCGCGCTCGGGTTCGCCGGTGCCAACGTAACGGTGCCGCACAAGCAGAGTGCGCTTACCGCAATCGATGAGGTAACGCCGGTGGCCCGTCGGATTGGCGCCGTCAACACTCTTGTCGTGCAGCCGGATGGACGCCTGCAGGGTACCAACACCGATGCCTTTGGCTTCCTGGAAAACCTTCGCGAGCGGGTCCCCGGCTGGCGTGCGGCGGCGGGGCCGGTGCTTGTGCTCGGTGCTGGAGGGGCCGCTCGTGCTGTCGTCGCCGCCCTGATTGACGCCGGGGTGCCGAAGTTGATCATTGTCAACCGCCACGTCGGGCGTGCGGAGGCCCTTGCGGCCGATATGGGTGGGCCGATCACGGTTGTGCCCTGGCAGCAGCGGGCCGCCGCGCTGTCAGGGATCGCGCTGCTTGTCAACACGACCAGCCTCGGCATGGCAGGTAAGCCGGCCCTTGATCTGGATCTTGCGCGATTGCCGCGCGAGGCGATCGTCGCCGACATCGTCTACACGCCGCTGATGACGCCGCTGTTGGCGGGCGCGGCGGCCCGCGGCAATACTATCGTTGACGGGCTCGGCATGCTGCTTCATCAGGCGCGCCCGGCATTTGCAGCGTGGTTCGGGGCGGACCCGGAGGTGACGGAGGAGGTGCGCGGGTTCATGCTGGAGGCGCTCGCCGGCCGATGATCGTCCTTGGCCTGACCGGCTCCATCGCCATGGGCAAATCGACCGCCGCGGGCATGTTCCGGCGGTTGGGAGTTCGTGTGTTCGACGCTGATCGCAGCGTCCACGAGCAACTGGCAAGCAACCACGACGCCGTCACGGCGATCGCCGCGGCGTTTCCGGGGGTCGTCCGGAACGGCCGGGTCGATCGGCCGGTACTGGCCGCGGCCGTATTTGGGGACGACGCCGCGCTCGACCGTCTTGAGCAGATTGTGCATCCCCTCGTCGATGCCGCCCAGGAGAGGTTTCTGAAGACCGCGGCGCGGCAACGTGCGCCGCTGGTGGTCCTCGACATTCCGCTGCTGTTCGAGACCGGGCGGGAGCGTTACTGTGATGTGGTTGCCGTTGTCTCGGCACCGACCTTCGTACAGGAACAGCGACTGCGAGCACGCCCAGGTATGGACCGACAGCGGATGGAGAAGACGCTGGCTCGTCAGATGCCGGACGTGGAGAAGCGCCGTCGCGCCAATTATATCATTCCGACCGGTCGCAGCCGCGGCGAGACCATGCGCGTGATCACCCAGATCGTCAACGATCTCCGGTCCTCATTGCAAAGCAGACTGCAGCCTGCCCGGCCCGGGGCGGCTGCCCGGGGTCGCGCTGGGGGATCCTCCCTCGGCTCCAAGGGAAGTTGCTGATCGTTAATGCCGTCCGTCACGCCGGGCCGTGTTGCCGCTTTCTTCCTCGGTGGTGGCGGTGAAGGAGCCGGTCGCGGCGGTCAGTCGGTGCTGGGGCGTGGTCCGAAGATGGCGGTGCCGATCCGCACCATCGTCGCACCGAACTGGACAGCGACCGCGAAATCAGCCGACATGCCCATGCTGATCTCGGCGAGGCCGTTTCGGCGCGCAATGTCGAGAAGGAGGGCAAAATGCAGCGACGGCTCGTCGTCGATCGGCGGGATGCACATCACCCCCTTGATCGGAAGAAACAGCTCTTCGATGCAGCCTTGAATAAAGGCATCCGCCTCGCCGGGCAGTACCCCATGCTTTTGCCGCTCGGCTCCGGTATTGACCTGGACCAGAAGATCCGGCCGACGATCCGTTTCCTCCATCGCATCGGCAAGATTGCGAGCGAGGGCCAAGCGATCGACCGTTTCGATGACGTCGAACAAGGCAAGGGCGCGGCGGATCTTGTTGCGCTGGAGCGGACCGATCAGATGCAGGCGAATGTTAGGAAAACTTTCTTTCAACTCAGGCCACTTCGACTCCGCCTCCTGGACCCGGTTCTCGCCGAAGACGGTAACGCCGGCGGCGATTGCATGACGGATCGCGCCGACCCCGTGCGTCTTGCTGACGGCAACAAGAGCAATCTCATCCGGCGCCCGACCAGCGGCCGTCGCCACGGCGGCGATCTCGGCCCGCACCAACGCCACATTGGCCGCAATATCCGGACCGGTCTCCAAATCCGCTGTCATTCCTGCTAATCCACTGCTGCTGCCGCCCACGAATACCGACGGTCCAATGACCGGAGACCGCTGTTGCCGAGCCTAGCAGAGTTGGCCTGCCGCCTCAAACCCGCTGCCGGAACGAGGCCCCTACCACGGTTGATCCTGATGACCGACCGGGTTCGGCTGGCCAACCCGGAGGCGGCGATCCGGCAGCTGCCACGGCGATCGGCGGTGATCCTCCGTCATCCCGACCCGGCGGAGCGAGAGCGGCTTGCCCGCCATCTGCTCGGGATCTGCCGTTCGCGTGATCTTCGCCTGATGATCGCCGGCGATGCCCCTCTTGCCAACACTATCGGCGCGGGCGGTCTGCATCTGCCCGAACAGCTGCTGCGTTATGGCCGGCGCGGCTGGCGCGGCATGCGCCGTCCCGGCTGGCTGGTTACCGCCGCGGCCCATTCGCCGGCGGCGATTCAGAGAGCGGCCCGTGCTGGAGTCGACGCGGTGCTACTCTCGCCAGTGTTTGCGACCGCCAGCCATCCCGGCGCCAAGCCACTTGGATTGCTGAAGTTCGCTCGGCTCGTGCGGCAAAGCCCGGTTCCGGTTTATGCTCTCGGCGGTATCTCTGCCGCCACTGCCCCGCGTCTTGCTGGCACCGGTGCCGCCGGTTTTGCGGCGATCGACGGTCTCCTCGCTGGTCAATCCCCATCTGCTTCTTCCGGACCGGGTCCGAGAGTATAGCCGAAGGCCTCTGCAAAGGGTCGCAGCAGCGGCAGGACCGGCGTCATTGCCTTGGCGTAGTTCCGCCAGCGACCGATCGAGCGGGTATAAAGCGGCTGCACCACCTGGTGGTAGCTGGGGGTGGCAATCGCGCGGACCTTGGCCCGTTCGCGATAGGAGAGCACCGCGTCGTCCCACGGCAGGCCAAGGAAATCAAGAATGCGGCGCGTTTCGCCGGCAAAATCGGCGACGAGATCTTCGTATCGGGTTGTCAGCACCGGAAGCGGCAGCAGTTCTGCATACTGCTGCCACAGTCCCATTACCTGGGCGTAGAGCTTGGCGGTTCCCTTCAGTGTGGCGAAGTGGACCATTGCCGGGTTGGGCCGGAAGGCCTGCATGAAGCCGCTGAGGACGACATCGCATGGATGTCTCAGCGCGAGGATGATCCGGGCCGCCGGGAACAGTCGCCAGATCAAACCGGCGTCGATGGTGTTGAGCGGCATCTTGTCGACGACGATCCTCGTTTCGGCACCCGAGACATGCTTTGCCACTTCGGCGAAGTACACTTGGCGCAGCACTGCGATGTCGTCAGGGTCCAATTGTGCCAGCACTTCCGGATAACCGTCGGGGCGGGCTTCCAATACCTGCTTGACTGCGTCGATTGCCGGCTTTTCCTCCATCGTGGTGAGTGCTGGATGTGCATTGAGTACCTGATCGAGCAGTGTCGTTCCCGAGCGGGGAAAGCCAATCAGGAACACGGGCGAAATGCCGGGGTAGGGAACGGGCGGAGTCCAGCTTGCCACCCATTCCCGACCGAACCGCTGCGCTATGTGCCGGATGGTGTTTGGAAACGCCTTGGGATCGATGCTGCGAGCCTGCGGGCTCTGCGCGATCATCCGGTTGCCGAGCGCGAAGCAACGAAACGCCGCCCGATAGTCGCCGAGACGGTCCTGGAGCGTGGCCATTTCAAAGGCGACGAAGGCCCGAGAGGCGTCATCGAGACTCGCTTCGGCGATAGCCTCCAAACGGGTTCGGGCAACATCCAGACGCCCCAACCTTCGCTCACAGCGCGCCGCCATCACCGCGCCGCGCACGTGCGTGGGCGCTGCTTTCAGTGCCCCCTCAGCCGCCGCCAGGGCTTCCTCCAGCCGATTGGTCCGCTCCCATACCGCCGCCAGCGCAGCCTGCACGTCCGCGTTGGCCGGATCGGTTTTCAACGCTTCGCGATACTGCGTTTCCGCATGCTCAACGCGGCCGAGCTCGGCCAGGATATCACCTAGATTCTTGCGGGCGTTGATGTAGCCGGGTTGGTGGCCGAGTGCGCGGCGGTAGCTGGCGACAGCAGCATCAAGGTTACCGGCGGTATGCAGGGCTCGGCCCAGATTGTTGTGAGCCTCGGCGTACTCGGGGCGGAATGCCAGCGCCTTGTTGTAGGCGGCGATGGCGGCGTTGAGATCGCCCACATTCTGGTAAGCGTTGCCGAGATTGTTGTGAGCTTCGGCGTAGGCGGGCTTCAAGGAAACCGCGCGGGCGAGGGCTTCGATCGCAGCCGCCGGCCGGCCGAGGGCCAGCAGCACCGTGCCGAGGTTGTTGTGGTAGCCGGCATCGCCGGCGTGTATCGCAATGGCTCGCCGGATTAGTGTCTCGGCCCGCGCGTTGTTGCCGCGTTGATGGGCGATGACGCCGAGCAAATGAAGGGCATCAGGCTGACGCGGCGTCTCATCCAGAACCCGCCGATACAGCGCCTCTGCCTCCGCCAGCCGGCCAGCCTGATGGTGCGCGAGCGCCTCATGTAACAGTGGGGGGGTTGCAGCGCGGGCGCGCGAGGGAAGGGATCGGGATGCGGAAGCAGATGGTCGGCGGCGGGTCACAACAACTGCCAACCGGTTTCTGGTGCTTCGCTCGCCGTCGTGCCGTCTGGCATGCCGTTTACAAAATTGTCCAGGGCGGCGACGACACGCATCATCAACTCCGCCCAGTCCCCGGGAGTGGCCTGCCGGAACAGACGCATCGTCGGATACCACGGGCTGTCATCGCGCGCCAGCATCCAGCGCCACTCCGGAACGAATGGCAACAGCAGCCACACCGGCCGGCCGAGGGCGCCGGCAAGGTGAGCGGCGGCGGTATCGACGGAAATAAGCAGATCAAGATGGCCGAGGGCGGCGGCGGTGTCTGCGAAATCACCCAGTTCGGCGGACAGATCGTGCAACGGCCCGTGCTGGAGCCATGCCTGGTCCTGCCGGTCGGCGCCCACCTGCAAGCTGAACAGGGCAATACCATGCCTCTTCACCAATGGCGTCAGCGCCGCTGCCGGCATCGAGCGGTTGGCGTCATTCTCGTGGTGCGGGTTACCGGCCCACACCAGCCCTACCCGTGGCCGCGGCCACTTAGCGAGACGCTGGCGCCAGTGTTCGTCAAGCATCGGATCGGTGTTGAGATAAGGCACCGTGGCGGGGATCGTGGCGGTCTCGGTGCCGACGATGCGAGGCAGGCTCATCAGAGGTGCCTGCACGTCACAGGCCGGCGACGTCTCACCCTTGACCACCAAGTCCACCAGCCCGCTCGAGGCAAGGCCGCGGAACAGCCGGAGCAGCGGCCGGGGGCATTCAAGGACCACTTGGCCACCGCGCGCCGCCACGATGGGGAGGTAGCGAACGAATTGAATTGCCGAGCCCAGTCCCTGCTCGGCTCGGACGAGCAGCGTTCGCCCGGCAAAATCCGAGCCGCCCCAGTACGGTGTGCCGGAGTCCAGCGGCTTTCCGGTGAAGCCGGGCACCCTCCAGCGCCATTCGTACTCCTCCCAACCCTCGGCAAAACGGCCCAGCAACAGCAGCAGGATGCCGCGGTTGGCATGGCTTTCGGCATGCTCGGGATCGATCGCGAGTGCCCGATCAAAATGGGCGAGCGCCTCCGTATACCTCGCCTGTTCTTGAAGGACACGGCCAAGGTTACAGATCGCGCCGACATAGCCGGGCGCCTGTGCCAGAGCCTCCCGGTAGGCCGCCGCCGCCTCTTCCAGCCGCCCCAGTGCGCGCAATGCACTGCCGAGGTTGTTGTGGCCGACGGCATAACCCGGGCGGGCGGCGAGCGCCCGGCGGTAACTGACTACCGCCTTGTCAGCGCGGCCCTCCCGCATCATCACGTTGCCGAGGTTGTTATGGGCTTCCGCATGGCTGGGATCGACATTGAGCGCGCGGCGAAAGGCACCGGCGGCTTCGGTGCAACGCCCCAGGCCGAGCAGCGTAACGCCCAAACTATTGTAATAGGAGCCGTTCCTTGGATTGCGCCGGATCGCCCGTTCGATCAGGACCCGCGCGCGCGCATCGTCGCCGCGCTGATGGGCGATAATGCCGAGAAGATGGAGCGCGTCCGGCTGGCGCGGATCGAGAGTGAGAACCTGTTCGCAGACAACCGCGGCAGCGTCGAGCGCACCGAGCTGATGCCGGCGCGCCGCCTCTACCAGCATCTTCTGCAAAACCGTGGCGCCCGCGCTCTGCGGCCGCGCGGCATGTCCCGGAAGACTCTTTTGCCGCCTGCTCATGGCCGGATACGTAGGCATGAAAATGTCGTCACAGGCAAGCGCTGCTTCATTCGGCAGAGGTAATCTGGCAACCCCGGGTCGGCCGGCAACCTCATCCCGCGTCGTTGCGACCAAGACGAGCGCGGGCCGCACCCGCCACTGGCGGCCCCGTGCCGCGCGGCCGACTTACAGCCCAGCTGTCAGAACCAGATAGGTGGTGTAGGCGACAAACACCGCCAGCAGCCCCCCGCCTTCTACCCGGTTGACTCGGGCGGGCCGCCGGAAGCCCACACACGTCGCAACCAGTGCTACAGTGAACGCGACCATCACCGGAAGATCGCGATAAAGGACATCGGGGGGGACGTCTAGTCGGCTGGTGAGGCCGGCGATTGCGACCACGGCAAGAGTGTTGAACAGGTTCGAGCCGATCACGTTGCCGAGGGCAATGTCATGCTCACGGCGCCGGATCGCGACCAGAGAAGAGGCCAGTTCCGGTAACGACGTGCCAAGCGACACCACGGTCAGGCCGATGATCAGATCGCTTACCCCAAGGAACTGCGCCGTCTCGACCGCCCCCCAGACCAACACCCGTGAGCTGAGGATCAAAAGGATCAAACCAATCCCTGTCCACACGAAGGCTTGCCGCAGCGAGAGGAGGCGGGGATTTGTCTCTATCTCCACCTCCATTTCCTTCGCCAGGCTGTCCCTGCCGTCCCGCCCGGACTGGCGGATCGACCAGAACAGGAGACCACCGAACACGCCGGCCAGGATCATCGCATCCAGCCGGGACAGGATCAGATCTGCCAGCAGAACCACCGTCAGCAGGGTCACGCCCATCAGGATCGGAAGCTCGCGCTTCAGAACCGTGGAATGTACAGCGATCGGGCTGAGCAGAGCCGTCAGGCCGAGGATCAACCCGATGTTGACGATATTCGAGCCAAACGCATTACCGAGGGCAATCCCGGCGCTGCCCTGCCAGGAGGCAAGGGCGGAAACCAGCATCTCCGGCGCTGAGGTGCCGAAACCGACGATCAGCATGCCGATCAGCAGCGGCGCCATCCCGAAGTGTCTGGCGAGAGCGGAAGCACCCGCAACAAACCGATCGGCACTCCAGACGAGCACGACCAGCCCGGCGACGACGCTAAGGATGGGAACGAAGGGCATCGATGCAGCTTTCGCCTGAAGGATGGGCCGGACAATGCGAGTGGCGGCTGTGGGTCTTTCGACGCTGAGATAGGGCCTGCCGTGTTCCTCAACAAGCACCGTCACAGGACGATGCGCCTTTCTGCCCCGCGATCGCGATGAAGAGGTGCTGATCGAGCGCGGCACCGCACCGCTACCCGCGTCTACGTTAAGAACGGCGCCTCGGAAATTTGCTTGCGAGCGGCACAGCGAGGGCCTACCAAAACACCAAGCTCATGTCCAGAACCCACCTCGTTCTTGCCATCATCCATGGTTGCAATCCGCGCCTCACCGCAGTGGACCCGCTGTCGCGGATCGGTGGGCGGCCGCTGATCGCCCATGGCATTTTCGCTGCCGGCGCGGCGGAATCGATCTCGGGGGTCACGATCGCAACGGTAGACCGGAGTGCGGCGGCCGTTGCCGCGAGCCTTGGTGCTGCTGCCATTCAGCTGCCGACTTTTTCCTCCGCATCGGGCCAGGACACGCTATTGGCGGAGACGTTTCATCATCTCAGGACCCAAAGCGTTCTGCCCGAGATCGTCGTCTTCATCGACTGGCGCTTTCCTCTGATCGCGGGCGCCGACATCGATGCGGCCGTCGCTGCGCTAATGGGTGAACGCGCGGACGCCGCAATCGCGGTTGTGCCAGCGGAGGGGCCGCTGTGGAAAACCGGCGCGGAGGGTGCCAAGAGGCTACCACCGGCCTGTATCGAACCCGGCGCCGTGACCGCGATACGGACCGGTGCCTGCGCCGAAGGTGCGGGGCGCGCAGAGCTGAATCGGATTGCTTTTTCTCCGATGCCTGCCGAGCGCGCTTTGGCTGCCGGTGGGCCTCTCTCAGTCACGGTGATCGAAACGTTGCTGGCGGCGCGGGCGGCTGAATACCGGCTCGAGCGCCTGCCGGTTCGACCGGCAGCGCTGGTCATGGACTTCGACGGAGTTTTCACCGACAACCGCGTTCTCGTCGACGAGAGCGGCCGCGAAGCGGTGCTCTGCAACCGCAGCGACGGCCTCGGCCTTGAACAGCTCCGTGCCCAAGGACTTCCCATGCTCGTCCTCTCCAAGGAGCGCAACCCGGTAGTGCAAGCGCGCTGCCGGAAGTTGAAGCTGGAGTGCCTGCAAGGGGTGGACGACAAGCGCCCGGCGCTGGAAGCGTGGTGCCGGGAGCAGGATTTGCCCCTTGCCGACGTCATCTATATCGGCAACGATACCAACGACCTTGCCTGCTTCGATGCAGTGGGCTGCGCCATCGCGGTGGCCGATGCGCATGAAGACGCGCTCCGCGCCGCCGATGTGGTTTTGGCCCGAAATGGCGGCCGCGGCGCGCTGCGCGAACTGACGGACCTGATCGCTACCTGCCTGAGGACCCCCCGGTAACAACACCCGCCGTCTCTTGCTGGCGCGTGAACCGTTGTTCTTTTTTCGTTCTCTCTCTACCATTCCGAGATGGACGTCAGCCGGGAGGACATGATTGCGCTGGTGATGGAGGCGCTGCTTCGGCAGTGTGTTTTCCGGGCGCGCAGCCGTAACTGGGTCCGGTCTTCGCAGCAGGATGCGCTGGTGGCGCGCGCCTGCGCCGTCGCGATCGTCGATCATCTGGAGCGCTGCGGCATTCGCTGGTCGAAGCGGCCGCCGGTTCCGCCGCATAGCGCAGGAGAGTGAATCTGCCGGCCCTCGTTACAGAAAAACCGCCTATCAGCAGTCTATGAGCAGTCCTGGGGTGGCGGAGCGTGCGGCTTCGGCTATAGTTGGCTCCGCCCTGACACCGACGGTCCAGCCACTTCAAAAGGCCGCATGGAATTCCGCACTGTCGCTTTTGTCGCCTCAGGACATCCCGAAGCCAAGCAGGCTCTTGAGAGACTGCAGGCAAATTACCAGCATGTTCCCCCTGATGAAGCGGATGTCGTGGTTGCGCTGGGCGGCGACGGTTTCATGCTGGAGACCTTGCACCGCTTCCTCGATCGCAGCACGCCGATTTTCGGGATGAACCGCGGTTCCGTCGGGTTCCTGATGAACACCTATGATGAGAACGGGCTGATGGAGCGACTCGATCGCTCCGAGCCGATCCAGCTCAATCCGCTGCGGATGACCGCTATCGACTGCGAGGGCGTGACGCACAGGGCGCTGGCGATCAACGAGGTGTCGTTGCTCCGCGAAACCCGCCTTGCGGCGAAGCTCCGCATCAAGATCGACGACATCGTTCGCATGCCGGAGATGATCTGTGATGGGGTGCTGGTGGCGACGCCGGCCGGCAGTACCGCCTACAACGTCTCCGCCTACGGCCCGATCCTGCCACTCGGCGCCCATGTGTTGGCCCTCACCCCGATCAGCGTGTTCCGACCGCGGCAGTGGCGCGGGGCGATTCTTCCGCATGAGGTTACGGTCACCATCGAGATCCTGTCACCGGCAATCCGGCCGGTCAGTGCCGTGGCCGATTTCACCGAGGTTCGCAATGTGCTGAGAGTCGAGGTGCAGGAAGACCGGGAGACCACGCTAACGCTGCTGTTCGATCCGGAGCACGACCTCGAAGAACGGGTGATCAAGGAGCAGTTCCTGCTACCGCGTGCCTGAACCCACCGCCTCGGCGACGCTGCTGAATCCATCGGCGCGCAGTCGGGCCGCGAGTTCGCGCTTGATCCGCGCGACGAGGCTGGGACCCTGATAGACGAGGGCGGTGTAGAGCTGGACCAGCGTCGCACCGGCACGGATCTTGGCATAGGCATCCGCACCCGAGCAGACGCCGCCGACGCCGATGAGCGGGATGCGTCCCCCGGTCAGCCGGTACAAGGTGCTGAGGACGGCGGTGGAGCCGGCGAACAGCGGTGCGCCGCTGAGCCCCCCTGATTCCTCGGCGTGGGGATCGGTCAGGGTTTCCGGCCGCGCGGTGGTCGTGTTGGTCGCGATCAGGCCGTCGATGCCGACGGCGCTCACAGCCTCGGCAATGGCTTCCAGACCGGCGGAGTCGAGGTCGGGCGCGATCTTGACCAGGATCGGGATGCGCGTGCCCGCCGCGCTGCGTGCGTTGAGGACCGCCGTCAGCAATCTGCGCAGGCTCGCGTCCTGCTGCAGATCGCGAAGCCCCGGCGTATTCGGGGAGGAGATGTTGATGACAAGGTAGTCGGCGAGCAGCGCCAGCGTCGTTACCATCGCCGCACAGGCGGCGATGGGGTCGGTGCTGTCGCGATTGGGTCCGATGTTGATGCCGACGCAGCCCCGCTTCCCCCGCTGCCGCCGCCGGGCGAGGCGGTGGGCGACAGCATCGAGCCCTTCGTTGTTGAAGCCGAGGCGATTGATCAGCGCGCGATCGCATTCCAGCCGAAACACTCGCGGGCGGGGATTGCCGGCCTGCGGTCGCGGTGTCACGGTGCCGGCCTCGACAAAGCCAAACCCCAATCGCAGCATCGGATCGCAGACTTCCGCGTTTTTGTCGAAGCCGGCGGCCAGACCGATCGGATTGGCGAGTGTCCGCCCCCAGATCGAGACCTGCAATACAGTATCGTCCTCGGCCGAAGACGGGCGCGGAACAAGGCCGGTTGTAAGCGCACGGATGCTCAGCCGGTGCGCCGTCTCCGGATCGAGCGCCCGCAACACCGGCCAGGCCACCCGATAGGGGATCTCGATCATCTCTTTTCCTTCCGTCCTTCCTTCCGCGGACGGTCACGGCATCTTTCGCCCGCGCCCGGGACCGGATAGACTGCAGGGCATCCGGAACGCAAGCCAGCAACGGAGCGATGTCGGACGAAGCTGCCGTTCTTTTCGTCAATCAGGCCTTCTACGAGGCCTTCAGCGACCACGATATCGGGGCGATGGACGCGATCTGGTCGCGGCAAGGGTCGATTTCGTGCGTCCATCCCGGTTGGGGGGCGCTCGCCGGCCGTGAAGCCGTGATGGAGAGCTGGGCGGCGATTCTGTCTAGTGCCGACGCTCCGCGCATCACCTGCCGCAGTCCGGCAGCTTTTGTTTTTGGCACCATCGCCTATGTCATCTGCTATGAAGAGCTGGGCTCAAGCTTCCTGATCGCCACCAACATCTTCGCCCGTGAGGACATGTGCTGGAAGCTTGTTCATCATCAGGCCGGGGTCGCGCCGCGTCCGAGTGGTATTTTCGCAGAAGGACGTGGCGGCATAGCGCCGGCGAAAGGACCGCATCAGTGACGGTCACACCGTCAACGAAAGGAGAATTGGGTCGATGACGAGCGAGACGCTGCATGAGGACGAATCGAAGCTCAGCAAAGAAACCGTCGATCGGCACCGCGCCATCGTCTCTTTGATGGAAGAACTGGAGGCGGTCGACTGGTACGATCAGCGGGTCAACGCCACCACCGACGAGTCCTTGCGTGCCATCCTTGCTCACAACCGGGACGAGGAAAAGGAACATGCGGCGATGGTCCTGGAATGGCTGCGGCGCAACGATGCCCAGTTCGATGACCACTTGCGCACCTACCTGTTTACGGAAGCCGATGTGACCGCGATCGAGGACGAAGCGGAACATGGCGGCGGAAACGGTGGAGAAAAAACCGGGCCGGGGAACGGCTCACTCGGGATCGGCAGCCTCAAGAAGGGACGCTAATGATGGATGATCTACGGCGGGAACTGGCCCCTCTGTCGAGCGATGCATGGGCGGAGATCGAGGAAGAAGCCAAGAAGACGCTCAAGCGCACGCTCGCGGCGCGCAAGCTGGTCGATTTCGTCGGGCCGCTTGGCTGGTCCGCGTCCGCCATCGGTCTTGGCCGCACGGAGGCGTTGCCGGCCGCTCCGTACCCCGGTGTCGAAGCCGGCATTCGCAAGGCAAAACCGCTGATCGAGTTTTTTGCCCCTTTCGTGCTCGACCGGACGGAAATGGAAAGCATTGGGCGCGGCGCCAAGGACGCCGACCTGCAGCCGCTGAAGAATGCGGCGCGGGCGATCGCGATGGCCGAGGATCGCGCCGTCTTCCATGGCTATGGCGCCGGGCAGATCGAGGGCATTGCCGAGGCCGCGGCCGGCGCGCGGCTGTCGCTGACAACCGACTACCTGAAATATCCGGCCGTCGTGGCGGAAGCGCTCAACACGCTGCGGAACGCCGGGGTCGATGGTCCCTATGCCATCGCGCTCGGCCCCCAATGCTACACCGGCCTTACCACGACGACATCGCCCGGCGGCTTCCCGGTGATCGAGCATGTCCGCCGGCTGCTTGACGGTCCCATCATCTGGGCGCCCGCCGTCAGCGGCGCGGTGGTGCTCAGCCTGCGCGGTGGCGACTTCGAGCTCACCGTCGGCCAGGATTTGTCGATCGGCTACCTCACCCATACCGACACCTCGGTGCAGCTCTATTTGCAAGAGACGCTGACGTTCCGCACGCTGGCGCCGGAGGCGGCGGTTCCCCTCGTCTACAGCTGAGGCCTAATGCTGAAGGTGTGGGTGCGGCGCCTCCGGCCCCCATACCGCGGAGCGAAGGCCGGCCTTGAGGGCATAGTCCCAGAGCCCGGCCTGTTCCAGCCATAGCTCCCGTGCGATCGTGAGCGGCGTTGCCGCAGGCAGATCGAGGATACCTTCCGCTTCGCCCGGGCTCATGTCGATCGCCAACCCGGCGCGGCGGGCGAGGCGACGCATCGGCTGGTTCTCCGCCCGGCAGTGGGCGTGAACGCGCCGAATGCCGCGGTTGCGGGCCCACAGCAGCGCTCGGTCCATCAGCGCCGTCGCCAGCCCCTGGCCGCGCTCGGCCGCATCGACACTGAAGGCGATCTCCGCCAGCGGCCCATCGGCCCGCGAGACCTGAACCGCGGCCGTCACCTCGAGGCGGTGGTTGAAGCAAGCGATGATCCGGGTTTTCCACGGACTGATGCGCGCAAGGAACGCTTCGATCGCCGCGTCGCCGAGCGTGGCGCCGAAGCGCAGCCGGCGATCGGCGGCATCGAGACGCAGCAGGTGGTCCCGGTACAATTCCATCTCTGCGGGCATCAGCATGCGAGCGGCGATCATGACGGATCATGTTGTGCTGCAGTGCACAAAACACAACGCAGTCGCACAACGTAGAAGAGGCAGTGTGGCGCTTTGGCCACGCCGCCTTGAGGGGGCCGGCCCCCTGCTTCGTCATGGCGCGGAGCAACGCGACGACGCCATACGCAGTAACCCTGGCCCTCCCCTCGTCATGGCGAGGAGCAATGCGACGAAGCCATCCAGAAAGACCTCAAGGCCTTGTACACCGTCACGTGGGATGCCCCTGGATCGCCACGGCCGCTCTCGCGGCCTCGCGATGACGTTGGTGATGACGATGACGTCGGTGGTGAAGGGTTGAAAGCGCCGGTGCGAAAATGCAACGCCGGCGATGCGATCCAGCAGGATGGAATACGCTTTTGGCCATTTCAACCTCGATGGATCGCGCGGGCCGGCGCGCAAGCTATTGATTATTCAGACAAAAATTGGTTCCCGCCAGCAAATGTGTCAGCATATGTCATCTTTCGTCGTCAAATGTCGCATCCGCCGCCGCGGCGGGAGGGAAGAGGACGGCTGCCGCAGCCTTACGCCGGGGGAGATGGCCGTCACCGGCGGCGCAGTCAAACGAATTTTGTTTTTCCGCGTTCGCGCCATCCCCGCGGCCTACGCCGCTTTACGGCCTCTCAATCGGCTTCAACTCGACAAGGGGCCGCCCGTGCCGGGTGATCACCACGCCTTCGCCCTTGAGAGCGCGATCGATCAGCTCGGACATCTGGTCCTTGGCTTCGGCAATGTTGTCGGTGCTCATGGACTGATTATGGCCATCGCTTGCCTATTGTGTCCAAGGATGCTCCAAAGGTCCGCCTGCTCGGGGATACGGCTGTCCCGCGTCCGCCGTAAGGTCGGTGAACGCAGCATCTGGCGGCATCACTGCCGCAAGCACGTCATTCGTAACAACGGGTTACGCGGCCCCATGGATTGCATCCACGTCAACCGGGTCAAAAACGGCGTCATTGCAGGATCGGCAGTGTGGCCGTGCTCGCCCTTCAAATCACGTGTCCACCTTGCCTCCATCCACCCGCCTAGATCGGCAGCAGCATTTCGAATGTCCCGGCGAAGCGGATGAAACCATGCGTCGGAATA
>CAZFBS010000028.1:0-40253 GCA_964517265.1 uncultured Rhodospirillaceae bacterium | reverse complement strand
ATGGCCTGACTATGGTCAACCGATCGACCAAGCACGAAATTCCTGACAGTCCCCGCCGCGGCCGTGTTCGGCAATTCGCGCCAGAACCCAGCCGAACACCGCCTCGTGAACCTCATGGGGCAGACGGCTTCGCGTCTTCGACAGCCACGAGTGGTCCGGCACCCGGTCAGTCGTCTCAAGACGCAGAAAGTCCCTGAGCGAGAGCGAATCCGCGCAGCGCCACTCGATCCCACGCTCGGAGTCGATGCCCTCAAAGTAGCCGACCATGTGCATCCGGAAGTAACGGCCGGGCGGGATCGACGGCGCCCCCATCTTCGCCGCGTAGAACGGTTTGCACGTCTCCTCGGCGAAGGCGTCGAAACCGGCGTCAATCAGCACTGCCTGCAGCCGATCGTAGAAAACGTGCCCCGGCGAGCGCGGCATCTCCCGCCACGTCACCATCAGATCTCCTTGCCGATCCCCTTGCCGACCCAGCGCCATCGCTAACCCCAACTCCTCGCTCCGCCACAGCGAGTCAGACAGCAGCGACTTTGTCAACGGGCTGGTAACTTCGCGGACATGACCACGGCGCACAAGCCTCTCAAGTCACCGCCAGGTCCAGGAGATCAACATGCATCTGTGCACACACTGTTTTACACTCGGGTACTGTCGGAAGGCGACGACCTTGCTGGTCTCCGATAAGCGGCTAGAAAACCCGGACTTCCTCATCGATCTGCGCGCCTTCACGGCAAGCCTGAACATCAGCCCGGATCACTGGATGGACTGGCTCGCCAACGAATACCGCGATTATCGCGGGCGCATCGTCCATCAGGGGCAGGAAGCTTTCCTCGAAATGGAACAGTTCGAGATGACAAGCATCAAGACCTGGTTTCGTGACTTCACGAATAAACCTGTAGCAGACGGCGCTCATATTGCTGTCGGGCATTCCTCCATTCATGTTCCTGTTATGTTCTTATAGTTGAAGCGCGAGATTTCCTCAAGAACTTTGAACACCGCAAGTCGCCCTTGCACGGAATTCTGGTTTATCCGCCCAAATCAGATTCACCCG
This sequence comes from uncultured Rhodospirillaceae bacterium, assembly GCA_964517265.1. Lineage (GTDB taxonomy): Bacteria > Pseudomonadota > Alphaproteobacteria > Rhodospirillales > Defluviicoccaceae > REEP01. The sequence goes on along the minus strand of CAZFBS010000028.1, from coordinate 39,205 downwards.
CATGCCATGGTTTGAATGTCGGCATTTGAGTTCGACGCCAACGCCAAGGTGAACGCATGTTGCCAATCAAAAAACACCAGGAAGCGGGCCGGTCGATCTTCATGTCGTCCATCCAGGGCCTCGCGAACACGCTGGCGCTGATCATCACCTTGCTGGGAGCACCGCCGCTCTACAGCAACACCATTGGCTGGGTGCAAGTCTTCGTCGTGCGCCACTACGGGTACGGCATGGAAAGCCTGACCGTCATCGTCTGGGGTGGGGCGTCCGCCGCCCTGGTTTTCTTCATCAGCCGCGCATCGATCTCGACGGCGCTGGTGATGGGCGGGATCGCACTCGCGACCCGGTTTCTGTGAACCACCAAAGGAGTCTGATCATGTTCACACGTCATCGCCGCGTCGGCGGCATCTATAAGAAAGAAACCAATTGGAGCGCGGTCATCGCGGTCGCCTTCTGGGTGATCGTCGGCCTTGCGGTCCTCGGATCGCTGGGAGGGTAAGCCGCTATGCGATCCACCTGACGCCTGAGTTCCGGCACACGGAATTCAGGCGTTTCTTTTTAGGGAACTGAACAATGGAAGACCTGCTCGGAAAAGCCTTCGCACGGCTCAATGAAGCTCGCAAGTGCATCGAACGCCGGAGCGGGGAATATGCGGACAAATACGCGTGGTGGGCTTTCGTTGGCCTGCTCATCTTGAGCGCGATTTTTGGCGGGGACTGACGCCATGGACAACATGCAGATCGAATTTGCAGAAGCCGAGATGAAGCCGATTTTCGAACGCTTCAAGCTGCTGTTCGCGCCCGGATCGCCGAAGTCGGACATTCCGTCTGACGTCAAGGTGTGCGTGTGGATACGGATGATCAATGCGTTTCATCCGACCGTGAAGCCGCGCCAGATACGCTCTCACTTCATCAAAAGCTTTCATCCCGACGCAGGCGAACACGTCCTCACCATACCGGAGAAGACGAAGATCATGGCCACGCATGACCGTATCTTCAAAGGGGCCTGAACATGTTCAGCAATGAAGAGTTTCGTTTCGGCTCGGCGGCGTGGGCGAACGAGCGCGACCTCAAGCGCGCGGGCGTGACAGACGGACGCGGCCTGCAAATCGGATACTCCTCAAACAAGCCGCTCTGCCTCGAAACCGATGCGCCGGTCATCACCATCGCAGGCGCGGGCTCGGGCAAGATGCGCGATCTGCTCGCGCTCAGCGTTGCGCGCAACGCGGGCAAGCGGAACTTCATCCTCGATCCGCGCGGCGAGATCGCATCTGTCACTATGGTGAACTTCGCCTTCGCGCGAAGCTTTCTCTATTGCTGGAATCCGACGGGTATGCGCGGCCTGCAGCAGCACCGGATGAACCCGCTCGATATCCTCAAACTGGACGATCCGCACTTTCATGCGGATTGCAAATTCATCGCCGAAAGCCTGATCCCGGCAAGCGGCGCGTCCAACGGACGGTATTTCGAGTTGCGGGCGCGCGAGTGGGTCGAGAACATCATCAAGATGCTGGTTGAGACCACGGGGCGCGTCAGCTTCCCTTCGCTCTACCGCGTCATCAACTGGATTGAATCCGACACGGGCCGCTGGGCCGACTGCCTCGAATGCATGCTGGCATCCTCGATGGACAGTGTGCGCCGTACGGCAGGAGAGATGCTGGCCAAACAGCAGGAGAGCGAGAAGGAATTCGGCGCGATTATCGGCGAGCTATACGCCCATCTGAACTTTCTCGACGATCCGATGTTGCTGGCCTCGCTCGATCACGCAGATGCTTCGCTCGGCGATACCTGCAATGCAGTCCAGGCGACGAGTTGGGCGATCAACGTGCCAATTGAGTATGTCGGTCTGTGGTCGCCGGTCCTGCGCACCATGTTCACGGTGCAGATGCTCTACAAATCGCGTGCCCCCTCCGCGCCGCCTGTGAACATGATCATCGATGAGGCCGGGCAGCTCGGCAATTTCGAAGCGCTCTTGCGCGCCTTCACCTTCGGTCGCGGCGCGGGCATTCGCACCTGGGCGCTGTTCCAGGATGCGGGGCAGATCGTGCGCAATTTCGGCAACCCCGCCTTGCAGGGCTTTATGGGATCGGCAGCGTTGCGCCAGTTCTTCGGCGTGCGCGATTATCAGACGGCGCAAATGGTGTCCTCGATGCTCGGCACCGAAACCTTGGAATATGATGACGGGCTGCGGCAGGCGGATGCGAGACGCCAGAAGCTCAATGCGGCGCTTGGCATCATGAATGGCGGCGATCCGTTCTCGGCTTATGCCGATATGAAGTTTCACGCCTTCGCGGAAGAAAATCGCACCAAACAGGCACGCGCACTCATGATGCCCGAAGAGGTGCTGGCGATGCCGGAGGACCGCCAAATCCTTTTCATCTCGGGTAAGAACCTCAAACCCGTCTATGCCGAAAAGCATCCCTACTACACGCGCAGCGATTTCGCAGGCCGCTTCCTGCCCAATCCGTTCCATCCGCCGCACGATTCCGTACCTATCCCCTCAAGATGGGGACAGCGCCGTGCAAGGATCATCACGGAGAGGGTGCCGCAGCAATTTGCGCATTACTCGCAATATGCCTCGGGCACCTGGTCCTATGTCGAGGGCTATCGGCCCTCTTAATCCACGGAGAAAAACTATGAGCGAACGTTCGGATAGAAAGCAGCCCAGTTTCGAAGCCTTCCATGCGAAGGACGGGCCGGATGATAAATCGTACTTCAACCGCGTCGGCGCAGCCTTCCCGCACAAGGATGGTGAGGGCCATACGGTCGTGCTGGATTCCGTGCCGGTCAATGGCCGCATCGTGCTGCGCACGCCGATGGAGCGGCTGGAAGAGGAACGGGACGAAAAGCCCCGTCGCCGCAATCGGGATGACCGCGACAGGTGAGCTTCCCCAAGCACGACAACACAGGCAGCTCCGCCATCGCAACGAAGGCGGAGCTGCTTCAACTTCTGCGGGACCGTCCGAAGCCGCAGGTGCATGCCCGGCTTACCCCGAGCGGGCCGGAGCTTTCGGAATCGCACAAGACATTACAGCGGGAGAACGAGCGTTGTATCGCCCTCCTGCGCACTTCTTTACTGAACGCACATGAGCTGGTTGAGGTGCAGCATAGTTTTGCGCGTCTCTTCGGCTACGCGAAATCGCACTTCAAACGCGACAGATAAAGCTCACTCAGAATAGTAATGATCAACATAGACTAAGTGGAAAGCCGCTCTGAGTTTGCGTTTCAGAACAATTCTAAGTTATACTTATAGTCGAAACATATGCAGCATCCGTGCAGCAATTATTTGCGTTAATCACCCGTCTGGGGTGGTCCGGTGCTCTATTGTCTAAAAAGGAAAGTAATCGATCAGCATGCAGCGCATTGCTGAAACGGGCGGAGTTTGCTCGCATGAAAGAGATAGTAAAAAAGCATCGGCAATCCTTCAAAGCTCTCGGTTATACCGACGAGCAAGCCGACGATCTTATCCACAGATTATCAGCGATCATGTCCGCGTTCATCGATGCCGCTTGGGGAGTCCATCCTGCCCAGCTTGCGAGGCAAGACGCGAGGCAGAAATCACTTTCAGAGACGGCGCAGTGTGTTAGGATAGGAACAAAAGCGAAACAATGTGACGAGGAAGAGACTGCGGCCCCGCCTGCGGAAAGGTGAAGGATTCGATGAAAGACACGAAGGGAAACAGCAAAGCCGTAATATATTGCCGCGTATCGGATACGAAGCAGACGACCCGTGGCACCGGCCTACACTCCCAGGAAACACGCTGCCGGGAGTATGCGTCCTTTCGCGGCCATGAAGTCGTGCAGGTCTTCACCGACGACGCCTCGGGCGGGCTGATCAACCGGCCCGGTATGCAGGCCATGCTTTCCTTCCTGCGCCAGCACCGCCGCCAGCCCCATGTGGTGATCATCGACGATATCAGCCGCCTCGCACGCGGCATTCACGCACATCTGGAATTGCGCGCCGCGATCAGCAAGGCAGGCGGCGTTCTGGAATCTCCAACGCTGGAGTTCGGGGAGGACAGCGACAGCCTGCTCATCGAAAATCTGCTGGCCAGTGTTTCACAGCATCAGCGCCAGAAGAACGGCGAACAGACATTCAACCGTACGCGCTCCCGTGCGCTAAACGGCTATTCGGTCTTCTGGGCACCTGTCGGCTACCGCTATGGGCGCGTCTCGGGACAGGGCAAGGTTCTGCACCCCGATGAGCCGTGCGCCTCGATTTTACGCGAAGCACTCGAAGGGTTTGCCAGCGAGAGATTTTCGACGCAGGCCGAAGTGAAACGCTTTCTGGAATCCCATCCACCGTTCCCCAAAACGCCGCGCGGCGAAGTGACGAACCAGCGGGTGAACGATTTTCTGACGCAGCCGCTTTATGCGGGCTATCTGGAATTACCCAAATGGGATGTTTCATTCCGGCCCGGCAGGCATGAGGGCCTGATCAGCCTTGAGACCTTCAAGACGATCCAGGACCGCCTGAACGGCAAAGCACGCGTTCCGGCGCGCAAGGACATCAATGAGGACTTTCCTCTTCGTGGTTTCGTCCTGTGCGGCTGCTGCGGCAATCCGCTGACCGCGAATTGGTCGAAGGGCAAAGCGGCCCTTTACCCCTATTATCTTTGCCGCAACAAAGATTGCGACGCTGCGGGAAAGTCCGTTCGCCGCGAACTGGTCGAGGAAGAATTTGAAGCACTGCTGAAATCGCTGCGCCCCACTCCTGAGCTTTTCGAGCGGGCCTCGGCACTGTTCCGCGACCTTTGGGAGCAACGCGCCCGAACCATGAAAGAGCATGGGAAGGCTATGAAAGCCGAACTCTCGCAGATCGACCGCAAGGTTGCTCAGCTCATGGACCGTCTGGTCGAAACGGACAGCGATTCTGTGATCAAGGCTTACGAGAAACGCATTGGCGACCTCGAAACCGAACGCATGGTCATCCGTGAACGGATCGAAAAATGCGGTACGCCTTTGCAGACCTACGAGGAGACTTTCGAACACTCGATGATGTTCTTAGCAAACCCTTGGAATCTGTGGGAAAAGGGGAGAATTGAGCACCGCTAAACGGTTCTCAAACTCGCGTTTAAGGACCAACTGGCGTACTGCCGGAATTCGGGGTTTCGAACACCAGAAATATCCTTACTTTTCAAGGCGTTAGGGGATATTTGCAGGGGAAATTTAGAGATGGCGCGCTCGACAGGATTCGAACCTGTGACCTTCGGCTCCGGAGGCCGACGCTCTATCCACTGAGCTACGAGCGCTTAAAGATGCCCTCTCGTCACCATCTTGACCGTCTTGTTGGTGGTCGGTGACGCCCTCAATCCCGTGCCGATGCTGCCGGCGCCCCTTGCGGCCTACCCGGAGCCCTCAAGCGCGGGATCGGCCTGCACCTTATCGCAAAGGCTCCAGAGCCGACAAGTATCACTTGCCGTCACCCGCGCATCGGAGCCCGACGGCAGCGGCCGGCCGGCATCGGCGATCCAGGCGGCGATGTCCGCCCACACCGTCTTTGCCTGCAGATCGCGCAGCAGCATGTGATAGCCGTTCTCGTAGATCGCCACCCGGCGGCTGGCGCCGCCGGCCGGCGGCAGATCGGCGAGAAATTGCCGCACCGGCTCCTTCGGCACCAATTCGTCCCGCTCGCCATAGAGGATCAGGGCGCGGCGGTCCAAAGCAGGGGCGGCGGCCAGCGCCTCATCCATCAGGTTGACGAGGCCGAACACGGCATCGACCCGGGTCTTCTTGATCACCAGCGGATCGCGGGAGAGCGCGCGCAACATCGGGGTGTTGTCGGACGGAATGATCTTGAGGCCCCGGCCGGTCAGCGTCATCGCCGGCACCGTGTGCGCGGTCAGCCACAGCGCGGCGGTCTGGTACCAGGGCATCGTGCTCCGCCCCCACACCGCCGGCGCGGAGAGAATGACGCCGTCCACGTCCGGTGCGCCCGGGCGGGTCAGCGTCACCGTTGCCACCGCGCCGCCCATGCTCTCGCCGAGGATGTAGAGCGGCACTCCCGGATGGCGCCGGCGCAGCGCTTCCACCGCCGCCCTGACATCGGCGATCAGCGCCTCGGTTCCCGGCCACAAGCCGCGATTGGCACTCATGCCGAAGCCACGCTGATCGTAGGCATAGGAGGCGATCCCGCCCTCGGCGAGAAACGTTCCCGCCGATGCGAAGAAGTTGCCGTAATCGTTGAACCCGTGTAGCGCGAGAACGACCGCGCCCACGCCCCCGTCCTCTCCGGCATCGGCCGCCGGCAGCCATGCGTGCAGCGGAAGGCGGGTGCCGTCATAGGCCGTCAGCGCCTTCTCGGCAAGGACGGGCTCGGCCTGCCGCGGCCCCGCCGGCACCGTCATCGGCGCACAGCCGAACAGGAGGAGCGTCAGCACCAAGCCGAGGTGCCAGCGCCGGCGGCTCACAGCGGCGCCTCCCGCGGCACATCTGGCGTTTCTGCTGTTTCTGGCGCATCCGGCATCCGGGTCAGGCGGAGGAACACATCCTCGAGGTCGGCTTCATGGGTATCGAGGTCGGCCACTGTCAGGCCCGAGTGCTGGATCGCGGTGAGGATCTGCCCCGTGCTGGTGGTGCTCGGTGGATAGCAGAACACCAGTCGCCCCGGCCGCTCCAGATGCACATGGAAGGATGCCAGCGCCGGCGGCACGCTCTCGATCGCCTCGCTCAGCGTCACCCTCAGCTCCTTGCTGTCCAGCCGCTTGAGCAGCGCCTCGGTGGTCTCGCAGGCGATCAGCCGGCCGTGGTTGATGATCGCGATCCGATCGCACAACGCCTCGGCCTCCTCCAGATAATGGGTGGTCAAGAGGATGGTGGTGCCCTCATCGCGCATCCGCCGCACCGCGACCCACAACTGCCGGCGCAGGTCGACGTCGACGCCGGCGGTCGGCTCGTCGAGAACCAGCACCTTGGGCGAGTGGACCATCGCCTTCGCCACCAGCAGCCGCCGGCGCATCCCGCCGGACAGCGTGCGGGCATAGGAATCCGCTTGCCGGATCAGGCCGACGATCTCGAGGATTTCATAGGTGCGCCGCGCCGCCTTCGGCACGCCATACAGGCCCGCCTGCACATCGAGCAACTCGCGCGGGGTGAAGAACGGGTCGATGTTGAGTTCCTGCGGCACCACGCCGATCGCCCGGCGGGCCGCGCGCATCTCCCCATCGATGTCATAGCCCCAGATCCGTGCCTCGCCGGAGGTACGGACGACCAGTCCCGCCAGGATGTTGATCAGCGTCGACTTGCCGGCCCCGTTCGGCCCGAGCAGGCCGAAGAAGGAGCCCTTCGGGATGACCAGCGAGACCTCTTTGAGGGCATGGACCGGCGGCGCCCCACGGCCCCCCGAGCGGCCGTATGTCTTGCTAAGGGCGACGGTCTCGACGGCGGGCTCGGGTTCCGGCAGATCGCGGGACATGGCAACTCGACAAAGATGCTTAACGCAGGCGGCGCATGCGTGATATGTGAACGACGATCCGGGTCGCGCAAAGGCTACCACAGGTCGCGATCGAGTGTAGCAGCGGTCCGGGTCGGGGTCAGCAGCCTCATTTCCGTCAGTGTCAATGATCGGTCAGCGTCCATGATGCAACTGGAGCCTCCCATTGTCGTCGAAAGCCGGGTCATCAGCTGCGATGGAGGCGGCGGCGCGCTCGGCCACCCGGCAGTCTACCTTCACATCGGCGAGGAGGACGAGATCGTCTGCCCCTATTGCTCGCGGCGCTTCGTGCTCGCCGTCCATGCCGAGGAAGCGGCGGGCCATTAGCGGTCCCACCCGGCTCCGCCCGCCGCCCGTGCCTTCAATCCCGCGTTCGTGCCGGCGGTGACGATGGCTCCCAGGCACGTCTTTCTCGTCGACGGCTCGGGGTTCATCTTCCGCGCCTATCACGCCATTCCGCCTCTGAGCCGTCCCGACGGCACCCCGGTCAACGCCGTCTACGGCTTCGTGACGATGCTGATGAAGCTGCTCGGCGAGACCGACGCCGATCATATCGCCGTCATCTTCGATAGCGACCGCCGCTTGCTGCGCAACGATCTTTACGCCGACTACAAGGCCAACCGGCCGGAGCCGCCGGAGGACCTGGTGCCGCAGTTCGCGCTCGTGCGCGAGGCGACCCGCGCGTTCAACCTCGCCTGCGTCGAGATGCAGGGTTATGAGGCCGACGATCTGATCGCGACCTACACCCGGCTCGCCCGCGAGGCCGGCGCCGAGGTCACCATCGTCTCGTCGGACAAGGACCTGATGCAGCTGGTCGGTGACGGCGTGCGGATGTTCGATGCGATGAAGAACCGCACGATCGGGCCGGACGAGGTGCGGGAGAAATTCTCCGTCGGGCCGGACAAGGTGATCGACGTGCAGGCGCTGGCCGGCGACAGCACCGACAATGTACCGGGGGTGCCCGGCATCGGGATCAAGACCGCCGGCACGCTGATCGGGGAATTCGGCGATCTGGAAACCCTGCTCGCGCGGGCCGGTGAGATCAAGCAGCCCAAGCGTCGCCAGGCGCTGATCGAGCATGCCGACGCCGCGCGCCTGTCCAAGCAACTGGTCAGCCTGCATGACGATCTGAGTGTGCCGGAGCCGCTCGAGTCGTTTGCGGTCTGCAAGCCGGATCTGCATCCGCTCCGGGATTTCCTCGCAGCGCAGTCATTCAAGTCGCTGCTCGCGCGCGTCGATGCCGTGCTCGCCCGGGGCGATACGCCCGGCACAGTGGTGGAAACACGCATCCAGCACGAGACGTACGAACTGGTTCAGGACGAGGCGGCGTTGCAGCACTGGGTCGAGACGGCAAACCTCGCCGGTGTTGTCGCCGTCGATACCGAGACGACATCGCTGGATGCCTTGCGGTGTGCCCTCGTCGGGGTGTCGCTGGCGCTGGAGCCGGGGCGAGCCTGCTATATTCCGCTCGCCCATCGCAATCCCGCAGCGGCCACCGCCGGCGGTCTTTCGCTGCCTAAGTCCGAGGCGGAAGCCGCGCCGCGGCAGATCCCGATGGCGCGCGCGCTGTCGATTCTGAAGGGGATGCTGGAGGATCCTTCGGTCCTCAAGATCGGTCACAACATCAAGTACGATTTGCAGGTGTTCGCCCGCTACGGGATCCGGCTGGTGCCGCTCGACGATACCATGATCCTGTCCTACGTCCTCGAGAGCGGCCTCCATGGCCACGGCATGGACGAGCTGGCGCAGCATTTCCTCGGCATCGATACGATCAAGTATGCGGCGGTGACCGGCACCGGCAAGGCGCAGATCGGCTTCGATGCGGTGCCGCTCGACAAGGCCTGTGCCTATGCCGCCGAGGATGCCGATGTGACATGGCGGCTGCATCAGGTGCTCAAGCCGCGGCTGCTGAGCGAGCGCTTGGTGAGCGTCTACGAAACCATCGAGCGCCCGTTGATCCCGGTCCTGGCGGCGATGGAACGGTGCGGCATCCGCGTCGATGCCGAGGAATTAAAGCTGCTGAGCGCCGATTTCGAGGCACGGCTCGATGCTCTGGCCGGGGATATCCATCAGCTGGCCGGGCATCCGTTCAACATCGCCTCGCCCAAGCAGCTGGGTGATGTGCTGTTCCTGGAGATGGGGCTCAGCGGCGGCAAGAAGATGAAAACCGGCGCCTTTGCCACCGGAGCGGACGTTCTCGAAGCGCTCGCGGCGGAGGGCCACGCGCTGCCGGCGAAGGTGCTGGACTGGCGCCAGCTGGCGAAGCTGAAAAGCACCTACACCGACGCGCTGATCGGCGAGATCAACCCGGAGACCGGGCGCGTCCATACCTCGTTTGCCCAGGCGATTGCGGTCACCGGGCGTCTCAGTTCCTCCGATCCCAACCTGCAGAACATCCCGATCCGCACCGAGGAAGGCCGTAAAATCCGGCGCGCGTTCATCGCCGAGGACGGGTTCGTCCTGCTGAGCGCCGACTATTCGCAGATCGAGTTGCGCCTGCTGGCCCACGTCGCCGGGATCGATGCGCTGAAAGACGCCTTCCGCGAGGGGATCGACATCCATGCGCTGACTGCCTCGCAGGTGTTCGGCGTGCCGGTGGAAGGCATGGACCCGTTCATCCGGCGCAAGGCGAAAGCGATCAACTTCGGCATCATCTATGGCATCTCGCCGTTCGGTCTCGCCCGCCAGCTCGGCATCTCCCGGGGCGAGGCCGGCGCCTACATCGAGGCCTACTTCGAGCGCTATCCCGGCATCCGCGATTACATGGAACAAACCCGGTTGCGGGCGCGCGAGACGGGCTATGTGACGACGCTGTTCGGGCGTCGCTGTCACATCCGCGGCCTTGCCGACCGCAATCCCTCGGTCCGCAGCTTCGCCGAGCGGGCGGCGATCAATGCCCCGATCCAGGGCGGGGCGGCGGACATCATCAAGCGGGCGATGATCCGGATTGCCCGGGCTCTCGGCCAAACCGACCTCGGGGCGCGGATGCTGCTGCAGGTCCACGACGAGTTGTTGTTCGAAGTGCCAAAGGATCAGGTCGAAGAAACCCGGCAGCGTGTCCGCAGCGCGATGGAAAGCGCGGCGGTCATCGATGTTCCGCTGGTCGTCGACATCGGCGTCGGCCGGAGCTGGGCCGACGCCCACTGATCTGCGGCGCCGCTTTGCGTGTTCTTGCCAGTTCGTGCACAATCGTTGTATTTCAAGGAATGTCCCGCATCATCCTTGGCCATTGATTGGCTTATTCTTCGAAAGATCTTTGAAACCGATGCCGAGAGAACTGCGGAAGATCATTTTCTCGCGTGATGAGGTGCAGGCGGCGCTGGTCAATCATCTGCTGCACGCTGGCCGCTCGATGCCGAACCGCTCCATCGACCGGCTGGAGATCGGCAACGGATCACCCGCCGTGATCCTCGTGTTCCAGCCGGGCGATCCGACGGAAATCCAGGAGTGGCCGTTCAGCCAGGAAGAGGTCGCCGCGGCCTTGATCCGTTACTGCGGGCAATACGCCATTCCGATGCCGCGCGCGGCGAAAAAGCGACTGCAACCGGATGACGACAGTCTCGCTCTGATCTTCAGCCTCGACCACCGTCTCTGATCGGTGCGCGTCGCGCCCTTGGTTGCGCCCCCGCTATCGCCCTTCTACTCGGCGGCGTGCTGCGCGGGCTCCGCTGGCGCCACCTCTCGCTTCCCGTGGACCCACTCCCGCAGGCGCTGGAAGACGACGTAGAGCACCGGGATCAGGAACACCCCGATCACGCTCGCCGCGATCATGCCGGCGAAGACGGCGGTGCCGACGCCGCGGCGGCTGGCCGCACCCGGACCCGTCGCGATCACCAGCGGCAAAAGGCCGAAGATGAAAGCAAAGCTTGTCATCATCACCGGCCGGAACCGCAATCTCGCACCTATCGCCGCCGCCTCAACGATCGGCAGCCCTTTCTCCCGCTGCTCCTTGGCGAACTCGACGATGAGGATGCCGTTCTTCGCCGCGAGCGCGATCAGCACGACAATGCCGATCTGGGCATAGAGATTGTTGTCCAAACCTGCGATCAGCAACCCGAGCATCGCGCCGAAGAGCCCGACCGAGACCGACAGGAGCACGGAGATCGGGATCGACCAGCTCTCGTAGAGACCGACAAGGAACAGGTAGGCGAACAGGATCGCCAAGCCGAGAATGGCCGTCGTCTGTCCCGCCGCCTCTTTCTCCTGCAAAGCGGTTCCGGTCCACTCGAAGGCATACCCTTGCGGCAATGTTTGCCGCGACAGCGCCTCCATCGCGGCCAGAGCCTCGCCGGAGCTGAATCCCGGCGCCGGCCCGCCGTTCACCGTCACGCTGCGATAGTTGTTGTACCGGACAAGGCTCTGCGGACCCAAGATGAGCTCGGCATTGAGAATCGAGCGGATCGGCACCATCTCGCCGGCCGCGTTGCGCACGTTGATGCGGTAGATGTCCTCGACCTGTCTGCGATCCTTTCCTTCGCCCTGGATGTAGACCTGCCAGACACGGCCGAAGAGGTTGAAGTCGTTGACATAGTAGCCGCCAAGGGCGGATTGAAGGGCCTTGAAGACATCCTCGATCCGCACGCCCAGGGTTTCCGCCTTGTTACGGTCGAGGTCGAGGAAGACCATCGGCGTATTGGCGGCATAGGTGCTGAACACGCCGCGAAGTTCCGATCTTTGATTGGCGGCAAACACCAAGCCCCGCAGCACCGCAGCAATATCGGCTGGCGATCCACCGCTCAAATCCTCAAGCTGATACTCAAAACCCCCGGTCGTACCGAGGCCGACGATGGGGGGCAGGTTGAACGCGACCACCATCGCTTCCGGAATTTGTGCCACTTCTCTGCTTGTCCGTGCAATGATGTCTTGAGCCGAAAGCCCCGGCTCCTCGCGCTCGGCGAACGGATTCAGGCTCACGATGAAGAACGCGGCGTTCGATTGATTCGCGCCGTCCAGAAAATTGTACCCGACGACGGCCGTGTAGTTGGCGATTCCTGGCGTGTCGCCGAGAATGGCTTCGATCTTCTCGACCGTCTGCTGTGTGCGATTGATGGAAGCGCCTTCCGGCAACTGGGCGACAACGAAGAAGGCGCCCTGATCCTCGCTCGGCAGGAAGCCGGTCGGCGTGATTCTGAACAGGTAGCCAGTGCCGACGATCACCAGGACAAGAAAGATAAGCCCGAAGATCGTCCGCCGGACCAGCCGTTCGACAATGGCGGCATAGCCGTCCCGCGTCTTGTCGATGCCGGCGAGAATGTAGCGGATCGGCCCTTTCGGCTTGTGCCCAGGCTTCATGATGATGGCGCACAGCGCCGGGCTCAACGTCAGTGCGTTGATGGCCGAGATCACCATTGCGACCGAGACGGCAACGGCGAACTGCTGGAACATCTGGCCGGTGATGCCGGGGACAAACCCGATCGGAACGAAGACCGAGAGCAGAACGAGGGTGGTTGCGATAATGGGTCCGGTGATTTCGGTCATCGCTTTCTTGGCGGCCTCTTTCGCCGGCAAACCTTCGTCGTGCATGACGCGCTCGACGTTCTCCACCACGATGATGGCGTCGTCGACGACGATACCGATGGCAAGGACCAGCGCCAGCATCGAGACCATGTTGAGTGTGAAGCCGAGGGCCAGCATGACGGCGAGCGTGCCGATCAACGACACCGGCACGGCGATGGTCGGGATGATCGTCGCACGAAGCTGGCCAAGGAAAAGGAATACGACCAGAACAACGAGAATGAACGCTTCGAGGAGCGTATGGAGAACCGCAGTCAGCGACTCTTCGACGAATACGGTCGTGTCGTACTGAACGAGATACTCGAGACCTTCGGGAAAGCGCTCTTTCAGGCGTTCCATTGTGCGTTTGACGCCTTCGGCCACGGCGAGCGCATTGGCCCCGGGAGCTTGGTAGATTCCAAGCAAGGTGGCGGGTTTGCCGTTGAGGCGACCGAATGAGTCGTAAGATTTCGCGCCCAGCTCGACACGGGCGACATCCGACAGGCGCAGGACCGAGCCGTCCGGATTGGAGCGGATGACGATGGACTCGAATTCGGCGACGCTGGTAAGCCGCCCCTTCGTCTGAAGCGTCAACTGGAACTGCTGGTCACGGCCGATCGGCTCGGCGCCGATCCGCCCCACGGCCGCCTGAACGTTTTGGGCCTGGATCGCGGCGATAATATCGTTTGGCGATAGCTCAAGGCTGGTCAGCCGATCGACGTCGAGCCAGACGCGCATGCTGTAATCGAGCGGTCCGAAAACGAACACGTCCCCGACGCCGTTGACCCGGGCCAGCTCGTCGCGGACGTTGATGGTGGCGTAGTTGCTCAGGAACAGGGAGTCGTACGTGCCTTGGGGGGCGTGCAAGGCGATGACCTGCAACAGCGCGGACGACTGCTTCTTGACGGTCACGCCCTGACGCTGGACCTCCTCGGGGAGCTGTGCCATCGCCTGCTGAACACGAGTCTGGACATTGACCGCGTTGATGTCGGGATCGCTGCCGACGGCGAAGGTCACGGTCAGCTTGTAGCTGCCGTCGTTGCCGCTCACCGATTTCATGTAGAGCATCTGGTCGACACCGGTGACCTTGGACTCGATCGGTTGGGCCACGGTGGCCTCGACAACGCTCGCATCCGAGCCGGGGTAGCTGGTTGTGACCGACACCTGCGGCGGAACGATGTCTGGAAACTGAGCGGTGGGAATGGCAAGATAGGCGATCAGACCTGCGATGGTGATGACAACCGAGATGACGATGGCAAGCCGCGGGCGGTCGATGAAGACGGCGGAGATCATAACGGTGAGGCCTTGGAGGCGACGACTTCCTGCACCGTCGCCTCGACGGCTTGTCCCGGCCGTACTTTCTGCATGCCCTCGACAACGACCCGCTCGCCTTCGTTGAGGCCCGATTGCACCACCAACTCGCTTTCGCCGCCGCCCGCACCTGTCACGATCCGGCGGACCTCGATCTTGTTCTCGCCGTTGACGATAAGAACAAACATACCGGCTTGGTCGGCCTGCACGGCGGCCTGCGAGATGACAAGTGCCTTTTCCGCCTGTTCCTTCTCCACGGTCACCGTCACGAACTGGCCGTCGATGAGAAGCTGGTCGGGGTTGGGAAACGACGCGCGCAAGGTCAGCGTATCGGTGCTCTCGCTCACCTGGATGTCCGCAAATTCGATGCGGCCCGGCACCGGGTACACGGTGCCGTCCGCGAGCCTTAACCTCACCACGTTGGCCTCGGGCCCGCTTTCCTGGACTCGCTTCTGGTAGTCGAGAATGAGGCGTTGGCTGACCGGGAAGGTGACGTAAACCGGGTTCTGGCTGACGATCGTCGCGAGAATCCCACTATCGGGGCCGACCAGATTACCAATCGAGTAGCTGGAGCGCCCGATGCGGCCATCGATCGGGGAAATGATGTCGGTGTACGCGAGATCGAGCTTCGCCCTGTCCAGTTGCGCCTGCGCGGTTTTCATCTCGGCTTTTGCCGCCAGCTCGGCGGCGACCGCGAGATCGAATCGCTGCCGGCTGACGTCGTCGGTCGCAACCAGCACTTCGTACCGCTTGCGATCCTTCTCCGTGCGCGCGACTTCGGCTTCGGTGCGGGCCAAGGCGCCTTCCGCAGCTTGAACGGCTGCTTCGAACGGCTCTTTTTCGATGACAAACAGGACGTCGCCCTTATTGATACCGGCACCTTCTGCAAAGTTTTGTTGCTCTAGGAATCCTTGCACGCGGGCTCGGAGATCCACGGTATCGACGGCCTCCACACGTCCGGTGAAACCCATCGAGGCAGCGACATTCTTGAGAACTGCGGGCGCCACCGTGACCGCCGGAACGACGGCCGGTTCCGCCGCGGTCTCGGTCTTGTCATTGCCACAACCACCCGTGACTGCGGCCAGGAGCAGGGCAGCAGAAACAAAAATAGCGGGCGCCCACCCACGGCGCGCCCGCGCTGACCCAGAGGCCACCATCAGAACGTCCTCCCCAAGAATGATATAACACATGTTAATGCTGAAGATGCGGTGGCACAAGGGACTGCGCAATTCGCAAGGGCTCTTGCGCTCCTTCCATTTCAGTGTATGCATGGCCCATGCGAACGCTTCACCACCTATGGCTGTCGCCATTCTGTCGAAAAATTCGCCTCGTTCTTGCCGAAAAGAAGCTGGACTTCGAGCTGAAGGTCGAGCCTGTTTGGGAGCGGCGTCGCTCCTTCCTCGCTCTCAATCCGGCGTGCGACGTCCCTGTTTTGGTCGAAGAAGACCAGTCGGCACTCTCCGACAGCACCGCCATCGCCGAATACCTCGACGAAATTAAGCCGGATCCGCCCCTGATCGGATGCGATCCGCTGGAGCGTGCGGAGGTTCGCCGGCTGGTGGCATGGTTCGATACCAAGTTCAATGCGGAAGTGACCGACAACCTCGTGGGTGAGAAGATCATGAAGCGGTTTACCGGGATCGGTCAGCCGGATTCTGTCGCGATTCGCGCCGGCCACGCCAACATCCACTACCACCTCGACTACATCCGCTTTCTTGTCGACCGACGGCGCTGGTTGGCCGGCTCCCGGATGACGCTCGCCGATCTCGCCGCCGCGGCGCATCTTTCTGCGGTCGACTACATCGGCGAGGTGCCGTGGGATCGGCATCCGGAGGCCAAGGACTGGTACGCCCGAATCAAGTCGCGGCCGAGTTTCCGCCCGCTGCTCGCCGATGTGATGCCGGGCGTCAATCCGCCCAAAGCCTATGCCGATCTTGATTTCTGACAGGCCGCCTCAGCACGGCTGCAAGCCAGCGATGGGTCCCGTTGCTGCCGCGATCAATGGCATCGGGCGAGCCTCGTCTTGACAACCAGGATCATCACCGGCGCCGCGCCTCACCTGTTCTGCTTCGGGCTTGGCTACAGCGCCATGCGGATTGTCGAGCGGCTGAAGCGGGAGGGCTGGACGGTGTCCGGGACCTGCCGCAGTCTGGAGAAGCAAACCGCGCTCAGGCAAAAGGGCGTGCGCGCGTTCCTGTTCTCGCGCGGCCGACCGCTGGATGATGCCGCCGACGTGTTGACCGGGGTGACGGATGTGCTGAGCTCGGTGCCTCCCGACGGGGAGGGAGATCCTGTGCTCGACCACCATCATGACGATCTCGTTGCGATGGAGGAGGTGCGCTGGCTCGGCTATCTGTCGACAACCGGCGTGTATGGCGATACTGGCGGCGCGGCTGTCGACGAAACAGCCCCGCTCAACCCAACCACCGAGCGCAGCCGCCGCAGGGCGGCGGCCGAGCGACTGTGGCTTGATCTTTATCAAAGCCAGGGCCTGCCGATTCACGTGTTTCGTCTGGCCGGGATTTACGGGCCGGGGCGCAGCGTGCTGGACCAGGTGCGCGCGGGCACTGCGCGATGCATCGAAAAGCCGGGCCAGCTGTTTTCGCGAATTCATGTCGATGACATTGTGACCATCGTCCGCGCCTCGATGGCCCGTCCCGAGCCTGGAAGCATTTACAACGTGTGCGATGACGAGCCGGCGGAGCCGGGTGCGGTGGTGCTCCATGCCTGCCGGCTGCTGGGTGTCGCACCGCCGCCCGTGGTTTCCTTTCATGAGGCGGCGGCGAGCATGTCGCCGATGGCGTTGACGTTCTGGCGGGACAACCGGCGGATCATCAACAAAAAACTGAAGGAAGACCTCGGGATCGAGTTGGCCTATCCGGACTATCGGACCGGCCTGCAAGCGATCTTGAACGCGGAACAGGATCAGCCGGCGTCATCTTCCTGAGGCTCGCGCATGGGCCGCAGGGACGTGAACAAACATTGACGATCCGCAACGAAACCCCAGTCTTTACCGTGAATCCGGTCTTTTCCTGACGACATGTGGCCCGACCGCAAAAGGAAGGGGAAAAGGCACGGAAGCGCGGGAAAGGGAGGGCCGTTTGGGGCCCCCGATAGGATACGGCCACGCTAAAGCCCGTCGTATTGGACAGCGGCGGCGCGATAGGGGATGATCGTGAGGTGAATTGGTCGATGGTGCAATCGCCCGGGCGGGAGTTTTTGTCGATGCGGGTTGGGCGACGTTGGATTCGCGTGTGGGGCGTCCTGCTTTTGTTGCTCGGAGCGCTCGCCGCGGCAGGCGAACGTCTTGCTGCCGACGACGGCGATCGTCCCGCTCTCATTCTCACCATCGACGGGGCGATCGGCCCCGCCAGCAGTGACTATTTCACCCGCGGCTTGGCGAAAGCCAGTGAGCGCGGCGCGCCGCTGCTGATCCTCCGCCTGGACACGCCGGGCGGTCTGGACACGTCGATGCGCAGCATCATTCGCGAGATCCTTGCCGCCCCGATGCCGATTGCAACCTTCGTCGCCCCGAGCGGAGCCCGCGCGGCCAGCGCCGGCACCTATATTCTGTATGCCAGTCATATCGCGGCAATGGCGCCGGGGACCAACCTGGGCGCGGCGACCCCGGTGCAGATCGGCGGCCCGGGGATGCAGCCACCTGACGAGGAAGATCAGCGATCCGCTCGTCAGGCCCAAGACGGAGATGCGAAGGCTCCCGACGCGGAAGGAGACGAACAGCGACAGCAGGAGGAACAGCCCGCCGGTGACGAAGGCGAAACGGCTCCCCGTGCGGGTCTTTCGGAGAAGGTTGTTGAGGACGCTGTTGCCTACATCCGCAGCTTGGCCCAGTTGCGCGAACGCAACGCCGAGTGGGCGGAGAAGGCGGTTCGGCAGGCGGCCAGCCTCAGCGCATCGGACGCACTCGAAATCAATGTCATTGACCTGATCGCCACCGACGTGCGGGATCTGCTCGACAAGCTGGACGGCCGCGAGATCAACTTTCAAGGGGTGGCCCGCACTCTTGAGACAGCGGGTCTTTCGATCGAGACGCTGGAGCCCGACTGGCGGACCAAGCTGCTGGCGATCATCACCAACCCGAACGTGGCCTACATTCTGATGCTGATCGGCATCTACGGCATCCTTTTCGAGTTCTACAGCCCGGGTCTGGTCGGACCGGGTGTCGTCGGCGCAATCTGTCTGATTTTGGCTCTCTATGCGTTCCAGATCCTGCCGGTGG
Organism: uncultured Rhodospirillaceae bacterium; assembly: GCA_964517265.1. Taxonomy (GTDB): domain Bacteria; phylum Pseudomonadota; class Alphaproteobacteria; order Rhodospirillales; family Defluviicoccaceae; genus REEP01. The sequence goes on along the minus strand of CAZFBS010000028.1, from coordinate 20,734 downwards.
ACTACGGCGGGCTCGCCCTGACGCTGCTCGGCCTTGCCCTGATCATCGCCGAGACGGTGACGCCGACCTTCGGCGTGCTTGGGATCGGCGGGATCATCGCTTTCGTGATCGGCTCGGTCATGCTGATCGACACCGACGTGCCTGGCTTCGAAATTGCCTGGGAACTGATTGGCGGGATCGCCCTGGCGGCCGCGGTCCTGCTGCTGACGACGCTGACCATGCTGATGCAGGCCCGAAGGCGCGGCGTTGTCTCCGGCATGGAGGAGATGATCGGCAGTACCGGAGAGGTCCGCGACTGGAGCGGCGGCGAGGGCAACATCCTGATCCATGGCGAGCGCTGGCACGCGCGCTCGGATCGGCCTTTGGTGCCTGGCCAACACGTCAAGGTGATCGAGGCGGAGGGGCTCACCCTGTTCGTACAGCCTCAGCCGGAAAAAGAAGGGAGGTAGTCATGGAGTGGCTCGTGGGTCAGGCCTGGATTCTTCCAGTTGTCATTCTGCTTATTCTGTTGGCGTCTGCGCTGCGGGTCCTGCGCGAGTACGAACGGGCGGTCATTTTCCAGATCGGGCGATTCTGGAAGGTGAAGGGCCCGGGCCTCATCCTGTTGATCCCGGTGCTGCAGCAGATGGTGCGGGTCGATCTTCGCATTCGCGTGCTCGACGTTCCCCAGCAGGACGTCATCTCCCGCGACAATGTCTCGGTGAAGGTCAATGCGGTCCTCTACTACCGGGTCGTCGACTCCCAGCGCGCGATCATCCAGGTCGAGGATTTCGACGCGGCGACCAGTCAGCTGGCGCAAACGACGCTCCGCTCGGTACTGGGGCAGCATGCGCTGGATGAAATGCTGGCCGAGCGCGAAAAGCTCAATGCGGATCTCCAGCGTATCCTCGATGAGCAGACCGATGCCTGGGGCATCAAGGTCACCAACGTCGAGCTGAAGCATGTTGACATCGACGAAAGCATGATCCGGGTGATCGCCCGCCAAGCCGAGGCCGAGCGCAACCGGAGGGCAAAAATCATCGATGCCGAAGGCGAGATGCAGGCGGCACAAAAGTTCCTCGAGGCGGCGCAGATCATGGCGCAGCAGCCCGAGGCGATGCAGCTCCGCTACCTGAACACCCTCCTTGCCGTTGCTAACGACCGTACCTCGACCATCGTTTTCCCCGTGCCGATCGACACGCTGACGACGTTCTTGCGAAAGGACCAGAAAGGTCAGGGGTGACCCGACCGCGAAGCAGGGACGATCCGCGCGGTACGCATAGCTCCGGGCGGTGCTCTCACATCGTGCTCAGCAAGGTCTTTAGTGTCCGGCAGAGACGGTCCAGGTCCTGCGGTTCCGACAGCCGATGATCGCCCGACTTGACCAGGGTGATCTCGACGTCACGGGAGCGGAAGTTGCCAGCCAGTTGCCAGGACGTCTGCCAGGGCACGTCGGGGTCTTCCATCCCGTGAATGAGCCGAACCGGGCAGTCGAGGGGGATCTCGTCTCGCATCACGAGATGCTGGCGTGCCTCCTCGATGATGAGCCTGGTGACCGGGGTCGGCTCCGGATCGTAGGGGCTGTAGACTGGCACCACACCATCCCGCTCCAGCGCCGCCGCTTGTTCGGGGCTCAGCATGGTGAGAATTTCCTCGGTGAAGTCGGGCGCTGCTGCGGATCCGATCAGGCCGGCGATCCGCTCGCGGCGTTGCAATGCCGCCAGGATCATGATCCAGCCGCCGAGGCTGGAGCCGACCAGCACCTGCGGCCCCTCGGTCAGCGAATCAAGGACACAAACGGCGTCGTCCGCCCATCTGCCGATGGTGCCGTCGGTGAATGCGCCGGAGGATTCGCCGTGGCCGTAGTAGTCGAAGCGGACGAAGGCATTGCCGCGCGCACGGCAGAATTGTTCGAGGCGGACCGCCTTCTGCCCGCTCATGTCCGACTTGTAGCCGGTCAGGAAAACGACACCGGGAGACTTGCCAGGGGTCCGGTGGTAGGCAATAGTCGCGGATGCATCACGCTGCAGTCGTTGCCCGCGCGGCGGGGCGGCGGTCGGTGCCTCGGCCATGATCGGCTCCTCTCAAGTCATGAAACAGCGTGATATTACCCTCGCGGTAGCTGTTCCGGCCAACGCCAAAGACAGCCCTGCGGCGGATGCGGAAGGGGGGCGGCTTCAAGATATGCGATTCCTGAGATGCCGTTGACGGTTCTTCAGGTGCTGCCCGCCCTCGGCGAACAGGGAGGCGTCGAACGGGGGACGGTCGACGTCGCCGCAGCGATCGTTGCCGCCGGCGGACGGGCTGTCGTTGTCTCGGCGGGCGGTCCGCGCGTTCCGGTTCTGACGCGACTCGGGGCGAAGCATGTGACGATGCCGGCGGGCAGCAAGAATCCCTGGGTGATCTTTCGCAACAGCCGGCGGTTGGCGAAGTTGATCCGGCGCGGGCGGATCGATCTGGTTCATGCCCGCTCCCGCGCGCCGGCGTGGAGCGCATTCATGGCAGCGGAGCGCTGCGGGGTGCCGTTCGTCACCACCTTCCATGGCACCTATCGCACCGGCGGCACGCTCAAGCAGCGCTACAACAGCATCATGGCCAGAGGCGAGCGGGTCATCGCCATCTCGAACTTCATCGCCGAGCACGTTCACAGCGTCTATGGCGTGCCGATGTCGCGGCTGCCGGTGATCCACCGCGGGACCGACCTCGAGCACTTCAACCCGGACAATGTGTCCGCCCAGCGGCTGATCACCCAGGCGGCCCGCTGGCGGATCGAGGACGGCTTTCCGCTCGTGTTGCTGCCCGGACGGCTGACCCGCTGGAAGGGCCAGAGTGTTCTCATCGAGGCGCTGGCAAGGCTCCAGCGGCGCGACCTGCGGTGTATCATCCTCGGCTCGGATCAGGGCCGCAGCAGCTACCGGCGCGAACTCGAATCCCTGATCGTCGCGCGTCATCTAGGCGGGATCGTCCGCCTGATCGAGCGTGCCGATGATCTACCGGCGGCCTACATGTTGTCCGACGTGGTCGTTTCGGCCTCGATTGAGCCGGAAGCGTTCGGCCGGGTTCTGGTCGAGGCACAGGCGCTGGGTCGGCCGGTGATCGGCACCGACCATGGCGGCGCGCGGGAGACGGTCGTTGACGGCGAAACCGGCTGGCTGGTTCCGCCGGGAGATCCCGATGCTCTTGCCGGGGCGCTCGATCGGGCGATCCGCCTGACACCCTCCCAGCGCATGAGCATTGCGAAACGGGGCCGGGCTCACGTCGGGGCTCATTTCAGCAGGGACATCATGTGCGCGAAAACGCTGGATGTGTACAACGAGGTGCTGGGCGGGCGTGGCTGAGACATCCATTCTGGTTATCAAGCTGGGCGCGCTCGGCGATCTGGTCCAGGCGCTCGGCCCCCTCGCGGCGATCCGCCGCCATCATTCACAGGCGCGGATCGTTTTGCTGACAACGGCACCGTTCGTGGATTTCGCCCGGGCCTGTCCATTTGTCGATGTACTCTGGGTCGATGAGCGGCCAAAGCTGCTCGACATTCCGGGCTGGCTGTCGTTGCGCCGGCGGTTGCGTGACGCCGGGTTCGCGAGGGTTTACGATCTTCAAACCTCGGCGCGCAGCAGTTCCTATTTCCGCCTGTTCTGGCCGGGCCCCTATCCGGAGTGGGTCGGCATTGCCCGCGGCTGCTCCCATCCCCACGCCAATCCTCGGCGGGATTTCATGCACAATGCCGATGCCCGCGCCGAGCAGCTCCAAGTGGCCGGAATTCCGCATTGTCCTCCGCCCGACCTTTCCTGGGTGGCTGGGGACGAATCGCGTTTCGGCCTCGCCCCCCGCTATGCGATGCTGGTCCCGGGCGGCTCGCCCCATCGTTCGGCCAAGCGATGGCCGGCCGAGCGGTACGCGGCGCTCGCGGCCGCTCTGATTGCCGAGGGAGTCCAGCCGGTGCTGACCGGGGCCGCCGCGGAAGAAACCCTGCACGCGGCGATCCGGGCGCAATGCCCGGAGGCTGTCAGCCTCGCAGGAAAAACCTCGATCCTCGATCTTGTCGTCATTGCGCGGCGCGCGCTGGTCGCGGTCGGCAACGACAGCGGCCCGATGCATCTGGCGGCTGCCGCCGGTTGCCCGTCGGTGGTTCTGTTTTCGCATGACTCGGACCCGGCGCTGTGCGGTCAGCGCGGGGAGTGGGTGCGCTATATTCGCCGCCCCTCGCTTTCGGACCTCAGCGTCGAGGCGGTTGTCGACGTGGTTCTGGCCCGGGTTAAGGGTGGCGCCGACGGTGCCGGGTGGGCTTCGGGGGGCTCATCTGCGGCGGTCGGTCCGCTTGCTGTTTGAACAGCCGACTTGACTCTCTTCCTTGCCAATCTAGATTGCGGGACAACCGTATTCCGCTCACCAGACGAACATTTTTCCGTTGGAACATCATCAGGCAGCCATTCCCCCGATCCAGATCACGCTTCCCGACGGCAGCGTGCGTTGTTACGACCATCCGGTCTCCGGCGACGAGATCGCCGCCGACATCGGGGTCGGGCTGGCCAAGGCCGCCCTCGCCATCCGCGTCGACGGGGTGATGAAAGACCTTGCCAGCGTCATCGATCGCGACGCCCGGGTCTCGGTGGTCACGGCCAGGGACGAGGACGGCCTGGAGCTTTTGAGGCATGATGCCGCCCATGTCATGGCGGAGGCGGTGCAGGAACTTTATCCGAACACCCAGGTGACCATCGGTCCCGCGATCGAAAACGGGTTCTACTACGATTTCGCGCGGAAGGAGCCGTTCATCCCGGAAGATCTGGAGAAAATCGAAGATCGGATGCGGCAGATCGTCGACCGCGGTGAGCCGATCGTTCGCGAAGTCTGGCAACGCAATGACGCGATCGAATACTTTACCTCGATCGGCGAGCACTACAAGGCGCAGATCATCGCCGAGATCCCGGAAGGCGAAGAGATCTCGATCTACCGGCAGGGCCAGTGGCTCGATCTGTGCACCGGGCCGCATCTGCCGTCGACCGCGCGGCTCGGCAAGGCCTTCAAGCTGATGAAGGTGGCGGGCGCGTATTGGCGCGGCGATTCCCGCAACGAAATGCTGCAGCGGATCTATGGCACCGCTTGGGCCGACGAGAAGCAGCTCAAGGCGTATCTGCATATGCTGGAGGAGGCGGAGCGGCGCGATCATCGCCGCCTCGGCCGCGAGCAAGACCTGTTCCACGTGCAGGAGGAGGCGGCCGGCGCCATCTTCTGGCACCCGAAGGGATGGACCCTTTATCGCACCTTGCAGGGCTACATGCGGGCGTGCCTGGAGCGGGCGGGATATGTCGAGGTCAACACCCCGCAACTGATGGATCGCAGCCTGTGGGAACGCTCGGGCCACTGGGAAAAATTCCGCGAGAACATGTTCGTTGCGGAAGCCGAGGAAAAAGTGCTGGCGCTGAAGCCGATGAACTGTCCCGGCCACGTCCAGATTTTCCGACAGGGGATCAAGAGCTACCGCGATCTGCCGCTGAGGATGGCCGAGTTCGGCTCCTGCCATCGCAACGAGCCGTCCGGCGCGATGCACGGGCTGATGCGGGTGCGCGCGTTCGTTCAGGACGATGCGCACATCTTTTGCACGGAGGCGCAGATCACCTCCGAGACCAAGAGCTTTTGCGACCTTCTCCTCAGCGTCTACAGGGCCCTCGGCTTCGATGATGTGATCGTCAAGTTCTCCGATCGTCCGGCCAAGCGCGCGGGCTCCGATGCGGTCTGGACCCGCGCGGAGCAGGCGCTGCAGGAAGCCACCCGCGCCGCGGGGCTGGCGGCGATTCCCAATCCCGGGGAAGGGGCCTTTTACGGGCCGAAGCTCGAGTTCGTGCTGCGGGATGCGATCGGTCGTGACTGGCAGCTGGGAACCTTGCAGGTGGACTTCGTCCTGCCGGAGCGTCTCGATGCCACCTACATCGGCGAGGATGGCGAGAAGCATCGCCCGGTCATGCTGCACCGCGCGATCCTGGGATCGTTCGAGCGGTTCATCGGAGTTCTGATCGAACACTACGCCGGCCGGCTGCCGCTATGGCTCGCGCCGGTGCAGGTCGTGGTGGCGAGCATCACCAACGATGTCGACGACTATGCCCGACGCGTCCACGCGGCACTCGTCGCCGCCGGCCTGAGAGCGGAACTCGACTTGCGCAACGAGAAGATCAATTACAAGGTGCGCGAGCATAGCCTTGCAAAAATTCCGGTTCTTCTCGTGGTTGGTGGTCGCGAGGAAGAACAGGAGACAGTGGCGATCCGCCGGCTTGGCAGCAAGAGCCAGGAAGTTCTTGCTCTGGACACGGCAATTGATAAACTCCGCAAGGAGGCGACAGTCCCTCTGGCCAACGTGCCGGGCAGCGCCCGGTCGTGAGGCCGGATCAAGGAGAACAAGGACGAGATCCCGTTGTGATGCGGTTGTGATGCAGTCACGAAGGCTTGTGCCCGGTGCCGGCAAGACGGCCCGAGAACACGGTCTTGATCTCCTCGCCCAATCCCGCCGGAAGCAGGAAGGGGACGCCCGCCTTTCACCGCGTGGTGTTCGGCCGCGGAACGGGACAATCCGACATGGCCGCTTCGCCACGTTTCCAGTCAGCGACAGAACCCCCACCCGTAGCAGGTTGATGTCTTGCCGGCGGCAGCCGGTCGGTATCGGCGAAGGCGGTGGGGAGTTGGCGCCGCATCGGTCGGTCCTCGGGCCTGATGTTTCCGGGGCGTTTCCGGGTGCCCGTCGATTGCCTCAACCTTGATGAAGGAGCAGCAACCATCGCAAGAATAGCAACGCCCCCGACACCCGTTCGGGAGGGACCACGCATCAACAACGAAATCAATGCGGCCAAGGTTCGCGTTGTCGATCCGGAAGGCGAACAGTTGGGTATTCTGTCGCTCGAGGATGCTCTTCTGGTCGCGGAGGAGGCCGGGCTTGACCTTGTCGAAGTCGCGCCGGGGGCCAGTCCGCCGGTCTGCAAGATTCTCGATTTCGGAAAGTTCAAGTACGGCGAGCAGAAAAAGAAAAACGAAGCACGAAAAAAACAGAAAATCATCGAAGTCAAAGAAATAAAAATGCGCCCGAACATCGATGATCACGATTACCAGGTCAAAGTGCGGAACATGCGCCGCTTTATCGAAGAAGGGGACAAGGTCAAGGTCACCATCCGGTTCCGCGGCCGGGAAATGGCGCATCAGGACCTGGGAATGAAGGTCCTCGATCGGGTCCGGGAGGAACTCGACGACGTTTCCAAGGTTGAGCAGATGCCGAAGCTCGAAGGTCGGCAGATGTTGATGGTGATGGCCCCGCGCTGAGGCCGCGATTGCGGCGAGGTGAGGGGAAGCACTCGGCAACGGCCGTTGCTCGGCGATCAGCCTGAGCGGGCTTCTCTTGTCTCGAGTGTCTCTGGCCTCGGGGCATCGGCCGTACGGTCCTCGCCTGCAGACAGTGCTTACGTGCCTGCCTTGCATTCCATTCGGGTGCAGATTATAAGCCTGCATTCCGAATAACCTGTGCGCGTCGGGATCCGCTTGGAGTGCGGTACGGCATGGGCATGCCCAGCCGCCTCGAGACTGCGGGTCCAGTCCTGCCCCTGCGCCATGCCGAATGAGAGGAATTGAAATGCCCAAACTCAAGACCAAGTCCGCCGCCAAGAAGCGGTTCCGCCTGACCGCTTCCGGCAAGGTCCGCGCCAACGTGGCCTACAAGCAGCATAACCTTCGCAAGCGCCCGAAAAAGATGCGGCGGCAAGCGCGCGGGACCATGATCCTGGTCTTGTCGGACGCGCGCATTGCGAAATCCTGCATGCCGTATGTTTAAGAAGGGGATGAACGATGGCACGCGTTAAAAGGGGCGTTACCGCTCATGCCCGCCACAAGAAGGTGCTGGAGCGCGCGAGCGGATACCGCGGCCGCAGCAGCACGTCGTTCCGGATGGCATTGCAGCGGGTCGAAAAAGCGTTGCAGTACGCCTACCGCGACCGCCGCAACCGCAAGCGGGATTTCCGGCGGCTCTGGATCCAGCGCATCAATGCCGGCGCCCGCGAACATGGGCTGACCTACTCGCAGTTCATCAATGGGCTCGCGAAGGCGGGCATCGAGCTTGATCGCAAGGTTCTGTCCGACATCGTCGTTCACGAGCCGGAGGCGTTCAAGGCATTGGTCGACTCGGCCAGGGGTGCACTCGCGACCACCGGATAAGACGTTCTGCCGTTCCATGAATGATATCGAGGGACTTCACGCCCAGTTGATGGCGCTCGTCACCGCCGCGGACAGCGTCGAGGCGCTGGAGCGGGTGCGGGTTGCTGAGCTCGGCAAGAAAGGACGGATCACCGCCCGGATGAAGGAACTCGGGCGGATGGAGCCGGAGCAGCGCCGCGCCGCCGGCGCCGCGCTCAACGCCCTCAAGGACGAGATCGCGGCGGCGCTCGAGAGCCGCAAGGCGGCGCTTGCCGATGCGGAACTGGACGCGCGACTAAGAACCGAGCGTGTCGACGTCACTCTTCCCGTCCGTCCGGAGCAGGAGGGGCGCATCCATCCGATCAGTCAGACCATCGACGAAATCGTCGCCATTTTCGGCGAGATGGGATTTTCCGTGGCGGAAGGCCCGGACATTGAGAGTGACTGGCACAACTTCACCGCGCTCAACATTCCGCCCGAGCATCCCGCCCGTCAGGAGATGGATACGTTCTATCTGCCCGGCGAGACGGAGGGCAGCCGGATGGTGCTGCGCACCCATACCTCGCCGGTTCAGATCCGCACGATGATGCGCACGCCGCCGCCGCTCAGGATCATCGCACCCGGACGCACATACCGGTGTGACTCCGATGCCACTCACTCCCCGATGTTCCATCAGGTGGAGGGGCTTGTGGTCGACGAGGCAACGCACATGGGCCATCTCAAAGGCTGCCTGATCGAGTTCTGCCGGGCCTACTTCGGCCTCGACGATCTGCCCGTGCGCTTTCGCCCCAGCTATTTCCCGTTCACCGAGCCGTCGGCGGAAGTGGACATCGGCTGCACCCGCGAGGCGGGCAGCCTGCGGATCGGGCATGGCGACTCTTGGCTGGAGATCCTCGGCTGCGGGATGGTCAATCCCCGCGTTTTAGAGAACTGCGGGATCGACTCGCGCCGCTTTCAGGGCTTTGCCTTCGGCATGGGCATCGAGCGGATCGCGATGCTGAAGTACGGCATCCCCGATCTGCGCACGTTCTTCGAGTCCGATCTGCGCTGGCTGCGCCATTACGGGTTTCGCGCTTTGGCGATCCCAACCATGGTGGGGGGGCTGAACGCGTGAAGTTCACCCTTTCGTGGCTTCGGGAGCACCTCGACACCCAGGCGTCCGCCGCCGAGATCGCTGATCGCCTGACGATGATCGGGCTGGAGTTGGAACAGCTTATTGATCGCGCCGCGGACCTCGGTGGCTTCGTCGTCGGGCGCGTCGTCGACTGCCGGCCCCATCCCAACGCGGACAAACTGAAGGTGTGCACTATCGATGCCGGCAGCGGCTTGATCGACGTGGTCTGCGGTGCGCCCAATGCCCGCGCCGGCATCAACGGTGTCTTCGCGGCCGCCGGCGCCATCATTCCCGGCAGCGGTATCGTGCTCAAGAAGGCGAAGATCCGCGGCGTGGAGAGCAATGGGATGCTGCTGTCGGAGCGCGAGATGGGACTCTCCGACGAACATGGCGGAATCGTCGAGTTGCCGGAGGAGGCAAGGCCCGGCGCCCCCGCCGCCGACATCATGGGGCTTGCCGATCCGCTGATCGACGTTGCGATCACCCCCAATCGCGGCGACTGCCTCGGCGTGCGCGGGATCGCGCGGGATCTGGCGGCGGCCGGGCTGGGCACTTTGAAGCCGCTGACAGTGGCTCCGGTTCCGGGCAGCTTCGCCAGTCCGATCCGGGTCTCGCTCGCCTTCGATAAGGCAACCGCCGCGGCCTGTCCCTTCTTTGTCGGCCGCTACATTCGCGGCGTGCGCAATGGGGAGAGCCCGGAATGGTTGAAGCGGCGCCTGCTTGCGGTGGGCCTCCGGCCAATTTCCGCCCTGGTCGATATCACCAACTCCCTGACCCTCGACCTTTGCCGCCCGTTGCACGCGTTCGATGCAGGCAAACTTGAAGGCAATCTGCAGGTTCGGCTGGCGCGTCCGGGCGAGCGCCTCGCGGCTCTCAACGGCCGCGAGTATGTCCTCGATCCGGAGATGACGGTGATCGCGGACGGTGCCGGCCCGCAGGCGCTGGGCGGCGTGATCGGCGGCGAGCAGACCGGCTGCACCGCCGAGACCACCGAGGTGTTCCTGGAGGTGGCATTGTTCGATCCCGTCCGCACGGCGATCACCGGGCGCACCCTCGGTATCCATTCCGATGCCCGTTATCGCTTCGAACGCGGCATTGATCCAGCCTTCCTTCCGGACGGGATGGAGATCGCGACCCGGCTCATCCTCGATCTTTGCGGCGGCGAGCCCTCGGAGTGCGTCATCGCCGGCCACGAGCCGGCGTGGCAGCGGACGATCCCTCTGCGCTGGCAGCGGCTCTCCGCCTTGGGCGGCGTCGATGTCGAGCGGGAGGCTGCGGTCGCGATTCTTGGCCGTCTCGGCTTCGGCGGCACCTTCGACGGCGATGTCTGGCAGGTGACGGTGCCGCCGTGGCGCAACGACGTCAGCGACGAGACGTGCCTGATCGAAGAGATCCTGCGCATTTACGGCTACGAGCGGATCCCGATCGTCCCGCTCCGGCGCGAGACGGCGCTGCCGCAGGGCGCGTTGGCTCCGGAGCAGAAGCAAACGAGGGTGGCGCGCCGGCTGCTGGCCGGGCGCGGTCTGGTGGAAGCGGTCACCTTGTCGTTCATGACGGCGGAGCATGCCGCACTGTTCGGCGGCGTTCCGCAATCGCTTCGGTTGGTCAATCCGATCAGCGCCGATCTTGATGTGATGCGCCCGTCGATCCTGCCCAATCTGATTGCCGCCTCTGCCCGCAACGCCCATCGCGGCCTCGCCGACAGCGCGCTGTTCGAGGTCGGCCCGCAGTATCGGGGCAGCGCGCCGTCCGATCAGCAGACGGTTGCCGCCGGCGTACGCAGCGGCCGCACCGCCCCCCGTCATTGGGCGCAAGCGACGCGGACGGTCGATGTCTTCGATGTCAAGGCCGATGCGCTTGCGGTGCTGGCGGCGCTGGAGGCGCCGATGGACGCGCTGCAGGTCGCCGCCGGAGCGCCCGAGTGGTATCATCCGGGGCGCGCGGGGACGATCCGGCTGGGCCCGGCCACTGTTCTTGCGACATTCGGCGAGATCCACCCGCGGGTGCTGCGGGCAATGGATCACGGCGCGCCACTGGCGGCGTTCGAGGTATTCCTCGATGCCCTGCCGGCGCGAAAGCCGCGCCCTCTCGGCAGCCGGCCGCCGTTGCGGATCTCGCCGTTCCAGCCGGTTGAGCGGGATTTTGCGTTTGTTGTCGATGCGGAGGTTCCGGCCGCCGGAATCGTTGCCGCCGCCAAGGCCGCCGATCCGGCGCTGATCGCCGATGTGCAGGTGTTCGACGTGTTCGCCGGCGAGAGCCTTGGTGCCGGCCGGAAGTCACTCGCCATCGCGGTGACGATCCAGCCGACGGAACGCACCCTCACCGAAACCGATCTCGAAGCCCTCACCACCCGCATCGCACGCTCGGTCGAAAGCGCCACCGGCGGTACCTTAAGGACCTGATCTCCTCCCGCCGTCATGCGCGACGCATGTTGCCCAGGCATATCGTTCATGACCGGTTCGTCCGGCAGATCCTGCGCCAGAGCTGGCCGAGACGCAGCCGCCTCCTCGGGGGCAGCCGCGCGGCGATCACGTCCTGGCAGAAGGCGGCGTAGCCGGCGCTGATCGGGATCGGCACGCCGGTTTCGCCGGCATACGCGCGTAACGACGCCTCGTCCGGCTCTCGGTCCTGATCCCGGCACCACAGGCCGAACGACAGTTCCTGACCCCACCAACCGGCAGCCTCGGGAGAGAGGGCGCGCACCATGCGTGCCGTCTCGGCCGGCGCCTCGGCTGCGCCACAGGTGGGCCAGATGTCTGCATAGAGATAGCCGGGCCGCTGCCCCCCGATCGCGGCCTCCACCAGCGCCGGCATTTCGAGGCCAAGCGCATCGGCCTCAAGGATCGTCACCTTTTCGCGACCGGGCCAGGACGCCGAACGTGCCGCTTCGTGCACGACCGCGATCACCTCCGGCGCCCGCTCGATCACCACGACACGCTCCACCTCGGGCTTCAGCGATACGGCGTAGACGTACATCCCCATCCCCAGCCCCGCCACCACCACGACGCCCCGCGCCTGATCGACATGGAAGGCGTGGCTCTCCTGTTCCATCAGGCTGGTCGACATCCAGGCGGTCCGACCTTGATGGAGGACGTGGCGGCGGGGCTCCATGACGAGGCCCGAGAGGTAGCCTTCGACGAGAGCGGGGCCATAGCCGACCACGCGCCATGCGCCGACGACGGCATCGCGATAGGCCGGGAGCGGAAACAGCCCAAAGCGGTAGCGCGCGAGCAGCGCGCGATGGCGATCAGGGTGAGGGATCGGAAGGAGGTCTGCCGACATCACCCGTCCCCTCGGATGGGAAGGCGCCTTGTGAAACCCTCATCTTTGGTCAAGGCCCGGCCGCCGGTGCTTGTTGCGCTCGCGGCGTCAGTTCAGCATCGCATGGCCGACGGCGCGCAGCAGGATGCCGACTGCGGCCCCGGCGGCGGCCGGCTTCCACACCCGCGCCACCCGCGGCCCGGCCGCCAACAGGATCGCAACGCCCGGCACGTCGAGCGGATTGATGAGAATGCCCGCCGAGGCATTGACAAGCTCGGCGTTCAGATGCCCCTGGCGGAGCTGTTCGTCTATCACGCCCATGGTGGCGGTGCCGCCCGCGAACACTTTGGTGAACGTCGGCAAGACCAGGGCCGGATCGATGTTGGCTGCGGTCAGCAACGGTGCCAGGGCGACCGCCAGGGCGTCCACCACGCCTGCCTGCTGGGCCGCAGTCACCGCCACCAGCGACAGTACCAGCAGCGGGATCGCGCCGATCGCGATCCGGAACGCCTCGGCCCCGGCGCGGTTGATGACGTCGAGCAGGCCCTTGGCGCCTTCCGCCGTCGGATGCTGCACGCTGTCGTCGATCAGCTGCTCCTCGGTCGACAGACGGCGCCCGAACACGTGATAGCTGAGGGCCGCCGCCGCAACTCCCCCGAGCAGCGACAACAGGATCACCGGTGTCGCCCGCAGCCCCATCGCCATCATCGGAAAGACGACGTTGGCCTGGGCCATCGCCAGCACCATCGCCAGGGCCGCCGCGAGGTGGCGGTCCGAGGCCCCCCGGTTTTCCATGATCGACAGGGTGGCCACCGGCGCCGCGAAGCTCACCAGCGTGATCTGCAAGGCGGCGAACACACCAAGCCCGGTGAGGCCGAAGGGGGTGAGTAGGGGCGCCAGCCGTGCCACCACCCGGTCGAGCACTCCCCAGGCCTCCAGCAGCCGCATCAGGGTCAGCATCACCACCATGACCGGCAGCAGGAGAAACAGCGCCAGTTCAACCGCCGACTGGCCGGCCGGCAGGATCACGTCAGCCATTACATTCATGGCCGGCATGACTAGAAGGGTGAAGGCGGTGCGTCAATCCAACGCGAAGGCTCGCGGCCTTCGCTTTTGCTGAGCGGGATCGTGCTGTTGTTGGGCGCGCTAAATGAAGCCGAGCGGGATTACCGCCTCGGGATGTATCCCTGCTGGAAGGATGAGGTATGAGGGCGCGGCCCCGGCCCCGGACTTCAAGGAGCGACGCCGCGAGGCGACGGTTTGGGGACCCGGACCCCCGAAGCGTCTCCGTGGGATGCCGGAAATCCGGACGACGGGGCTTGCTCGGATTCACCCTAACATGAGGACCGCCTCCGAATATGAGGACCGCTTCGCGCTCATGCGTTATTGTTGTGCGAGTTCCTTTTTGCAGGAGAAGCGCAATGCCGAAGATTGAGGGTGGATGTCTTTGCGGTGCTGTTCGCTACGAATCCGAAACCGAGCCTGCAATGGTGGCCGTCTGCCACTGCTCCACCTGTCAAAAGAACAGCGGATCCTCCTTTTCGTTGAATCTGGGGATGCCGGACGGATCCGTCACTGTCACCGGGGACGCCCTTGCCACCTACGAAGATCACGCCGGTGCGAGCGGCAAGCCGTTTTACCGCAGGTTCTGTTCCCGATGTGGATCTCCCGTGATCAGCCACGGCGCGGCCTATCCCGGCATCGTTTTCATCAAAGCGGGGACACTCGACGATCCCTCCTGGGTGAAACCCGGCCTGCACATCTGGTGCGCGGAGAAGCAACCGTGGATCAACATCGAGGAAGGAGTTGCCCAGGTTCCGGGCAATCCGGAATAGCCTGTCGCTCCGGCAGCCGCTCTGGAGCATTTGTTATTCTAATGCCGCGAACCCGTGCTCGAGCCGCAAGAGGTCCGGTGCGTGGGCGAGCGGCCGGAACATCCGGCGGTACTGGCCGGGGGTGAGGCCGGTGCAGCGCTTGAACAGGCGCCGGAAGAACGCGGGGTTCTCGTAGCCGACCTCGGCGGCGATCGTCTCCGAGGCCATGCTCTCTGTCTCGAGAAGACGCTTCGCCTCCTCGATCCGCATATTCTGCACGTAATCCATCAGCGCCGATCCGGTCGCGGCCTTGAACCGCCGTTTCAGGGTGCGCTCCGGAATGCCCGAGGCGGCGACGACGGATGCCACCACGTGCGGGGTGCGGAAGTGTTGCGCCAGCCACTCCTCGGCATGACGCACAACCGAATCGGCGTGCGGCTGCCGGCGCACGAGGCTGGCATAGGGACGCTGCCCCTCGCCATGCCACTTCAGCAGATACACCTTGGCGATCCGCAGCGCCTCGCCGGGGCTGCAATGCCGCGAGATGATGTGGATCGCGAGATCATGCCAGGAGGTGGTCCCGCCGGCGGTCACGATCCGCCCGCTCGGCTCGGCAAAGCAGAGGTTGGGCTCGGGATGGAAGTCGACCTCGGCAAAGCGGGTGCGAAAGAGCTCCTCGTAGGCCCAGTGAGAGGTGGCGGCCCGCCCGTTGAGCAGGCCCGTTGCGGCAAGCACAATGGCGCCGGTGCAGGCGGAATAGATGAAGCTGCCGGCCCGATACCGCCGGCGAAGCCACTCCGAAAGCGCCGGATACCGCCCCTTCATGTCGTCATCGGGCGCCAGCCACAGCTCCGGCACGATGACGAGATCCGCCTCCGGGTTTTCCTCTATGCAGAGATCGGGGCAGACGGGAATGCTGTTGCCGCACCGGAACGGCTCCAGCGAGAGGGCGACGATCCGGGGCCGGATCAGGCTTGGCCCCGGCTCTTCGCCGATGAGCTGCCGCCACAGCGTTCCGGTCGCGCCGAGCACATCGACCATGCCGTAGAGCGCCGAGCCGGCGGTCTCCGGCAGCGCGACGATCAACGCCTCGACGGGCGGGGTAGGGTGACGGTCCATCTCCGGCTCTCCCGTTTCATGGCACAATCGGATCTTTTTTGGCGGAAGTCAATCTGACGTCATTGACGCATCGGGCCTACACTGGGCTCTATCAGCCGCATTGAGCGTCTGACATCGATGCCAGGGAGACCGGACATGCAAGCCCACCAGACCATCAGCACCCCCCCGACCCGCATCAATGGCCTCGACGTTGAGGCCGCCATGCAGACGATCGAGGCAATCAAGGCCGATCCAAGCCTCGCGCGGTTCCAGTTCCGCGCCCACAACACCTGGATCGACGGCGGCACCAACCGCTCGACCATCCGCGACTTCTACGGTGCTGGGCGCGAGGACAACTCCCGGACCGCGTCGTTCGAGTTCACCAACGGCGAGCCGCCGGTCCTGCTCGGCGACAACGAAGGCGCCAATCCCGTCGAGTTTCTCCTCCATGCTTTGGCCGGCTGCGTGACCACCACCTTCGTTCTGCACGCGATGGCCCGTGGGATCACGATCCGGGAACTCTCGACCGAGCTTGAAGGTGATCTCGACGTGCGCGGCCTGCTCGGCCTCGATGAGAGCGTCTCGCCCGGCTACGAGCGGATCCGCATCCGGATGACCGTCAAGGCCGACTGCCCCGATGAGCAACTGGACGATTTGCTCGCCTACACCCAGCAGCACTCGCCGGTGTGCAACACCGTCTGCCGGCCGGTGCCGGTCGAGATCACGCGCGTGTCCGTGTGACAGGCGAGCCATCAACGAAAGCGCCAGGCTCCCCGCGGTCCGTCTGGGATTCGCGGGGGGCCAAGCGTTGACCATCATCGTTGGTCGACGCCCGGGCAGCATCTCCGCGTGCGATGAGCGCCCCCTATACCCGTACCACCCCGCCAGCATCCCCAGCGCCGCCACCAGGATCCCTTGCGCCTGCTCCACGCGCACCGATTTGTACCGTTACGGCCACAAATTGCCGCTCCATCGACCGCACGCGCTCGCAGCCGGCAGCAGATGGCGCCTGAGTTGTGCGTCGAGCCCCTTCGAGCGATACTCACCGCGCTGGGACGCGCCACGTGGGCAAGCCCGGTTCCGTACACAGTTGATGTTCTAATGCATCGGAATGGGGGAAACGATGGATGCCGAGGGTAAGTCGGCTCTGGTCACGAACGCATCAGACTTCGTCGGACCGCCGGCGGTCGACGCACTTGTGGAGGCAGGTTTTAGAGTTTTCGTCCAAGACGAGGTTTTCCGATCGGCAGGTGTTTGGCAGCGGTTCCTGGGCGACCACCCGAACGCCGAGCTTATCGACACTCTCGATCCAGCCGACGCGGTCCCACTCGCCTGGGAACGCGCCGGAACGGTGGACGCCCTCATCAGCAATGATCATTACCCGGCGAAGTCTGGCCAAACCGAGCACGTCGACCCCGAGGAGCTGGAACGCTCATTGGCCGTGCTCGTAACCCGGCCGTTCCGAGTGATGCAACGGGCGATCCCGCGACTGAAAGCGCAGGGCGGCGGGAATGTCGTGATGATCACGTCGTGCCGAACCCAGCTTCCCATGGCCGGCGGCGCAGTTCCCGACATGTGTCGGGCCGCCGAAAACGCCCTTGTGCGCTCGCTCGCTATCGAGCTCGCGGCCGCGAACATTGCTGTAAACGCGGTAGCGCCGAATTTTCTTTATAGCGAGGCGTACTACCCGCGCGCCGTGTTCGTCGATGACCCGGTAGGGCGGGCTTTTGTCGAGGCGAGTGTTCCGGCCGGGAGGCTCGGTGAACCGTCAGAGGTGGGTGAGGTCGTTCGCTTTCTCGCAACCACCCAAGCGCGATTTCTGACCGGAGCGATCATCGACTTTGCAGGTGGATGGCCCGCCTCGCCGGTCCGGCCGCAGTCGAGGTGACCGCCGCCGCGCGCCTTTCGCCGTAGGCCATCATTGCTTGTCATGGTCCGCTGTCGTAGATCGTCCGCTTGGAAGGCGGCCTGTTCCTGTTGGGATACATTGGGTATGTCGCACGGATCTGGCCGTAAGGGTCTGAAGATGGCTGCGGCTAGCAGGCTGGCTGAAGACGGACCGGCGCCGCCAGCCCGCCGCGGTCACATGCGGGCCAGCAGGTCGAGCAGGAAGCGGAGGGCGATGGTGACGGCGGAGGCGGCAGTGGCCAGCGCGGCGCGGCCGTTGAGGACGGAATTCCTGTTGTAGGCGGTGACGATCCGGTTGAGATCGTGATAATCCAGTTCTTCGAAGCGGGAAACGCGCCGGAGCCGCCGCCGCCCGGACAGATACCACAGCCAGGCCGCGACAAGCGCGGTGACAACGCCGACACTATCGAGAAACATTGCGAGATGCGTCATGCGTTCCTTCTCCGTCGCAGAACCGAATCGAGCGCTCCATCATGGCGGCGCATAACCGATTGTCCCTGTGCCACGCTAATCCATCAGCAGATGGGAGGACGCCATTCCATGTTTCAGTACAGGCAGACGCGGCGCTGGATGCTTAAACTGGCCGGCCCGAACGCTGTCACTTTCGTCGCCGGATGCGACGATGTCGTCGATCTCGACCTTGTCTCCGAGGAGATGGTGCAGGCAATAGGTCTTCAAGCTTGGAGCGATGTCCGACGACGTGCGATACACACGAGCCGACGGGGCTGCCGGGCCCGCCGAGCGTGCGCTGCCTGTTAGCAACGGGCGATGTTCACTTTGTGTTCTGTATTTGCTACCATCACTGCATGCGCCGGCCTTGGGAGCCAAATCGTCTGATCCGTGATCGCAACGACCTGGTCGAGCTGATCGCCGACGCGGTGCAGCTCTACCTCCACCAGCTCAGCGATGCCGATGCGAAAGCCGTCGCAGAATGCGTGCTCCAGGTCTTCAAGATGGAGGGACTGTCAATCCGTAAACGAAAGGCAGTGAAGGAGTAGGGCTCATCAGGAGTATACCGGCCACAATCTTTGCTGGTACCTTTGCCGCAGCGCCCACGCGCGGATCGAGCGCTGCAGGCCGACGACGCGCCACACGCAGCTGCCGGCGGGGCTCCGCAGCCCGCCCAGCAGGTCATCGACGCTGCATCCGTCTTGGCAATCACGAAGACTGCTCCGCCCGCACCTCAGCTCAACCCTTCAGGAAGCTCAGGTGGCACGTGAGGCCGCTGGTTGAGTCCCACCGGAAAAGTCGCGTGGCCGGAGGCTCTGCGACCCTGACGACGCGAGGTCCCTTGATCAGTTGCAGTGCGTACTGCCAGCCGGTGCTGGGGGTGACGGTCACCAGCGTTCCGAACCGGGCTGTGACGATGTCGCGATGGACATGGCCACAGGCGACCGCCTGAACCTGCGGATGCCGGGTGATGACCTCGGCGAACGCCGCCGCACCATGGAGCCCGATGTCATCGAACTCCGGTATCCCCGTCGTAAACGGGGGGTGATGCATCACGATCAGGGTTGGCCGATGCGGCGCCTCCGTCAGCCGTTGGTCCAGCCACGCCAGCCGCTCAGTGCACAGAAGGCCGCTGACTTTACCGGGATCGTGGGTGTCGAGGGCGACCAGCCGGAGCTCGAAGGTTTCGACGGTGTAGTGGAGGAAGTCCCCCTCAGCAGGAAGGTAACCGTGCCTGCCAAAGACCTCGCGCATCAGAGCCCGGTCATCGTGGTTCCCGGGAATGAGGTAGGCCGGCATCGTGAGTTCGCCGAGCACCCTTGCGACCGACACGTAATGATCCAGCCGTTCCTCGGCCACCAGATCGCCGGTGACGACAACGGCATCGGGAGACGGCAAGAGGGCGTTCAGATGCGCGACCGCTCGTCGTGCGCCCTTCATCGTGTCGATCGCGCGGCCATCGACGTCGACGGTGACTCCCGCGTGGAGATCGGTGATTTGGGCAATCAGCATGGTCCAGTCCCTCTACCGCAATCTTGGTTCTCCGCCAAGCCATGGGAGACTACCTTGTTTCGACGGACCCATGAGATGACAGATGGACGAATTCGAAAAACTCTTTGCCCGCGCCGACAGTCCGAATTTCACCGCCAGGTACGAAGCGAGCTGCCACTGCGGGGCGGTCCGATATCACGTCTGCTCCGATCCCGTGGACGCGAAGATCTGTCACTGCATCATGTGCCAGAAGCTGCATGGTGCGCCGATGCAGTGGGCCGCCATCTTCCACAAGCGCCAAGTCAGGTTTTGCGCGGGTCTCAAGCACCTCAGGTTCTTCAACAGCAATTTGAACAGGGCCACGAGAATTCTGCCCTGCAAAGTCAGCTGTGATCTTTGCGGTGCTCCCCTCGCGGATGAAGGAAGGAATATGTGGCTCGCGTTTCCGTCGCTCTTCGACTTCGGGACACCGCCGAAAGTCCCGAAGACATTCAAGCCGACGTGTCACATATTCTACGCATCGAGGGTATTCGATATGAACGACAGATTGCCGAAGTGGGCTGGCCACCGTGACATCTCGGCTCGTCTTGGGTAACCTGCACCCTTACGGCCGGCCATCCCAGCCCTGCCGCTGACCAATCGATCAACGACGCGCGGCGTTCACCCGCCGAGGGCGGACGCCAGGCCGGCGGCGTCCAGCTCGTGCCCCCACAGCCAGCCTTGCCCCTTCTCGACGCCGATCGCGCGCAGGAACAGCGCCTGCGTGTCCGTCTCGACGCCCTCCGCGATAAGCCCCGCCCGCAGCACGTTCGCCAGCGCCGCGATGCCGCGCACCAGCCGCTCGGCCGACCGGTCCCGGCCGAGCCCAAGGACGAACGAGCGATCGATTTTCAGGATGTCCACCTCAAGGCCGATCAGCTGCTGCAGGCCGGAGTTGCCGGTGCCGAAGTCGTCCAGCGCGATCTTCGCGCCGAGGCGGCGGATCTCCCGGATGGCCGCCCGGCCCAGATCGTCCAGCGCTTGGCGCTCGGTGATCTCGCCGACCAGCTGCGACGCCCGCTGGGCGAGCCCTAGGCCCTCCAGCACCGGCCGCAGCCGCTCCCGGCCGAGCGTGACGGGCGGAAGGTTGATGCTGATATAGAACGATGGATTACGGATGAGCAGGTCCAGCAGGTCGCGATCGACGCATTTCAGCATAACCGCCGTCAGCGCCGTCGCCAAATCCTCGTCCTGCTCGATCGCATCGGCAAAGGGCCCGATGCCGGCCAGCATCCCGTCCTCCTCCCGCCACCGCGCCAGCGCCTCGCACCACACCATCCTCCCGCCGTCGATCTCGACGATCGGCTGGTAGCGGGCGCACACCGATCGCTCGAGGGCAGCAACACTGAGATCAACCATCAGGGCAATCGGGTGAATGGTTCATGCGGTAAGGAGGCTTGCGAGGAAGTCGTCG
>CAZFBS010000027.1:0-42217 GCA_964517265.1 uncultured Rhodospirillaceae bacterium | reverse complement strand
CCAGTCCGACCCGAAACTGCGGACCGCAGAGCGGCGACCTGTGCCCGCCGGGACTCGCCATGGCCGCACACAAAGCGCAGCCAACGCCGATGCGCGAAATCCGCGAACACCGTGGTCATGGGCACGGCACACGGACGTTCCCACCTGCGCCCACACCCCTCAATCCCGCTATCGCCACTGGGTCTGGTGAGATATCCGGGCTAGACCAACCTGCCACTGTGGCATCCTCAGGCGCTCATCGGGGTAAAAACGTTGATGGTGCTGCCGGACACTCCATAGCGAGCGCGAAGCGCAATGGAATCAAACTCCCACTCGTTGCGCAGCTCGTTGGCCTCGTCGATTCGGGGACGGCGCTACCGGGCAGCCGCGCGTCCCTGCAGGCTCAATCGGCGAGCGCGTATTCAATCGTAGAAACGACCCGCACCGTCTTCGCAATCTGCTTTTCCTGGCTCATTCCCGGGATGTCGTCTCGCGGCAGGATTTGAAACAGCCCCTGGCTTGCCCGGCGGATACCGCTGATGCGGCTGGCGGAGTCTTTGGCAAACTGCTCGGCACCCTCACGGGCGCTTTTGGTGGCTTCGGCAATCATACTCGGTTTGATCTCGTTCAGCTTGGTGAACAGGAATATGGGGCCGGGCACAGGCTGACCTTCGCTACTGAGCACAACACCGGCAGCGACAAGTTCACCAATTCTCTGGCTGGCGAGAGCCACCTTATCGACCTCCGCGGTGCGCACCATCAGCGTCTGAGCAACGATGAAACGGCTTTCAATCGGCCCTGTTCGATAGGCCTGGGCCAGCAGGTCGGTAACCTGAAGGTTGTGGATCTCGACAAATTCCTGGGAGAGACCTCGCGCAGTCAGAAAATCGGCCACTGTCTGCGCATCGGCGGCAATCCGCTCCTGCGCTTCGACTAAATCATTCGAGGTGGCAACGAAGCGCATTGGCCACAGCGCCAGATCCGCTGCAACCGGCCGCTCGGCGATGCCTTTTACGGTGACGAACCGATCAACCTGACGGGCAGCCACAAAGCCGTCGCCCACGAACCAGCCGCCGATAGCGATACCGCCGGCAAGAAGTGCAGCGGCAATAACGACGACGATAGACATGCTGCGCATGGGTCCAAACTCCGTCTCGTGGCAAGCGGTCCCGGATTCAACCCCGGTTCCTGTCAAATCGTTGCGGACGCTTCCGTTTCAGCCGGGCGACAGCCGGCCCGCATGCCGGCGCGGCCCTAAACGCATCGGTTGCACCTATCGCCTCTCTTGACAATTTTTAGGCGGCAGGTTCGTCATGCAGAGTTATCTCGCTTGCAATAACTTGACTTCATGCCTGTTGCTAGGTATATAAACCTAATCATAACTGGCGCGGGCGGAAAAGAGCATGTGTTGGAGCGGTGAAGCATCGGCAGTGCTGGCGACTCTCGGTATGACCACCACAGCGTACGCCATCTACCGCAAAGAACCGCCCGCGCTGTGGGCGGCACTGGGTTATTTCTCCTTGATGGAATTGCTGCAAGGCTTCACCTACACCGTAATCGACCAATGTGCGCTTCCAAGCAATCAAATAGCGACAGTGCTCGGTTATATTCACATTGCATTCCAGCCGTTTTTTGGAAATGCGCTATTTATGTATTTCATACCTGAAGAAGTGCGGCAGCGCATTCTTTTTCCGGTTTATATCTTATGCGGCTTCTCGGCGGTTTTTATGCTGATTCAGATCTACCCGTTCGACTGGGCGGGACAATGCGCTCCTGGGAAGATCCTCTGCGCTCGATCGCTATGCTCGGTCTCCGGCCAGTGGCATATCGCGTGGGACATTCCATACAATGCCTTGGGTGACATCAGCATCGGTATTCCGGTTCTCGATGCAGGCTTTTTTACCTACACGTTGACGATGTTCGTCCTGCCGATCCTTTACGGCTCATGGAAGATGACACTGTATCACATCTTTGCAGGACCCGTACCGGCGTTGGTGCTGACCAGCAATTTGAACGAGTTCGCAGCGGTCTGGTGCCTGTTATCCATCGCTCTGCTGATCGTAGTCGTCAAAACGCCGATCCGCCGTATTCTATACGTACGCCGCTGGCCGTTGTGGCCGGCGATCCTAACCCACTCCCGCAGAGCGCCCTAATACAAGACGATACTTCGGCCGCCGTCTGCCCCCTGTTGAGGCACGAATTTACAACACCTCTTGCAGCCGACCCCCAACTTGGGTTACCTATGGTTGCGAACATCTCGCGCCGTGGCCCGTGTGGTTGGGCCGTCGCAAGACAGTGGATGGGGACAGACGATGGGAACGTTGGATGAAATGGAACATCCGGACCCCGAGAAAGAGGCTGATGAGCCTGCAGCGCCGGCTCCGGCATCGGTCGATTACGGGATGAACTACCAGGGTAATGCCGGAACCGACGCGGGCGAGCGACTTGTTGATGTCACTCGAGAATCTATTCAGCAAGCTGGATACAAAGTCTTTGGCCCTCAACCCGATCTGCACGGACTTTCGGACTTCAGTCAGATGGGGCTGGCGATGGGAGCGCACGCTGCCAAGCGCTTCCCGTTCACCCTGGGGGAGCGCCGTACCCGACGGAATGATCTTTGGTATCGCTTTCTGTCCCTTGCGGCGAGCGGCCAGACGATGCCCGATCATGAATTCGTCGAGATGGTGCTCTACACCACGGGTCGTATCAAGGACTGCAAGAGTTTGGCCCGTAAGCTGTTGGACCGCTTCCAGAGCCTAGCCGGCGTATTCAACGCCGAACTCTATCAACTCGCGGATCTCGGGCCGATCGACCAGGATATTTTCAACGCCTTCCGCGCGGTTCGCGGTGTTGCCGGGCACCTAGCGCGCCAGGAGATCGGCGAGAAACCGGTGATCAACAACTGGGACAAGCTGCTTGTCTATCTGCGCGCAACTATGGCTCACAAAACCGTTGAGCAGTTCCGGGCTCTGTTTCTCGACCGCACCAACGTACTTCTTGCCGACGAGATGCAAACGGAGGGTAGCATCGATCACACCCCGGTCTATCCGCGCGAGGTCGTAAAGCGGGCCCTCATCTTAGATGCAAGCGCGGTCATCATGGTGCATAACCACCCCAGCAACCAATTCAATCCCTCACAGCCGGATATCGAGATGACCAAGCGCATCAAGAACGCGCTGGAGGGCATAGGCGTAGTTTTGCACGATCACGTTATCGTCTCCAAGGGAGGGCATACCAGCTTCCGCATGCTGGGACTATTGTAAGCCGGCCGTTGGAAGGATTGCTGCTCTTGAAGGAAGATAGGTCCTCAAGAGGAAGATCCGATAAGAGGAAGATCCGATAAACCAGCATTTTCCTTTGTGAACTTCTGGGATTGCAGCCAGAAAAAATGCGGCGGCCTTTCGGCCGCCGCTGTCCTCGGTAAGATTACCGATTGGATAGAAAAGGCTTCTAGTGCTCTTTCAGCCACTGGGCAGCGCTCGGTGCCACGAGCTTCTGAGATGCTCCGCCCGTGTAGATGCCGATGTGGCCGGTCTTGATCGGCAACTCCTTGTAATCCTTCTTGTTGCCGACATGCTCGCCAAGGGCAATGGTGCAATTCGGCGGCACCAAGTGATCACGCTCGGCATAAATGTTGAGGATCGGCATCGATAGATTGCCGAGGTCGACCTTGTGGCCGTCCAGTTCCAACTCACCCTTGACCAACTGGTTGCCCTGGAGGAACCTCTTGACGAGGTCACGATAGACGCCGCCGGCCACACCGGGACCACCGAACAACCATTTTTCCATGCGCAGAAAGTTGAGCATGGCGTTGCGATCGCCAACCATGTCGATGGTATCGGCGTACTTGCCGAACATCAGCGTGAATGGCGATGCCATCAGGAACGAAATGTTGAGGACGTCGGCGGGAATGAGGCCAAACGCCTCGAACATCAGATCGACGTCAGCTGTTTTGCCCATCTCGAACAACAGGCCGACATGCGGGAGTCCTTCCGCCTTGCCGCGGCTGAAGTCGATCGGCGTGACTGTCAGAACTAGGTTTTTGACCTTCTCCGGGAACAGCGCGGCATAAGTGGTCGCCATGGTGCCGCCCTGACAAATTCCGAAGACATTGATCTTATCAAGATTCCGCTCCCGGCGAATGAAGTCGACAACGTCATCGATAAAATCACAGACGTAGTCGTCCCAGGTCAGGTGCATATCGGGGCGGCTCGGGTAGCCCCAGTTGACGAGGTAGACATCCATGCCCGAGTTGAGAAAGTTGCGGACCAACGAGCGATCCGGCTGAAGGTCTGCCACCTCATAGCCGTTGATGAGCGGCGGGACGATGAGCATCGGAACGGAATGGATCTCGCTCGGCGGGAGCGTCGGCTTATAGTGATAAAGTTCCCACATTTCCCGGGCATAAACGACATCCTTCGGCGTGCTGCCGATATCAACATCCTCTTCCTTGAGATCCGTCAGGCGTTCCAATCCAATGGCGACCTTGCGTTCAATCTCGGCAAGCTCCCGCGCGATATCATCGTGACGGATTTGAATGGGAAACTGCGTCATACTTTCTGTCTCCTATCTGGCCAAGCTGTTTGACCGTGGCGAAATCCATGTGGCGCCAACGCGCTCACGACGCGGCCGCCTCCTTGCCTGTCGTTTCTTTGCCTGTAATTTTCTTCGCTGCTGCCTTCTTGCCAGGGGAGTCCGGCACCGCGCCCTGAGATGTCGCACCAAGCTCCCGGCGCAACCGGCGAACTTCCCGCTTCAAATTCTGAATATCGCGGTAGGCTTCGTCGAGATTGGTCCGCGTGGGGATTTCCATCGCCTCGTAAATGATTTCCAAAGCGGCGCGCTGCTTGATCTTGTAGGTCAACAACGCCTTGATCATCTCATCCTGACTGGCGCTGAATTCCTCGGATGCAAAGGCCTCGTTCAGGGTCTTGTCGGCAACGGTGAACCAAGTCCGAATCAGATCGCGCACGCTGGTGATGGGCTCACCCTTCTCCGCCACCTTGGACAAATGATCCATTGTGCGCTCGACCGCGGTCGCCATGGCCTCGCCCATTTTCTTGTGGAACTCGGCCTGGGCCTTGCGCAAATCGCCGAGCGCATCGACCGCTTCCAGCATCTTGCCCATCTTCTGGCGAACGACAGTCGCCCGCGGCAGGTCGGAAACCCCCGTAAGCATGGGAAACAGGCCTTCCTCGAAGCCCATAAGCCGGCTCATCGGCGCTGTTCCGCCCATGAACGCTGCACCGGGGTGCCCACCAGCGGTCGCTTGCGTAACCATCTGCATCCATGGTCCGGTGATCGGCGTCGACTTCTCGAATAGAGTCTTGGTCAGTTCCGTAAACTCATTGGAAGTGGCCTGCACACGCCCCGGCAGCTCCGTCAACTGCTGGCGCCACTGCTCCAGCACCTTTTGCAGATCCGGCTGCCAAGCCTTGCCCTGTTCCACCTTGGGCGCCACCACCTGCCAAGCCTTCATCAACAGATTCATGCTGCGCATGAGCATGTCCGGCGCCTGAGCCAAGTTACCGGCCACATGCTGAGCGGCGCTTCCCTGCCCTGCCCAAGGCTCTCCAATCATCTTCAACCACTGGCTCGGGTCGAAGCCCGGCATTGTCCCCATGGCAGGCATTCCACCCATCCCGGGCCAGCCGCCGCCCATACCAGGCATCCCCGGCCAGCCGCCGGTGGTTGCCGGGACGCCGGGCATCATTCTCATCCAACTGGACCAGAGTTCCTTTTGAGCGTTGGTCCAGCTCTTCATCATTTCATTCGTTTGCTCAGTCCAGTCCATGCTCTTCCTCCTCGTTGATGACGTCTCCGCCCGATTATACCCGTGATCTCACGGTGCAATCGCGGGGAGCAGTTCCATTTCATGCAAACCTCGGCTCGGTCCTATCCAAAGGCTATGCCGACCAAAGCAGCCAACCTCTGGTGCCTTAATCATAATGGCTCGACCAGACAATTTCATGTGAGCCCGAGAGAGCCCGCCAAAACCCCTGCTTGGCGTGCCCCCGCTGTTTCGGCAGATGGGGATGGTTGAGCGGATTGCCTAGCACCCCGTCCTGCCGGCCTTTGGCCACCGTCACGCCAGCGCGACAACGGCATCGGCGACCGCCTTCACCT
Organism: uncultured Rhodospirillaceae bacterium; assembly: GCA_964517265.1. Lineage (GTDB taxonomy): Bacteria > Pseudomonadota > Alphaproteobacteria > Rhodospirillales > Defluviicoccaceae > REEP01. Next base: position 36,112 of record CAZFBS010000027.1, on the reverse strand, counting down.
CGCCATTCTGGTTCGCAGCCGTGATCTCAACGCGCACCTGCTTCTCACCGTCTTTTTCCATCTTCTCCGCCACCTTTCCAGTACAGAGGATCTGCTCGCCGATCCGGGTGATGGCGGTGAACCGCGTGGTGAAGCTGCGGATCGCAGTCTGCGGCACCCAATCCGTCAGCGAGCGGCCGAGATAGGCCATCGCCAGCATGCCATGCGCAAACACATCGTTTTCTCCCGCCTTCTTGGCGTAGTCGATGTCAATGTGCATGGGGTTGTGATCGCCAGAGGCACCGGCATATAGAGCAAGGGTCGTGCGCGAGACGGGTTCGGTCGCGAGCTGGATCGGTTGATCCCCAACGCTGACTGAATCAAAACTCGGTACAGTCATTGTGATAATACCCTTTCCTAGTTCCGGACCACGATGACGCGCTGCAGTTCGCAGACCAGCGTGCCGCCCTGATTCTTTGCCGTCGTATCCTCAACGATGAATTCCAATGCACCCCCCTTCTTGTCATAGATATCCGAAACCTTGGTCTCGAAGGTGATGCGATCGCCGGCGTAGATCGGTGAATGGTAGGTAAACGATTGGGAACCATGAAGGATCTTGCCAACGGGAACCCCCATGGCGGCGATATTGTCCCACAGCGAGTTTGTCTCCATCTCAAGACAAAAAGGGAACGTCGGCGGCGCCGGGATGGTCTTGTATCCGGCAGCCTTGGCGGCATCCTCGTCGCTATAGATCGGATTGGTTTCTCCGATCGCCTTGGCGAAGAACTTCAGGCGCCCCTTTTCGACATCGACCGTCTGCGGCTTAGTCGTGCGTCCAATGTGCTTTTGCTTATCAATCATTCGCCACCTTCCTCGCTATCTTCAATAAAGCCTTAACACCCGACGGAAGCCTGAATCGGCCTCTTGTTCCGTACTGACCAGCAAGCATCCACCGTCATCCACGATGGTAACCATCGTGGAGCGGACGCCGAAAAAACGGATAACCGACGTGCAGGATGTCTCGAGAGCGTGCACAGCTGTGGTTGAACACTTTAATATTTACGGAACCCGTAGCGGTGCTCGCGAAACACCTGGAAACCGTTTGTGTTGATTAAGCCCCCGCAGAGCGTTTCTGCGGTCCTCCCTCGCGGGGGCACCATCGCGCTCCGTAGATCAAAAGTCAAGGTTACCTTCCAGACTCGAGACATCGCTCTCCCCTGCAAGAAGCACCGTTCCATCGCATCCTGATCCTTCTTTGTATCAAAATCGGCAAGAACCCTCTCGCTATCCTCATCGCTTCGGCTGCCGGGTTTGAGGATACCGGATTCCACGAACGAGCCAGCGGATAGACGTCACCCGGCAGCATCAGGAAGGCAACGCCCGCATCCCCATGCTGCTCCACCAGACCATAGGTCCATTTTTCCGCATGACCGCCTGCGCTTCGCTTCTGCGATCTGATAGCGACCCGTTATTTCGGCATCAGCCAGGCTGGGGCAACGAGCACAGCCAGAAAATCTCCCTCAGAGCAGGGGGGTCTGCCCCGCCCTTCTCTTCGGCAGACAGGCCCGCGATACGCCACAGCGGTTGGCGAACGCAAGCCTGCTTGTCGGCTGGCTCGCAACGACAACGTCCTGATGCGACACGGCGCGTCGCCACACGCAGGATAGAAAAGGAACCGGGATAGAAAAGAAAATGTCCAACCCGGAGGGAGATACCGCATGCATCTCTTGCGGTGAGCGCGTTTGATGCCTATCACAGGCCGACGTGAGCGAAAGCTTGGCTGATGGCGGCTGGGGCCAGCAGAAAGCACCCCCTGCAAGGCTAAAGCCTAGAGTGCGACCATCAACCACAACAGAACGGGTATGCTCGCAGGCCGAGCAGCCAAAGCCACGATCCGAAGCACGAAAAGGGCGAGACGCAATGCTTGTTTCGGTTTTGCAGGCGAAAATTCATCGGGCAACCGTAACCGATTCCAACCTCAACTATGACGGCAGCCTGACGGTCGATACCGAACTGCTTGCTCAGGCAGGCTTGGTGGCTTTTCAACAAGTGCAGATCTACAATATCGCGAACGGCCAACGCTTCGAGACATACCTCATGAATGGCAGGCCGCATTCAGGGGAAATCGTTGTCAATGGTGCGGCGGCTCGGCTCGTCGCAATCGGCGATTTGATCATTATCGCCGCCTATGCGCAAGTACCTGCCGATGAGGCCGCCGGGTGGCAGCCAACCGTAGTGCTGGTGGATGCCGACAACAAATCGCGCGAGGAAATACGCCATACGTGAGCCCGCGAAAAGCGGCCTTGGCGAGCCTGCTCGGCAGACCATTCAATAATTAGAATGGAAAGGGGGAAGATGGACCGGCGCATGGCCGGTCCCAATGCTTTTTATCCGAGCGATGGCCGGATCATGGCGAGAAACTCCCGGCGAGTGATCGCTTCGTCGCGGAAGGCGCCCAACATCCGGCTGGTAACCATCGCCACGCCAGCCTTGTGCACACCTCGCGTTGTCATGCACTGATGAGATGCTTCGATGACCACCGCCACCCCGCGCGGCTTCAGTTCCTTCTCAATCGTTTGAGCGATCTGCACCGTCATCTTTTCCTGAATCTGTAGCCGCTTGGCAAACGCCTCGACGACCCGGGCCAGTTTGGAAATGCCGACAACACGGCGATGCGGCAGATAGGCGACATGGGCCTTGCCGATGATCGGAACCATGTGGTGCTCGCAGTAGCTCTCGAAGCCGATGTCCCGAAGAACCACCATCTCGTCGTAGCCTTCAGTCTCCTCGAAGGTTCGACGCAACATCAGCGCAGGATCTTCAGCATATCCGCGGAAGAATTCCTCGTACGACCGCACTACGCGCTCGGGCGTGCCGACGAGGCCCTCGCGCGAAGGATCGTCGCCAGCCCAACGGATCAAGGTGCGCACGGCCGCCTCCGCTTCGGCACGGCTGGGTGGAGCCGACGTCGTCAGCGGATTGTCGTTGCGGATCAAGAGGTGTGGCTCTGCATTCACAGTCTTATTCCTTCCCGTTGATTACCCTGTCGCAGGCGCTGGATCGGGCTTTCAAGCGGCGCACGCGCGTCTTGCCGGCAGACCATCAGCCGCCTCGCCAGCAGTTGCTTCGGCGATGGCACGTTTTTCCCGCTTACGCACACCCCGCACCACATTCTTTTTTAGTTTGGCAAGCGCCCCGGCTTCGATCTGGCGCACACGCTCACGGGAGATCCCATATGAGCGGCTCAACTGCTCCAGCGTCACCGGCTTATCGTTGAGATGACGCTGGGAGACGATATCGCGCTCGCGCTCGCTCAATGTCTCCAATGCATCGCCAAGCAGCCCGCGACGGTATGACAGTTCTTCGGACGCCGCCAGTGACGATTCCTGACCTTCCGCGTCGTCGACCAGCCAATCCTGCCATTCAGACTCGCCTTCATCACGCAGCGGAGCATTTAGCGAGGCATCGGCAGCGGAAAGGCGACGATTCATGTTGAGAACCTCTGCTTCCGGAACGTTTAGCATTGTCGCAATCCGGCTCACGTTCTCGGGCTGCAGTTCGCCTTCCTCCAGCACTTCGATTTGCTGCTTCACGCGGCGCAGATTGAAAAACAATTTCTTCTGTTCGGAAGTCGTGCCCATTTTTACCAGCGACCAAGAATGAACGATATATTCCTGCATCGCCGCGCGTATCCACCACATTGCATACGTTGCCAAGCGAAACCCGCGATGGGGATCGAACCGCTCGACCGCCTGCATAAGTCCGACATTGCCTTGCGAAATTAACTCGTCCACCGGTAGGCCATAGCCCCGGTAACCCATTGCAATCTTGACAACGAGCCTGAGGTGACTGTTCACAAGCTGATGGGCGGCGTCGAGATCCTCACCTTCCGCCCAGTTCAGGGCAAGATCACGCTCCTGTTCGGCACTGAGCAATGGGTACCTCTGAATGCTTCGGATGTACTTGCTGAGTGACTCCTGCCGACCCACTTCGTGATATGTTCTGTTGTTCGCCATGGTCCGCTAAACTTTCTCTCTGGCATCCTTCCTATTACAGAGATGTATACGCAAAAATTCCCCCAGTGGATGAGCCGATCAGGCGGACAAATCCGGAACTGATGGCCACCCGTATAGTTCTTATCCTTATGGGGTGGTTGTACCGACAGCATCGAAACTTTTGTCAGAGGCATGCAGCGATGTTGGGCAATATATGTTCCTGTTATCAAGGGTACGACTGGCATGATCCTGCCAGATCCTCCCGTGCAGCCGGTTCGGTGGCCGCCGGCCGCTATCGACGGGCCGTCATCACCGGCGCGACAGGCGGCATTGGTGCAGCCTTCGCAGAGGCGTTGCCCCCCACCACGGACCTGCTGCTGACCGGCCGTGATAAGATGAAGTTGGAAGAGGCTGCTAGGCGGTTGGGTGCTGAGGGGCGCCGCGTCGACTTCGTCGTCGCCGACTTGGCTGTCGAGCGTGACGTCGAGCAGTTGATCGAACAGGCCGAGGCGTTCGATGTCGATCTGTTGATCAACAATGCTGGCGCGGGTCGCCTCGGTCGGATCATCGACAACGCAGCGAAAGCCGAGCGCGATACGGCCGCTGTCAACGTCCTGGCGGTCGTCTTGCTGACTCGCAGGCTGCTCCCCGGCATGATCGCGCGAGCACGGAGCACAGGAGAAAGAGCTGGCATCATTATTACTGCCAGTACCGCCGCGTTCACCCCCGTTCCCTATTTTGCGACGTATGCCGCCAGCAAAGCATTCGATTTGTCATTTGCCGAGGCATTGGGAGAGGAGATGCAGGGCGAGCCGGTGGATGTCCTGGCGCTGTGCCCCGGCGCGACGCGGACAGGCTTTGGCGGCAGCGCCGGCTTCACCGGCATGGAGCTGCCGGGAGCAGCAGCTCCCCAAACAGTGGCTCGGCAGGCGCTGCGCGCGCTGGGGCGGCAGCGGATCAAGGTAACGGGAAAGGTGAGTGAATTGACCTTTACACCGTTTTTGCTGCCTCGGCGCGTTGCTGCGATCGGAATTGGCGTGCTGATGCGTGTTCTCTCCGCGACTGCGGTAAGCAATACTGGCGGAAGGAGAGCGTAAAAAAGTCCACTCGATCGATAAGAGGACAGGCCGGAAATCCCATGAGTCGATTATCCCCGATCCCAGCCCCAGCCATATGGCTGGGGGCCTCAGGCTTGGTTCCCTTTCTTGCTGCGGCCATAGCGGCCTGGATCGGCTCTCCGTGGGTCGGGGAATTCGCCGTGCGACTGGCTGTCACGTACGGCGCGGTGATCCTGTCCTTTCTCGGTGGCATCTTCTGGGGGTTCGCGGCAACGCCGACACAGGCCGATGTTGCCGGCGCGGACCCAGCCGGTCGCCCACCTGCTCCCCGGCACCTGTTCGCGTTCAGCATCCTCCCATCGTTCATCGCCTGGATCGCCGTTCTGCTCGCGCCTCAGACCGCCGTGTTCCTTCTGATCTGCGCCTTTGTCGCCATACTTTGGCTGGACTATGCGAGCTGGAAGACCGGGGTGGCGCCATCCTGGTGGATGGAGCTTCGCGTTCCCCTGTCGGCCGTCGTGGTGGTTTGCCTTCTTGCAATCGCCTTGTCGCCGCAAGGATAAAGAAGCTTTTCATCGCCGTTCTGGAAATAGTTTGATTATGGATGGTGAACAGCCGGCAGCGCGGCAATCAGTGCATCAGCCATCGCCGTGCCGGAAAGGAAGGCGGCCTCGATCCGTGCGCCAAGGCACCAGTCGCCGCAGGCGCCGATGTGTTCTTCCTCATCGAACAAGAACGACTGTCCGACCGGCTTGGAGACGCGGGCATGGCACCAGCGGTGTGCCTGCAGGTCCTCGACGCCAGTCAGGATAACGTTGGTGACCTCGGCAAACGCGACCAGCAACGCTTCGGCAACGTTGGCGGGGTCTTCCTCGAGGTGGCTCGCCGACCATTCGTCGGCTGCATGGAGAACCCAGGTTTCCCCGCCCACACGCCCAGGCTTGCTCGCGTTGCGGGCTATCCATGCCAGCGCAGCGCCCTTGATTGTCGCGGCATCAAAGGCAAGGGGCATGGGCCTCTCCAGCGCGATCATGGACGCCCAGCACGGTGCAAACTGCACGGCCGCAACAGCCTCCGCCAACCGCGGCGCCGTCGACGCCAGCAAGGGTAGCGCCTGGGGGGCTGGCACTGCCACAACGACGGCATCGAAGCTGCCGCAACTGACTCCGTCGGCCGCAAGGATCCTCCATCCCGCCTTTTCCCGATCCAGCCTCGCGATCTCAACACCCGTCCTCACCTGTATGTCTGCGGCAAGAGACGTGGCAAGGGCGCTCATACCAGGGACGCCGACGAGCCATTCCGACTGCGGAGCACGCGCGGTGAGAATCCCGTTGGCGAACTCAACGAAGCGGGCGGGCCATGGCGCTACCACTGCCTCGCTTTGCAGCATGTTCACCAACCGGACGAAACGGGGATCGCGAGCCGTCAGATATTGAGCGCCATGATCATAGGCATGGCCATCGCGCCGCCGTGTCGAGATCCGTCCGCCGGGGCGCCGACCCTTGTCGAACACCGACACGGCCATGCCATGTTGCAACAGGGTGCGAGCGCACGCGAGGCCTGCCACCCCAGCGCCGATCACCGCAACTGTTGGTAATTTCATCAGCCCTTGGTCCGCACCCGGCTGCGTCCGCCGTCAACCGCAATCACCTGCCCTGTTATCCACGAACTATCTTTGCCGAGAAGGAAGGCAGCGATCGACGCGATGTCTTCCGGCTCGCCCAGACGTGGGACCGCATGCAGCTGGGCAATCCCTTTCGCCAACACGTCGTTGTTTGTGATCGCGGCAGCCAGCGGGGTCTTGACGAGGCTGGGCGCGATCGCATTGACGCGCACCTTGGGTGCAAATTCCGCTGCCAGCGCCCGCGTCAGTCCCTCCACGGCACCTTTGGCGGCAGAAATAACCGAGTGGCTGGTAAAGCCCTGAGCGACCGCGACGGTCGAAAATAGAACGATAGAACCGGATGCCGCCGCCAGCGCCTTGTGTGCCGCTTTAATTGCACGCGCAGCTCCAAGGGTGTTGAGACGGAACGCCTCGATGAAGTCATCGGGCGTCGTCTGCTGGAGCGGTTTCAGAACGATCGAGCCGACGCAGTAGGCAAGGCCAGCCAATCCCTCGGCACCGGCAGCGCGCGCGATCGTCTGTTCGACCGGCCCGGTCACCACATCGACCGCCTCATGGTCTGCTCCCAGCTGCCGAGCCAGCTGGGATAGTTTATCCTCAGAGCGCGCGGAGAGAAAAAGAGGCGTTTGTTGCGCCGCGAGTCGCCGTGCCAGCGCCTCGCCGATACCGCCGGTCGCTCCGAAGATGAGCACAGGTGCGGACATAGAACTATTCTCCTGTTTGATTCCGGTCTGATCGATGAAATGGTGTGATACCTACGTCAACCCCGCAGCGGTGGATCTCTCGCCTGCCCGGCGCAGCAGGCCATCTAACGAGAGCTGTTGCGCCAGAGAGTTGCACCTCCTCGCGGCGAAGTTGAACCATCCGTACGCTTGACCTACAATTCTCACTCGACCGTGAGCACACCTGTTCTCGCCCTGCTTGCCTTCTCCACTGATCTACCCCGCCCGACTTCGCGTAAGCGACAAAGATTGTTCGGATGACACAGCAAAAAGCAAAAGAACATGCCGTTCGACGCACTGACGACGCCCCAGCCCCTGGACATTGCCGTGGTCGGAACCGGCATTGCCGGTATGTCCGCCGCTTGGCTCCTCAGCAAAACTCATCGCGTGACTGTTTACGAGCAGGACAGCCGGATGGGGGGACATACAAACACCGTAGAGGTCGCCGGACCCGATGGCGCGATCCCCGTCGACACGGGCTTCATAGTATACAACGAGCGCAATTACCCCAATCTCGTCTCCCTCTTTCGTCACCTGAAGGTGCCGACCAAGCCGAGTGAAATGTCGTTCGCGGCGTCTATCGACGACGGAGACATGGAGTACGCGGGAACCGATCTGAGTGGACTTTTCGCCCAAAAACGCAATTTGATCCGGCCGCATTTCTGGCGGATGCTCAGGGATATCCTCAGGTTTTACCGCAAGGGAACGACGCTGCTGGCGGGTCCCGGAAACGATAGCGTCACGCTGGGCGACTATCTCGACAACGAGCGGTATTCTCACGCATTCGTCTACAATCACCTTTTGCCAATGGCGGCGGCTGTGTGGTCGACGGCGGCCACGGAAATGCGAAATCATCCGGCCAAGGCGTTCGTCCAGTTCTGCAGTAATCATGGCCTCATGCAAATGGCCAACCGCCCCCAGTGGCGGACCGTCGACGGTGGCAGTCGCGCCTATCTACAGCGATTAACTGCCTCCTACGCTGACCGTGTCAGGATCAACTCAGGGGTAAGGTCAGTGCGGCGCGAGGGCCCTTATGTAAGGGTTGAGGACTCAACAGGAAATCGTGCACACTATGACCATATCGTCATCGCCGCCCACGCCGATCAGGCGCTGGCGATGCTGGATGACCCGAGTGCAGATGAGAGAACGCTGCTCGGTGCGTTTCGTTACACGCGGAATACGGCAGTATTGCACCAGGATCCTGCGCTGATGCCGAAACGCAAAGCGGTATGGTCCAGCTGGAACTACCTCAGCCGTGCCGGCGACGAGGGGGCATCTCAGGTTTGTGTGACCTACTGGATGAACCGGCTGCAGGGCCTCGATGCGCGAGTGCCGCTGTTCGTCACCCTGAACCCGTTTCGCGAGCCGAGGCCGGAATCGATTTTGCGGACGTTCGAATATGACCATCCCTCCTACAGCGTCGAGTCGGGGCGCGCCCAGCAGCGGCTGTGGGACCTGCAAGGTGTCTGCAACACTTGGTATTGCGGCAGCTATTTCGGCTCAGGGTTTCACGAAGATGCTTTGCAGGCCGGACTTGCAGTCGCCGAGGCGCTCGGCGGCGTTCGTCGTCCATGGACGATCGCGGATGAGTCAGGTCGCATTCATGCACCGAAACGCCTGCCGCCGAGCTCGCGGCATGTCGGGGCGCCGATCGTTTTACCAAGCGGTCCCCTTGCCGGGGTAGCACAATGAGCACACTGCAGTCCGCTCTTTATCTGGGAGAAGTCGTCCACCAGCGCCTCAAGCCGCAACGCCATCGTCTCGCCTACAGAGTCTTTTCACTGCTGATCGACCTTGACGAGTTGCAACAACTCGATCGCCGGCTCCGGTTTTTTTCGTATAACCGTTTCAACATATTCAGCTTTCTCGACCGCGATCATGGCCCGAGCGAGGCAGGTCCGTTGCGCGCATGGGTTGACCATCATCTGAAAGCGGCAGGAATCACGTTGGACGGGGGGCCGATCCGGGTGCTGTGCTACCCGCGCTTGTTCGGATACGTATTCAATCCCTTGACCGTTTATTTCTGTCATCACCGCGACGGCCAGCTGGTGGCGATCCTGTACGAAGTGAACAACACGTTCGGCGCACGGCATACGTATGTCATTCCCGCGGCCCAGGATCACAAAGGGCGCGTGGTTCAAGAGTGCGGCAAGGTCTTTTATGTCTCCCCGTTCAATGCCGTAACAGGAAAGTATCGGTTTCGCGTAGATCCCCCGGAGCAGCATGTCTCCGTCGTCATCAATCACAGCGACGCAGAAGGGCCGCTCCTTTATGCGGCGTTCAAGGGTCGCCGCGTCGTGTTGACTGATCGGGCGCTGCTTGCCACTCTTGCTCGTTACCCACTGATGACAATCAAAGTCATCGTCGGGATTCACTGGGAAGCGCTCCGGTTATGGCGCAAGGGCTTGCGCCTCGTCGAGAGGCCGGATCCCCCCCGCGAGCCGGTGACGATCGTCACTATGCCGGAGACCAACAGCGCGGGAGCATGAACCATGACGCAGGTGAAAGACAGAGCCCGCCCGCAACGGCTTGCATGGATCTCCGGTCGGCGAGGAAACCCTTGGATCCGGATCCTTCTCGAGATGGCGGCGCGGATCGAGGTGGGGCAACTCTCGCTGATCCTGCCTGACGGCAACAATCATGTGTTTTCAGGGCCTGGCGGTGCCGAGCCGCGCGCCATTCTCGAACTGAAGCATCCGCGCGCAGTGCGCAAGTTGATGTTCGGTGGCGAGAACGGTTTTGCCGAAGCCTACATGGGCGGCGATTGGGACACGCCCGATTTACGGGCCTTGCTGCGGCTCGCCCAGGTCAACGAGGCAGCGCTCGGTCCCTCAATCAATGGCGTTGCCCTTGCCCGCTTGGTCGATCGGGTGCGCCATCTCGCTCGTCCCAACAGCCGCCACGGGAGCCGGCGCAACATCGCCTACCACTATGACCTTGGCAACAGGTTCTATGCGCTATGGCTCGATCCAAGCCTGACCTATTCATCAGCCCTCTTTGATGTCCATGGGATGTCGCTGGAAGCGGCACAGCAGCGCAAGATCCGCAGGATCGCGGAGACCATTGATCTTCGCCCGGGGCAGCACGTCCTTGAGATCGGCTGCGGCTGGGGCGGTTTCGCGTTGATGGCGGCGAGAGAGTATGGGTGCCTCGTGACTGCGATCACAATTTCAAAGGCGCAGTTCGACCATGTCCGGACGCGGGTGCGCGACGCAGGGCTGGAGGATCGGATCGCGGTTCGGCTCCAGGATTATCGCGATGTGGAGGGTTGCTACGATCGCATCGTTTCTATCGAGATGTTCGAGGCGGTCGGTGAAGAGCACTGGTCAACCTTTTTCGATGTCGTGCGCAGACGGCTGAAACAGGGTGGCATTGCCGGCCTGCAGATCATCACAATCGCTACAGATCGGTTCGCTCGGTATCGCCGGGGGGCCGACTTTATTCAGACGTACATCTTTCCCGGGGGCATGTTGCCATCGCCCGCGAGGTTGGCAAATGAGATCCGGCGTGCGCGCCTCTGCCTCACCGACGTTCATGCATTCGGCAAATCCTATGCCGAGACGCTGGCGCAATGGCATGAGCGCTTTCAGCGGGCGTGGCCGCAGATCCGACAGCTGGGCTTTGACCAGCGCTTCAAGCGGATGTGGGCATTTTATCTTGCCTATTGCGAAGCGGGATTCCGTACCGATGCCATCGATGTGGCTCAGTACCGAATTGAGTTGAGCTAATTCCGGTTCCGCCGATGGGCGCTGCGGCGAGACTGTCCCGAAGCACGCTGGCGTTTTATGCGTTTCCGGCCTTCGCGCTCGCGATGCCGACCATTCCTGTCTATGTCTATCTGCCGACGTACTATGCGGATACTGTCGGTCTCGGTCTCAGCGCGACCGGAGCGGCGTTGCTGGCGGCGCGCCTGCTGGATGTGGTGACCGATCCGATGGTGGGGGTGCTGAGCGACCGCTGGCGCTCGCGCTGGGGACGGCGGCGACCGTGGATCCTGGTCGGTGCCTTGCTTGCCGCCCTCGGGCTGTTGCAGCTGTTTCAGCCGGAGACAGGAGTGGGACCGTCGTATCTGCTGATCTGGGCGATGGTGCTTTATGTCGGCTGGACTCTGGTGGCGGTGCCTTATACCGCTTGGGGCGCGGAACTATCCGACGATTATCACGAGCGCTCTCGGATAACCGGGGGCCGCGAAGCCGCGATGATCATCGGCATCCTGGCGGCCGGCGCGGTGCCCGCGCTCGTTGCGGGCGTAGGCGGCAGCGAGGAGGAAGGGCTGGCGGCGGTCGCGTGGCTGGCCATCCTCATTGGCGCTCCGACCATCGCACTTCTGTTGTGGCGAGTCCCCGAGCCGAACATTGCTGCCGATGACGGCGCGGGCAAACGACCGGCCGGAGCGGTGGCTAGCAACGGAAGCCGTTGGCATGCCATCATGGAAATTCCTGCCAACCGGCCGTTCCTGCGCCTGCTCTCGGCGTGGTTTGTCAACGGCCTTGCCAACGGGTTTCCCGCCGTCCTGTTTCCCCTCTATCTGCAGCACGTCCTTGCAGCGGGGCCGGTCGCGCGTGGTGGCCTGATTATGGTATACTTCCTCGCCGGTGTCGCCGCGATCCCGTTGTGGTTGTGGCTCAGCCGTCGCCAGGGCAAGCACAAGGCTTGGTGCATCGCAATGGCCGTCGCCTGCGCCGCGTTTGTTTGGGTGCCGCTGCTCGGGCCGGGGGACATCGCCCTGTTTGTCGTCATCTGCATCGTCACCGGTATGGCTCTTGGCGCCGACCTCGCACTGCCACCGGCGATGCAGGCGGACGTCGTCGATCTCGATGTCTTGCGAACGGGGCGCCAGCGCGCCGGGGTGTTCTTTGCCCTGTGGAGCATGGCAACCAAGCTGGCGCTCGCCTGTGCCGTCGGGATCGCCTTTCCGCTGCTGGACCTGTTCGGCTTCGATCCGGGGGGCATCAACGCGGAGCACACGCTCCTTGCGCTGGCCATGATCTACGCGCTGTTCCCGACGCTGCTGAAAGTGGGGGCGATTGCGCTGATCTGGCGACACCCGCTCGACGCCCGCCGCCAGGGCATCATCCGCCGCCGCCTTGCCGGCCGCTCCGCCCGCAGCCTTCCCGTACGCGTGTGATAGCGCGTACGAGCGGCTTGGAGGTAAGCCGCGACAGGGGGTGATTTCCTGGCCACCCGGAGAGGCTTATGCTGGCCGCTGGAAAGTCATCGCAGGGGAGCGGCTGTATGGCCAATGAAGAACATCTCGCCCGGCTACGCGCGGGGGTGAGGGTTTGGAACGCTTGGCGGAAAGAACAGCCCAGCATCGTTCCGGACCTCAGCAAGGCGAACCTGGGTCTGGAAATCCTCCCCGAACCACACCTTAGTTGGACGATCATCGGCAACAAGAGGACTGTTCTGGGGGAACACAGCTGGACAGATATCGCCAGAGAGATCCCTCCTGAAGCACCTCCAACATCTATTGTCCAAGTAGCCACGGCGGCGGGACCGAACCTTGATAATGTGAACCTCGACGGGACGAACCTCGCTGGAGCGAGCCTCAGGGGAGTGAGCCTCGAGAACGCGAGCTTCAGATATACAAACCTTGAAGAGGCGAAACTCGAAGGGGCGAGCCTCGGCAGTGCAATCTTTCGCGGGGGGAATCTGGCTGGAGCGAATCTTCCCCGGGCGAGGCTGTACGAGACGGTGTTCTTGGATGTCGACTTGAGCAATACAAAGGGCCTAGAAGCCTGCATCCACTGGGGGCCAAGCAGCCTCGACCATCGCACCCTGCAGCGATCAGGCCGTCTACCGTTGCCCTTCCTGCGCGGTTGCGGCCTGCCCGACCGGCTGATCGACAATCTGCCTTCGCTGCTCGAAGACGCGATCCAATACTACTCGTGTTTCATCAGTTATTCGTCGAAGGACGACGCCTTCGCCAAGCGCTTGCACGCCGACCTGCAGAACAACGGCGTGCGGTGCTGGTTCGCACCCCATGACCTGCCGATCGGCGCGAAGACCTGGGACGCAATCGACGAAGCGATCCGGCTTCGGGACAAGGTGCTGCTGATCCTCTCGAAGCGCGCGATCGCCAGCGACTGGGTTGAGGATGAGGTGACGAAGGCCTTCGCCGAGGAGCGCCGCCGCAACAAGCTCGTGCTGTTTCCCGTCAGGATAGACGACACCGTGATGAAGACCGACGAGCCATGGGCGGTGAAGCTCCGCGATCAGCGGAACATCGGCGATTTCCGCAAGTCGAAGGACCACGACGCCTATCAGCAGGCGTTCAAACGCGTCCTGCGCGACCTGAAAGCCGTCGCGGGGTGATATGCAACAGCATCCCTGAGCATCAACGCTACTTCAGCCTTTTTCGAGGTTCCGGACCAGCGGGAAATAGAGAGCGTAAGGCAGGCACCGCAGCACCTTCAAGAGCCAAGTGAAGCGACGGGGGAAAGTGATCTCGAAGCGGCCGCTGTCGAGCCCGCGAACAAGGCGCTCGGCAGCGGCATCCGGCTCCATCAGAAACGGCATCTTGAAAGGATTCTGATCGGTGAGCGGAGTTCGGATGAATCCGGGGGTGACCACGGTGATCCGGACTCCTTCACGATCCAATTGAGGTTTCAGCGCTTCACACATGTTGGTGAGCGCCGCCTTGGTCGCGCCGTAGGCCGACGCCGTCGGCAGGCCGCGATAGCCGGCAACCGAAGAAACGACAACAATGTGCCCGCCGCGCCGCGCGATCATCCTCGGCAGCATGGCGGCAAGGCCGTGAACCACGCCCATCACGTTGGTCTCGAACAATTTACGGAACGGCGCCACCGTGAGTTCCCGCGCATTCACCGGCTGGTGGGTGCCGGCGTTAAGGATGACGAGGTCGAGCGGTCCGATCCGCTCCTCAATCGCCGCCGCCGTTTTCATTACGGCCCGCTCGTCGGTGACGTCGAGAGGAAACGGGATGACGGACGCGGCCTTAGCTCCCGCCTCGGCCGCCAGCGTAAGAAGATCGCTCTCGCTGCGGGCACTGACGGCCACCGTCCAGCCGCGGGCAAGCATGGATTTTACGACAGAGCGGCCAAGACCCTTACCCGCACCGGTCACCCAAGCCGTGTGCCTCATCCGCTGTCGGTCCCGCCCGCGCACTGCTCGCAGACATACTCTATCGTCGAGCCATCTTCGGCGTTGAACCGCATCTTGACCCAGCGTCCCTCCGCGTCATACCAGACATCCGCCTCGATCTCGCCCGTGTAGCGGTAGCGCTGCGCCATTACCGCTCGATTCTCTACCCCCACACGCTCCTCACCCATCGCCACGATGTCGACCGTCGCGACCATGCCGGTGATCGTGTTCAGGACCCGGTTGGCGCCAATCACGTCTGAGTTCCAGTGGGTAGTGGGAAAAATTCCGGGCTCAACCCTCTTGGAGCCGGCCTCGCTCGTGATCCGAAGGGCGCCGCCCTCAAGCTCAGCCTCGATCCGGCTCCGCCTGCCATTGTCATTGGTCTCTGCACGCAACGCCACCATACACCCATCCCGCCATACATCCTGGGAGCGGTACTCATAACGGTATGCCGTAAAGAAAAGCAGCTTGACCTCGACTTGAAAGCGGGAGTCCGCGATCACTTCACCGCGGCCGCCGCGAAACCTCACTTCGTGATGACCGATCGGCGCCCCATTACGCATCACCTGAAAGCGCACCTGATCACCATACAGGGCGAGAGGATCGCGGCTTTCCGATGGGCACCGGGACCCGGCAATCGACGCCGAGGCAGTCTGTACCATAGTGACAAGCCCGATAAGGATTGCCACAATGGCTCCGACAGTAAAGAGGCGCCGGCAACGAAACAAAATGTCGGTCGCGGGTGGTCCAATGCCGGTCATCGTTTTTTCCCTCAAGACAAACCACGAGTTGGGCGCTCATCCGCGCACGATGTCTTCTCGTAAGATCAATCCGTCACATCCGGAGAAACGGGTTGACCAGTCGGCCCATCATGCCGGTCAACTTCAACGGCGCGTCAAGGACCGCGAGGCAGATGCACTCCTCATCGTCGTCAACGATCGGGCGGTGCACGTCCGAAGCGTCTTTCAACGAGAAGTCCCCAGGCCCATACTCCGAGCCGTTGTCGCGGTAGCCCCCGGCGAGAACCAGCGTGTATTCACGGCCTCGGTGGGTGTGCACCGGCATGACGCTGCCGGGCTTCAGGCGCATCATCGACGCCTTAAAGCCTTTGACGCTGGTCGGCAGCTTGATCTCTTCGAACATTCCACCCACCCGGCGCCATGCCAGACGGGTCAGATTCTCGCCTAGATAGAGCCGAAGGGCGGCGGGGATCCGATCCACAAGCGGATCTGACGGCGCTACCTTCTCTGTCTTAGGAACCGGTGAGGTCCTTGCCACACGAGCGGTGTGGCGGGCAGCCGCAGAAGGCGAGAGAGCGCTCTCCGGCTCGTCGAGACGTGCCATTGCCGCTTCCAAAGCGCAAGTGCTCATCTCCACAGGCTCGATCTGTGCGAGCATCTCGCCGGCAATGGTTTCAATGCCGGCAATTTCTTGCCGACAATTGCCGCACATCTCGGCATGTACGGCAATCACCAGGGCGGCAGGTTCCGGCAAGGTGCCTGCTGCGTAGTCGAACAACAACTCGAATGGGGGATGATGGTGGATCATAACTGATCCTCCGGTACAGCACTGCGCAGTCGCGCAAGTCCTAAACGAATGCGCGACTTGACGGTTCCCAAAGGTAGCTTGAGTTCCTCGGCAATGGCACTGTGCGACTTGTCCTCGAAAAACGCCTTGTGAAGCACTTCCACCTGATCTTTCGGCAAGTGCATCAGAGCCTGCCGGACAACCTTACTGGCCTGTGCCAATCCGAACGTATTGTCTGCTGATTCGTTTTCCGAAGGCAATTCGGCTGCTTCATCGAGAGTGACTTCCGGTCGATGCTCGCGGCGGAACATGTCGATGCGCTTGTTGCGGACGATGGTAAATATCCAGGTTGAGGCCGTTGCGCGCTGGCGATCGAACGTGTCGGCCCTTCGCCACACAGCAAGCATCGCTTCCTGGGCAAGTTCCTCTGCTGCTGCCAAGTTGGATCCCTGCCGCACACCGAATGCCTTCAGACGCGGCGCGAAGTACGAGAACAACTCTGCAAATGCCGCACGGTCGCGATACATCGCCACCGCCTCGATCAGTGTGCAAAGCCGGTCGTTGTCCAAGCGAGGCTCCACCTCCGAGCGCGTGGACGACATCATGCCGATCGGCATCGCCCATCCGCCAGCGTGCGAAAACTCACTAATGACAAATGCTGTTGCCATGTCCAGTCTCACGTTACATCGCATGCCGACCTCTACGCATTTTTCTGCGTCATGGATCACCGGGACTCACCGGTGATCATTAGCGGCGGGTGCCTGGGGAACGGGCACGATCGCCAGCAGACGAAGCAAAGACGTGACGGGATCGGCGTGAGCGAGAGGATCAGCCCTCAGCGGCCGCAGCATCCAATCGGGCGGGATGGGAGGACAACTGATCCATGAAGATAAGCATGTCGGCGTGGACGGAATCTCGACCGCGGAACGGCGCGGCGAGCGAGAGGATCAGACCGATATGGGTCCGTTGCGGATATGTAAGGACACGAGCCTCGCCGCCTGCCTCTCGGATCCGCCGCGCGAGTTTGTAAGCGTTGACCAGTTCCACGGTGCTATCTTTTTCGCCATGCATCAGCAGCACCGGCGGCTCGCTGCCGTCAACGAAGGCGATCGGCCTCGCCTGATCCGGATAATCAACCGTCGCAAACACCGATCGCGTTCCGCCATAGGCAAGCGGATTGAACGCGTAAGGTCCGGCCAAACCGACGAGACCAAGGATTCGCTGGCGCTCGAAGGCAACGGCGCTCAGGTATCGCTGATCGAACAACAGCAACGCAGCCAGATGGGCTCCTGCCGAATGACCGGCCAGAATAATCCGGTCGGGATCGCCGCCGAAGCTGGTGGCGTTCCGCGCGACCCACTTCAGCGCCTGCGCGCCATCCTCGACAAACACCGGGAACCGAGCCGCGGGGTAAAGTCGGTAGTCCGGGATGACGACAAGGTACCCACGTGCCGCGAAAGCCTCCCCAACAAAGCGATAGTAGCTGCGCTCTCCGCTCTTCCAACTGCCGCCATAGAAGAAAACGAGGATGGGCGCCGGAGACGCGATTTCTTCAGGAACGTAGAGATCCAGTCGCTGACGGTCATCGCCACCATAGGCAACGTCTTTGACCACCCCGTAGCCTTCGCTCGGCACCAATCCATTCAGCAACGCCGCCGGAGTGCATGCTGCGAGGGAGGCGATCGCCGAAACCGTTGCGGCAGCCGTAGTGAGAAGTCTGCGGAATGCTCGCGGGCTCTTCACAGCTAAGAAGCCCTCGGGACACAGCAAGGCCGGGGCATCTTGAGGTTTGTCCTCCCCGGCGGTGCCGATCGGCCCGGTGCCGGAACAGCAAGGCTCAGGCCGCTGGGCGATCTCAACGACGACGATTTCAACAAGAATGAAAAGAGCGACAAAACCGCCCCGCCACCGACCCGGTCACCGGCGTGACCGGCATCCGCCGGTTGGCGGAGCGGCACTTTTGCCCGCAGCGGTCCGCTTCCTTCACATGCAGCAGCCGCAGATATCACGACAGATTAGAAGCTCCATCGGTCACGTGGGGAGACCAAAGGACGATCAATCTGTTCCGGCCAATCCGCCAACCGCTGGTGGGGAATGGGCGCTGTGACCCGATCCTGCCCCCGGTGCATAAAAGAATCCGGGACGACAGGATAAAAAATCGGGTCGACACCATCCGAGTCAGTGCTATAACTGATGATTGCCAATTTCGACTCTCCTTTCGCTATTGTCTGTCGATCATTGGTTCAAATAGAGGACCGGGATGTGTGGGGCATCCCGGTCTTCGGCTTGCGAATTGGACGCAAACGGCATCAGAGTCAAGAGCGTCGCCGGTAGGTAAGACGGCACGTGTATAATTCGTATGCACGTTCGCTTCAGCAAAATACGGCAGTTCGTCAACTGTCTCCGTAGCTTGGTGGCGGTGACATGGACGGCGCACCCCTCTCGGCTTTGCGACGCGAGACGCCCTTATCGCTGCACGACTGTAGCGTGAAAGCAACACTATAGGTTCTCCTTACCAGAATCGGGACCGCACCCGCGCCAAGGGATGTTCAAGGATGCCCTGAACATCTGTGCCCACTTGCAGTCGATCTTGTTGCTGCTTGTGCACAGGCGTCACCCTAAAAAACCAAAGATCTTAGAGAGATACTAACAGCTCAACCATGGATGAAGTTGACCCGTGGAATAGTTTTAACTTGGAGGTAAAGCCCCACATGGGGTATTATCGCCCGATATGTATAATGAATTTGCTGTCTTGTTGGCTGCCGGAGCAACTTGAGGATAACGCGATACTGCGATATGGTTGCACGTGGAAGTTGACTCTGAAGGGACGTTTGGGTTAACTTTTGCGGGTAGTAAGATTTAATAATACTCGGAAACGTAATCCCGAAGGAGGTCGAACGTTGGTGGACGGAAATGCAGCAGATCGCCGGGATGGCAATCGTCGGGCGGCGACCGACAGGCGGTCGGTTCCCGATCGGCGTTCCGGCGGCGATCGCAGGCGCGGGTGGAGCGAAGGTAGCCCGGCATCCTCGGCTTGGAAAGCAAACACCGGTCAACCCTTGATCGATCGCCGGAGCGGCGATGACCGTCGCTCGGGTACCGATAATCGACTCGGTATCGACCGCCGCGCGGGGATCGACCGACGAATCGGGGTCGGGTGGCGCCACAACGACCTAGGCGGCCGGCTTTCGCCGGAACAAGCAGTAAACCTCGTTTCGGAATTCTACAGCGCCAGCATGGATGCACGGTTTTGGCCGACAGCTCTTGCAAAGCTGTGCGAGGCGATCAACGCAAAGGCATGTGCGCTCGCGCTATACGATTTCGCGACGGGGACCGGTTCCATCAACCAAGCAGTGGGAATCGATCTTGAGTGGATCGGCAGCTATGGAGACGTTTACGCCAGGAGCAACAGCTGGCTGCAACGGGAAGAGATGTTCCGATCACCCGGCGCCGTTTGGATCGGGGCGGATTTGGTCAACGAAGGGGAGGAGCAGAGCAGCGAATACTTTCAGCGGTGGCTGGCACCGCAAGGGCTGGAGCAACAGGTGTTCGGCTTGCTCGAGCGCCATAGCAGCACGGCACATTACCTGTTCGCCGCGCGCCCGGCGACCGCCGGGCCATTCAATGCAGACGAAGTTGCGCTGCTGCGGCGACTGCTGCCGTACCTGCAACGCAGCCTACGCTCAGGGGAGCTTTTGCGCCGCAGCCAGGACGTGCGCCGGGTTGCCACGGAAACGCTTGAAATCATGCCGATCGGAGTTGTTCAGATAAGCCTCGGCGGCGCCGTGCTCGCCGCCAATCGGATCGCCCGGGAGGTCATGGCGGCAAAGGACGTGCTGACGGTAGGACGCAGCGGGCTTGAGGTCGAACGCGATGGGCGACGCGTCCGCTTTCGTGATCTGATCGCCGATGCCATGAAACGAGGTCATCATAATCAGCGTGGTCTGCAGATGGCATTTCCTGTCGCACGGCCTCACGGGCGGCGACCGCTCTCGGTTGCCATTTTGCCGGTGCGTCTTCCGAGTCAAAGCGCCAGCTGGGAAGAGCCGGCAGCAGTGATTTTTATCGGCGATCCCGACCGGGAGAGCGAAATCGACGAAAGCCGGCTGCGAAAACTCTATGGCCTGACCAACGCCGAAGCCCGTGTTGCCGCCCTGCTCGCTTGCGGGCATCGGCTGGATGAGATCGCGGAAATGCTGGACGTCGCATACGAAACCACGAGAAAGCATCTGAAGAAGGTATTGGCCAAAGCGGAGACGGACCGCCAAGCCGAATTGGTCCGAATGATCGTTACCGGCCCTGGCGGGTTACTCGGATGAGGAGCTGGAGAAGACAGACCGTCTGAGCAGACTGTTTCAACGTTGAGGATCTCTCGACTGGGAACCGCGCGAAGTGGAGCCGTGTGATCGGGAAACGCTCGCGAGAACGCAGAGATCCGCACAGGCGAAGGATGGTGCCGAAGGCAAACCTCGGCTTTAGTGCCTGCTGAAAGATGAGCGCGCGACTCGCCGTCACATCAGGCGACAGTATGGATTCCTGCGATGTGCCGGCCTTTAGGACACTGCACGGATAGAATTTGCCGGGACGGCATCATCAACTGTTGAGGCAGGACCTTGCAATCACCGAAAAAGGTGACGACCTTGTTATCCGGCCGTTGTGAAGGCTGGCTGAGCCACCTGCGCCCAAGCAGCATTCCGGGAGGTAAGATGGACCGCCCCCATTGCAGCTTCCGCCTGCGCAAAAGGTGCGCAAAGCATGTGGGACAGACGCGGAGCAGCAGGCGGGGGATCCGGATGAGACGCGGACGAAGAGCAAACAGGACGGGTGCGAAGGGGAATAGGACGAGGTCATGAAGGCAAACCGCAATCTGGGACTTTGGCTGCTCGCAGGATTGGTTCTTTTTCTCCTCTTCAGCGCGTTCCAGGGCCCGGCGGAACGCACGCCGGAGCGGCAGCTCTCCTTTTCTGACTTCATGTCGGCGGTTCAATCTGGTGAGGTGGCGGACGCGGTCGTTCGCGGCCAGGAAGTCTCTGGGACACTGCGCGATGGCCAAGCCTACAGCACTTATGCGCCGAGGGGCGCCAACCTAGTCGAACACCTCTCCGACCACGGGGTCCGGATCTCGGCACTGCCGCCACAGCAGCCGAGCCTGATGATGTCTTTGTTCATTTCGGCGTTTCCCGTGCTCCTGCTGATCGGGGTGTGGATTTACTTCATGCGCCGCATGCAGGGAGGAGGTTCGGGAGGATTGATGGGGTTCGGCAAGAGCCGCGCCCGGATGCTGACACAGGACAGCCGGCGCGTCACCTTCGACGACGTCGCTGGAATTGACGAAGCCAAACAGGAGCTTGAGGAAATTGTCGAGTTTTTGAAGGACCCGCAGAAGTTCCAGGTCCTGGGCGGCAAGATCCCCAAAGGGTGTCTGTTGGTCGGTCCTCCCGGAACCGGCAAGACCCTGCTTGCGCGCTCGATCGCGGGTGAAGCAAATGTCCCGTTCTTCACCATCTCCGGATCCGATTTCGTCGAGATGTTCGTCGGCGTGGGTGCCAGCCGCGTCCGCGATATGTTCGAGCAGGCCAAGAAAAATGCTCCGTGCATCGTCTTTATTGACGAAATCGATGCGGTAGGCCGCCATCGCGGCACCGGCCTTGGAGGCGGCCATGACGAGCGCGAACAGACATTGAATCAGCTTCTGGTCGAAATGGACGGTTTTGAGGCCAATGAAGGTGTCATCCTGATCGCTGCGACGAACCGGCCGGACGTTCTGGATCCGGCACTGCTGCGGCCGGGCCGCTTCGATCGGCAAGTGGTGGTGCCGAACCCCGATGTTCTCGGGCGGGAGCAGATTCTCAAGGTCCATATGCGTAAGGTACCCTTGGCAGAGGACGTCGACCCGCGGGTCATCGCCAGAGGCACGCCCGGCTTCTCCGGAGCGGATCTGGCTAATCTGGTCAACGAAGCCGCCTTGCTTGCGGCCCGCGCCGGGCGCGTCAAAGTGGGAATGGTGGATTTCGAAGCTGCCAAGGACAAGATCATGATGGGCTCCGAGCGACGCTCGATGATCATGTCCGATCAGGAAAAGCAACTGACCGCATACCATGAGGCGGGTCATGCGCTGGTCGGTCTGCTTGTCCCGGGGGTCGACCCCCTTCACAAGGTGACGATCATCCCACGCGGCCGAGCCCTAGGGGTCACCATGAACTTGCCCGAGCGGGATCGCTATTCTCTCAAGAAGAGCGAGATCGAGGCGCGGCTGGCGATGATGTTCGGCGGCCGGGTGGCGGAAGAATTGATATTTGGAACCGACAACGTCACCACGGGCGCAAGCAACGACATCCAACAGGCGACTGGCATGGCACGGCGCATGGTCACCGAGTGGGGAATGAGCGAGAAGCTTGGCCGCCTGAGATATACCGAGAACGAAGAAGAGGTGTTCTTGGGTCGCTCGGTCACGCGCACCCAGTCGGTCTCCGATGACACGGCCTTGCTCATCGACATGGAGGTGAGGCGAATCATTTCAGCGGCCGAAGCCAGGGCCCGCACGGTGCTGACGGAGAATCGTGACATGCTGCACAAGATTGCCCAGGCGTTGCTTGTATACGAAACGGTGAGTGGCGAGGAAGTCAGAACGCTGCTGGCTGGAGGTACGATCGAGCGGAACGATGAGCCGGCTGTCGCCGAGCGCCCGAGTGGCCGGCGCGGCTCGGTCCCACCTACCAAACGTCCTCGTCCGGGTCCCGTCGGACCGACGCCCGGTCTTCAGCCCCAGGGGTAACCATATTTTCGCAGAGACAACCATAATCCTAAACCTCAAGGGTCACGAGGAAGCCTGAAGAGTAGCGTTCGATCGTTTTTGTGGGCATTCTGCTCCACGCACATGACATGCGGTGACGCACCATCGTCAACCGCCGGTGGGCCGGTAGCTCAGCGGTAGAGCATTCGACTTTTAATCGAATGGTCGTGAGTTCGATCCTCACCCGGCCCACCATCGGGTTGATACGCTCGTTGCGGGCCGTGCATGCGGCGGCTCGGCTCGGCGTGTTGGCTCTCTACGGTTCGATCGGATCGCCATTCGAATGCTATCTGCGCTTGGAGGGGCAAAATGGCCCAGGACCTTCTCCTGTTTGCTCTCGACTCACCGCAGGATTTTGGGGCGCGGGTGGCTCGCAGGGTTGGTGTTGACCTTGCCGACCATGAGGAACGTACATTCGAGGACGGCGAATGCAAGATCCGTCCACTCGTCAATGTCCGCGATCGTACGGTCGTCGTTGTCCAATCTCTCTACGGAGACGAGGCGGCAAGCGTCCATGACAAGCTAGCCAAGCTGCTTTTTTTCATCGGCGCATGCAAGGACGCCTCGGCAGCGGCTGTCATCGCAGTCGTCCCCTATCTATGCTATGCACGGAAGGATCGTAAGACGAAGCTGCGGGACCCGGTTACGACGCGCTACATCGCCCAGTTGTTCGAAGCGGTTGGAGTGGATGGCGTGATCACCATGGATGTCCACAACCTAGCGGCATTTCAGAATGGCTTTCGGTGCCGCACCGATCATCTTCAGGCGATGCCTTTGTTCGTCGATCATTTTGCCGCCGAACTTCGCGGTGAAGGGATCGCCATCGTCTCGCCGGACATCGGCGGCGCCAAGCGCGCCGATCGGTTCCGTCAGGCCCTTGCTCGCGTCCTCAACACCGATATTACGTCTGCTTTCGTCGAAAAATATCGCAGCAGCGGCATCGTTACCGGCGACGCTTTCGGCGGCGACGTCGCAGGAAAGGCCTGCATCATCGTTGACGACCTGATCGCCAGCGGCGGAACCTTGCTGCGGGCAGCGGAGGCATGTCGAAGAGGTGGTGCAGCTCGCGTGATGGCTTGCGCCACCCATGGTATCTTCGTCGGAAAGGCCAATGATGTTCTGGCCGATGACGCCGTGGAGCGTTTCGTCATCACCAACACAGTGCCCCCCTTCCGCGTCGCTCCTGAGATTGCCGCCCGTAAACTAGTCGTTCTCGACGGGACGTCTGTGTTCGGAGAGGCCCTCGATTGCATCCGCACCAGCCGATCGATTGAGGAAATGTTTGATGCTTGAGCAATCGCTGCCTAAATCGCAAGGTGGATTCTGCCACTTGTAGCAGCAAATAACGGGAGAGTACCAGCAAGTGGATCCACCGCTCATTTTTCCATCGCATAAATAAACGCCCTGGTCTAGGTTTCCCTACTGTTCATGTCTCGTGGGTTAGACATTCTTGGGGAGAACCTTAATGAAAATGCAGCATCGTCTCGCAGCGGAGACGCTTGGGACATTCTGGCTCGTGTTCGGCGGATGCGGCAGTGCTGTTCTGGCTGCCGCATTTCCGGAACTCGGTATCGGCTTTGTTGGTGTCTCGCTCGCCTTCGGCCTGACCGTGGTGACGATGGCTTATGCCGTCGGCCACATCTCCGGCGGCCACTTTAACCCAGCCGTGACGGTCGGCCTGTGGGCCGGGGGACGATTTGCGGCCGCGGATATATTCCCGTACATGATTGCCCAGGTGGTCGGTGCCATTCTGGCCGCGGGCGTTCTGTACGTCATCGCCAGCGGAGCGGCGGGCTTCAGCGTTAGCGACGGCTTTGCCTCGAACGGGTACGGTGAGCATTCGCCTGGCGGCTACTCGTTGACGGCCGCACTGACGATTGAATTCGTTCTCACGTTTATGTTCTTGATGATCATTCTGGGAGCCACCGACTCCCGCGCACCAGCCGGTTTTGCGCCGCTCGCTATCGGGCTTGCCTTGACCTTGATCCATCTCATCAGCATTCCGGTGACGAACACGTCAGTCAACCCAGCCCGCAGCACAGGGCCGGCATTGTTCGTGGGCGGTTGGGCGATGGCCCAATTGTGGGCCTTCTGGGTTGCGCCCATCGTGGGCGCCGGCGTCGCCGGAGTGGCCTATCGGTGGTTGCGCGGCGAGGTTATTGAGGCTCGGGTGGTCACGACTGAGACGCAGACGGTGGGAACCGGCGCCGCGGCGGAGGAGGCCGTAATCCAGCGGAAGTAGCAGCCTTCAGGCGCAACGCATACCGACTGCCAGACCGGGCCGCGCTCTTGCGGTCCGGTCTTCTTTGTCTCCGATCCCTATCGTGCCATTTTGGTATCACGCCATCGTCGTGACAAAGCTGCACCTCCTGAAAATCCCAGTGACGAAAGTGCAACTTGACGGTGCGCAGTCCAGAAATCGGTTTCCATTGGCGCCGGCGCCTCCGAATCCGGCTCACTTCCATACGCATCGGTCGAAGACGTGGCTTAACGGATAATACGTTGTTCTACCTATCCCTTGCTCAGCACGATCCCAAGCGCGACGAGAACGCCAGCGGCGAGCGCGACCAAGCTGAACCTGCGGGGCTCTCTTTCCGCCCGCGGCAGCAAGTGAGTCGCACCCACATAAATCAACGCACCTGCCGAGAGCGCGAGTAGCGAGCCCAGCAGCGATTGCCCGACTTGGCTGACAAAGGGATACGAGATCAGCGTCCCAAGCGGGGTCGTCGCGGCCGCAGCGAGAAAGGCGAGCAGAAACGACCGCCGCTCTGTAAAGCCGCTTCGCACCAGCAGCGTGTAGGTCACGATACCCTCTGGAAACTCATGCAACACCATGCCAAGTGCCACAAGAGCACCAGTAAAGATGCTCACACCGAAGCTGATGGAATAGACTACGCCGTCGAGAAAGGAGTGGAAGCCGATGCCGAACAGAGGCACGAGTCCAAGTGCATATTCGGCCGTCTCCGGCTTGTCGCAGACATACCCTGTCAAGAACCGATTCAGCACATGCATCAGTAGATAGCCAGCAAAAAGGTATGTCGGCGCTTGTGTGCTCATGCCGAACGATCTCGGGACTATGTGCATGAACGAAACAGCGATCAGCACACCCGCAGCGAAACAGGCAAAGTAGGTGGTATTCCGTCGTGCCCAGGCTTCGAACCGGCGAATCGTCAAAATACCGACGGTGGTTACGGCCCCCGCGACGACGCTCACCCCGAGAGCAATGATAAAGTCTTTTTCCATCCTCGATTATTTTCGATTCTGCGCAAGCCTCCGGGCAAGGCGGCGGCGCCTTCGCTGATCTCTCCGACTGGCAGCGCTCAATCGGGTCCAAAGCATATTCAAGCGTCGGCGAGCCCGGCTGTCAGGGTCAACATACTTTTGTTCTGAAGCCTTAATGGTTTCGCGAATGCACCTTTGCAGTGGTAGCCTGCCTCAGCCATAGCCAGTTGAAGAACACAATCCGGGGGGGGACCGCTATGCTCGCAGTGATCAACGATTTCCTGTGGACCTGGGTATTGATCGTGCTGCTGGTCGGCATCGGAGTGACGTTTACGATCGTCTCCCGCTTCGTCCAGTTCCGCTATTTCGGCAATATGTTCGGCATCCTGCTCCAGGCTTTCCACCATGAGAAAGGACACATCAGTTCGTTCCAGGCGCTTGTGCTGAGCGTCGCCGGGCGTGTCGGCGCCGGCAACATTGCCGGTGTGGCGGTCGCCATTACCCTCGGCGGACCCGGTGCGATCTTTTGGATGTGGCTGATTGGCTTGATCGGCATGGCGACCAGTTTCTTCGAGAACACGCTCGCCCAGTTGTACAAGAACGCCGAGCCGGACGGTACGTACCGCGGCGGGCCAGCGTACTACATCGAGCGCGGCCTCGGCCAGCGTTGGCTTGCGGCGATCTTCTCAATTCTCCTTCTGGTCACGTTTGGCTTCGCCTTCAGCGCGCTCCAGGCCTATACGGTCGCGACCTCGTTTCAGGATGCGTTCGCCATTCCAACCTGGATCAGCGGCATCGGCCTCGTGATCGTCCTCGGCCTGATCATCTTCGGCGGCATCAAACGCATCGCCACAGCGGCCGAAATCATTGTTCCAGTCATGGCGGCTGGCTACCTGCTGATCGCCCTTGTCGTCATCGCCCTGAACATCAGCGAAGTGCCGGGGGTACTGGCTCTGATCTTCCGAAGCGCATTCGGGCTTGAAGAGGCTTTCGCCGGCGGAGTCGGGGCAGCTATCCTGTTTGGGGTCCGGCGTGGGCTGTTCTCCAACGAAGCCGGGTTGGGCAGCGCTCCCAACGTGGCTGCCGTCGCATATGTTAAGCACCCGGCAAACCAGGGAATCGTGCAGTCCTTCAGCGTTTTCGTCGACACGTTGATCCTGTGCACTTGCACGGCGATGATCATCCTGTTGTCTGATGCATTCGAGCCGGGGACGGAGATGGCAGGGGTAGCGCTGACGCAGACGGCGTTGGCGAGCGAAGTGGGTCCCTGGGGGCGCTCCTTCGTGAGTATCGCGCTGATGCTGTTCGCGTTCACCTCGATCATGTACAACTACTATCTGGGCGAGAACAGCCTCAACTTCTTCAGCGAAGAGAACAAGACGCTGTTCAACATCTACCGTACCATTACCCTGGTTTTGGTGATGTGGGGCGCGACGCAGGATCTCTCGACGGTGTTCGGCTTCGCTGACCTGACGATGGCATTGCTGGCGCTGGTCAACCTCGTCGCCCTTGGGTTGCTGTTCAAGGTCGGCCTAAGAGTGATGCGCGACTTCGACGAGCAGAGGAAGGCAGGGCACATGCCGGTTTTCGACGCCGAGCGGTTCGCCGACCTCAACATCGACAAGAACGCCTGGATCATCGAGGCTGAGACGACGATCATCGATGGTGAGGCGACGACGGCAAGGAGCCGCAGGTGAGGATCAAGCCGGTCGCAGCCGCTCGGGCCCGGCCAGAGCCGCGTGCGGTCCCGCTGTCGCACGCATCCCTGTTGGTCAGTTGGAATCCCACTCAGGCTGAAGCGAGGCCTGGGCCAACCGCAGATACGTGAGCGCGCGCTCTCGCCATTTCGCGGTGGTGGCGGGATCGGGGAGACCCGGGTCTTCAAGATGACCCGCGGCCAACTTGGCGCGCTCATAAGCGCGGAAGGCGGCATAAAAGCGCAGAAGTTCGGCAGGAACAGGATCGTCCAGCGCCTGTCGGCAGCGCTGAATGAAAAGGTCGCCAGCCGACGGATCCCCAAGCCGTGCACACTCCAGGCGGAGAAACGAGAGCTCGTCAAAAGGATCTCGCAGACGCAGATCGCGGTCGAATTCCAGGCAATCGATGATGGCGGGATCGGGCCCAACATAGATATGCTGGGGACGCAGATCGCCGTGGGCGTCGATCACCCGTCCGGCGCGGGCCGTCAGCAATGCCCTCTTATCTTCGATGAAAGCCTGAAGAGCACAGGCAGTGCGACGAACAAGCTCGCCCGGTAAATCGAACTGCGGCGAGCGCAGCTCCGCGGTAATCGACGAGATCTCAATGGCGAACCTCAGCCTGTATTGCTCGGCCGGCATATGCACCGGCGGTGCCGGACGATAGAAGCGGATCAGCAACTCGGCAGCCACGACAATGTCGGCCCTGACTTCCTCTTCCCGAGTGCGCTTCTCCATGACCAACCGCTCCAGCTTCCGCTCCGTCGGAAGACGCACCATTCGCACCAGCCATTCGACGGTCTCGCCGTTGCCCTCAAGGCTGATGCACCCGTTTTCGTCGCAGGTCATCCGCACCAAGTCGAGATAGACCATCGGCGCCAAGCGCCGGTTGAGAACAAGTTCGTTCTCGCATTGAAGGTGGCGCAGCGCCAGCGTCGAAAAATCCAGCCGCGGAAACTTGACCGGCTTCTTCATTTTGTAGGCGAACCGATCGGTCAGAAAGACCCATGACATATGGCTTTCACGAACATCTACCGTTTTCGAGTTCTCGGGATAGAGGCTCGGATCGCGCAGTGCCTCGACCTTGCGCTCAAGGCCAACCTCCCGGTGTCCTGATAAACCGGCTCCGCTACGCACGCCCTTGCTGCCATCGCCTAAAGGCCTTCACGGCATGAGATCGCTCATGTGGCGCTCAAGGCCGCTCATAATCCTCTCCCCTGCCTCTTTGCCCTCTCCTTTTCTTTCGAGCGCCTGCGGATCGACCGGTGGGTGAATGGTCACCCGGATCCGGTGAAAATTTGGAAGGGAGCGATGCCGCGGTAGCGCCTCATAGGCCCCCTCGATAACGACCGGCAACACTGGGACCTGAAAGCGCTCCAGCAGCAGTCCGAGACCCGGCTTAAACGGCGTCAGCTTTCCCGTTTCCGAGCGTGCACCCTCCGGGAACCAGACCAACATCAATCCACGCTTGAGGATGGTCGCGCCGAACGCCAAGCTCGACCCGACCGCCCGGTCGGGATCGATGGGAACGACCTGAGCAATCCGGCTGAACCAGCGAACGAACCGGTTTGAGAACAGCACCCCGGTCCACCCCGCCCAATACGTGTCAAGCAGCCGCCGATAGCGGAGTGCCGGTGCAATCGCGAACGGGTCGAGATAGCTGACATGATTGGGGGCGAGCACATAGGCACCTTGCGCTGGCAAGTGCTGCACACCGCGAACCTCAAGGCGGAACAGAACTCGCATCACGAGCCACGCCAAGCCGTAAGCAACACAGCCGATCGCTCGTTGCGCCGTACTCTGAGGGCGCAGCCACCGTTTCTGCTCCTCGGTCAAGCTCCCCTCAGGATCATCGAGAAAATGTTGCCGTTCTGCTGCCACCTTGCCTTCCGACTGCGTCACCTCCTCCAGAAGATCCCGTACGCTTTCGATGCGGGCAATCGCATCTTCTGTCAGTTCCGCTCCCGTCCGGATCGAGAGTTCCATGGTCATGTTCAGCCATTCCATGGAGTCGACGCCAAGATCGAGGCGAAAGTTGCTATCCGGAGTAAGCCGACGGTCAGAAAACCGTTCACTCAACCATTCCCAAGCCTTTCGCGCGGAGGAATCCTCCAGCAGGGATCGGTCCTCCGCCGACATCTCGTTTATCGGCAATGGCTTGCGCTGCGGCGCGGCGGCTGCATCCTTGTCTCGCAGCGCCTGCTCGTATCGCTCCTCCAAGAGGTGCCGGCGGGGCTTGCCGAGGCGTGTCCTAGGCAAGCTCTCGCGGGTCAAGGCGAACTCGGCCAGGCGCTTGTATGGCGGCAGTCGGCGTGAAGCCCTCTCAACCGCCTCGCGCACGGCATTCTCGATTTCATTCGGCTCCCGGGCGGTGACAACGTCGAAGTCCGGCACGATCAAGCCGACAATCTTATCATCCTGGGGCAGAACAACGATCTCGCCGATTTCCGGCTCGGCTTGGTAGGCCTCCTCCAGTTCGTCCGGCTGGACATTCTTGCCACCCTCGGTCACGATCATGGTCGAGCGTCGCCCGGCCAGATGCAGATAACCATCGTCATCCAGGAAGCCCAGATCTCCGGTGCGGAACCAGCCGTCCTCGGTGAAAGCTTCCTTGGTTTTTTCGGGAAGGTGGTGATAATGGGTAAACACGTTTGGCCCGCTTACCAGCACCTCGCCGAGCCGGTCATCCGTCTGAGTGCCTTCCGCGATGACGCTGGGGTCGATCCGGACCTGGACCCCTTCGACCGGTTTACCGGCCGACTCGAATCGGCTTTGACCGGGAAAATTCGCGGCGACCAGTGGTGAAGTTTCCGTCAAGCCGTAGCCGGTGGCAACAGTCCAGCCAATTCCTTCCAGCGTCCGCGTCAACTCGGGCTTAAGTGCAGCACCACCACTGACGAGCAGGCGAAGATCAGGGCCCATCCGCTGGTGCAGCGGCTTGAGCAGTCTCTTGCCCATCTGCAGCCCAAGCTTGTGCCGCGAGACCGTGCTGACGGCGATCAGTGAGCGTCCAATGATCCGGCTCACCAGCCCCTGCGTATTGAGCCGGCGCATCAAGCCATCGATCAGCGCCCGGTAAAGCCGGGGAACGCCAATCATGACCGTGGCTCCGCCTTTGCTCGTCGCTTCGACAATCTGCGGGCCGATCAACGCCCGGGGCAGCAGCAAGGGGAGCCCCAGGGCGATCGGTGTCAGCATCCCGACGACAAAAGGGTAGACATGATGAAGCGGCAACGGCAGCAGCGCCCGATCCCCCGGACCGACGATTTTGACCTTATCCAGCACGTCGATCTGGAAGGCGAGATTGCGGTGGGTCAAGGGCACGCCTTTCGGCGGCCCGGTGGTCCCTGACGTGTAGAAGATAGCAGCAAAATCGTCCAAACCGACTTCTGGCAACGGCCTCGGTTGCTGTGCACCGTCCTCTCCACCCTGATCGCTCAGAAGATCTTGCCATCCCGACAATCCCTCCCGTTCGCCTTGCAGGAGAACGATCTGGCTTCCTTCCGGAGCCAGTGCCTCGATGCGCTCGACCTCCGATGCCTGGGTGAACACCAGCCGAACCGCAGCGTCATCAAGTGCGTGACGCATCGCCGATTCCGACATCTGGGTGTCGAGCGGGACAACGATGGCGCCAGCCCTCCAGATGGCGAAACAAGCCAAAATCCATTCCCCGCGGTTGGCAGCGCAGACGGCAATGGTGCTTTTGCGCCCAAATCCGTTTGCCACCAGACCGCTTGCAAGACGGTGGACCAACTCCCCCAACTGCCGGTAAGTCCATCGCTTGATGCCGTCGCGATCGAAATAAAGGATCGCCTCGCGATCGCCGTAACGACCGAGCGACGCTGCCACAACCTGAAGAGTCATGTCGCGGGGCGGCATGTCACCTGAACGCATGTCTCACGCCGCCCTCAAGGCGGCCGTCACCCGGCCGTGGCAGCCCCGCGGCAAATCGACCACCGCCCGCCTCTGCCGAACTCTCACTGTCGGACCCCCGGAGAGCGACCAAGCAAAGGTGCAAAAACGGCAGCACGATCCAACAACCTAATGACGTCTTCATCCGTCGTCTGCGCGAAGTCCCGGTAAAATGCTCCAACAGCCGGGAAGAACTCCGGTGTCTCCAGGCAGATCACTTGGTCGACCTCCTGCTGCAGGCTTTGCACCGTACCCGGGGGGGCGACGGGAACCGCGACAACCAGCCGTCGGGCACCCCGCTTCCAGAATGCCTTGATCGCGACCCGGATGGAGGCGCCGGTGGCAATGCCGTCGTCGATGATGATGACGGTGCGTCCTGAGATTTCGGGGCGAACGCGATCCTTCATGTAACGGGTGCGGCGCTGCTCAATCTCCTTCAAAACCTCTTTCGTCCTCTGCTCGATATAATCAGGCGTCGCCCCGGTCACGTTTGCCAGATCGGTGTTGATCACCGTCTCGACAGAATCGCCATCGGCGACCGCGCCAACGGCAAGTTCCGGTTGTCCTGGCGCCCCGATCTTGCGGATGAGAACCACGTCGAGAGGAGCTTCAAGTGCCTTCGCTACTTCAAACGCCACCGGCACCCCACCCCGCGGCAGCGCGACAACCACGAGAGGCTCCTGTTTCATGGATTGAAGCCGGGCAGCAAGCTTCTCACCGGCATCGGTTCGATCTTTGAACATGCCACGCTCTTCCATGTGCCCCCCGACACCGGCTCTCGCACGGGAGCATTCGCAAACGGGTCCAAGCCTAAGGACGCACTCGGGTCCTGCCAAGAACTTGTGTTAAGCTAGGGGAGTCCTACAACCAGGGGGTTGACCGGCCCATGCGCGATCCGCGCCAATCCGTGCGATCATGGTCCCGAACCCTCAGCGCCCTCCCCCTCGCCAGTGGCCGCAAAGGCAGTCCGCGAATGGGCTTCTTTAAGGGAGCGAAACGTCCGGTCACTGAACGGAATGGAAAGGGCATAGGCAATACCGGTTAGCGTCAAGGTCAGCCACGGCGCGCTGACCAGAAAAGCCAGGTAAATCCCGATGGCCAGCATGGTCGGCAGCACCAGCCGGTGCGGGATCCTCACCTTCTTGAACGAGAACGTCCTTACCCGGCTGACCAGCAGCGCGGCGACGACGACCATGACCACGCCGACAAACAGTGGGCTGCGCAGAAACGTCAGGTCCACCTGGAACCACAGCATGATCGGCAGCAACGCCAGCCCTGCCCCTGCTGGCGACGGCAAGCCCACGAAAAAGTTACGGTGCCAAGGAGGCGGCTCCGGCTCGTCAATATCGGCATTGAAGCGCGCCAGCCGCAGGGCGCAGCCAATGCAAAACATCAGGACCAACGCCCAACCAAGGCGGCCGGCCTCGCTGAGAGCCCACAGGTAGAGAATGATCGCGGGTGCCACACCAAAACACAGAAAATCGGATAATGAATCGAGTTCGGCTCCAAATCGCGTGGCGCCATTCAGGATCCGAGCAATCCGCCCGTCGAGGCCGTCCAGAATGCCGGCCACGACGATCGCCAACACGGCCATATCCCAACGCTCGTTGAGGGCGAACCGGAGGGAACTGAGACCGGCAGCAAGAGCCAGCAGGGTCAAGGTGTTGGGGATCATTCGGTTGATATGAAAGGATCTCAGCCGCTGTCGCGGTGAACGCATCCGCGGGTTTCTCATCGCCGCGCTCCGGGGCGCTCCGGTTCATCGGATCGCAGGTCGGCGATCACGGTTTCTCCCGCAATCATCCGTTGTCCCACGACGACCATCGCCGTCACGCCCGGGGGGAGGTAAACGTCGACACGGCTGCCGAACCGGATCATACCAAATCGTTCCCCCGCCTGCACTTCGTCTCCAACGGCAAGCCGGCACAGAATGCGTCTTGCCACCAAACCGGCAATCTGCACCAAGCCGATGGTATGGCCATCGGGCCCCGAGATGACAATGCCCTGCCGCTCGTTGTGCTCGCTGGCCTTATCCAAAGATGCGTTGAAAAATCGCCCCGGCCGATAGATCAGGCGGACGATCGTCCCTTCCAGCGGAATCCGGTTCACGTGCACGTCGAAGACATTCATGAAGATGGAGACACGATGGCGCGGGGCCGGGCCGAGTTCCAGTTCCGGCGGTGGTGTTGCAGGCCCGGTCCCTTTCACGATCCCGTCGGCGGGACTGACGATCAGACCGGCCCGGCATGGTGTTACTCGGTCCGGATTGCGAAAGAAGAACACACACCATACGGTCCCCACAGCACCGATCCAACCGAGCGGCTGGGCGATCAACGCGAGAATCACCGTGATCACGGCAAAGGCGATGATGAAAGGCCAGCCGGCCGGATGGATTGGAACCAGAATGTCGTCGAGAAGATTGTGCGGCACGACCAGCCGCGCCTTTCGCTTGAAGTGTGTCAGCGATTTGTTCCCAAGTTGGTCATGATCCAGCGCATGGTTCAGCGGGGCCGCCCTGTCAGTCGCCGAGGCCGGACGCGCACCGATGCGGTCTCGCCCATGCAGTCCGGGGTTGTGCACCGAAAACCCGCTCGCTAGGCTATGGTTGGGTGAAAACAACTTCCACGTCAACCGAGGTCAGAGATGGTGCGGTTCCTTTCCACGATTGCGGCAATCGTTGTCCTTCTGGCCAGCAGCGGGCATCCGCTCCCGGCCCTTGCCCAGCAGGCGGATGCTGTGGCAGCAAACATCAGCGAACGCGTCAACCGGGGTACGGTGGGCATTATTTCCGGAGGCGTCAACGGTACGTACATCCGGATCGCAGCTGATCTCGCCAGCGTGTTGGACCAAGAGAATGAGTTGCGCATCCTGCCGATCATCGGCAAGGGCTCAGTACAAAACATCACGGACATCCTGTACTTACGAGGCACCGACATTGGGATCGTTCAATCCGATGTCCTTGCCTACATGCAAAAAGCCGGAATCCATCCGACGATCGACAGGCGAATCCGTTACATCACCAAGCTTTACAACGAGGAATTCCACCTGCTTGCGACCAGCGCCATCAATACCGTCGAGGACCTTGCCGGGCAGACGGTGAACTTCGGTCCGGAGGGGAGCGGCACCTACATGACTGCTTCCACCATGTTTGACATTCTTGGCATTGATGTCGAGCCCGCGACCGATGATTACGGAGTGGCTCTGGAAAAACTGCTCAGGGGCGACATCGCGGCGATGATCTATGTGGCGGGAAAGCCCACCGAGATCTTCACCAAGATCCCTGAGAACAGCCAAGTGCATTTTCTTTCGGTGCCGCTTTCGGACGAACTGATGGAAACTTACCTGCCATCAAGCCTTAGTCATGCGGACTACCCAAATCTGGTTTCTGATGGGGATGACATCGAAACCATCGCCATCGGTGCAGTGATGGCTGTGTACAACTGGGCGCCGGACAGTGACCGCTACGCCAAAGTGGCGCGATTCGTTGAAGCCTTTTTCAGCAATTTCGAAGAGTTCCTAAGTCCACCCCGGCATCAAAAGTGGCAGGAGGTCAACCTCGCAGCGGTGGTACCGGGCTGGACCCGTTTCCAGGCTGCCCAGCAGTGGCTTGATGCGCGGCCGCGGGCAGAGGCAGCGGTTTATGATCCCGAATTACGCGCAGCGTTTCAGGCTTTCGTTCAGTTCATCAAGGAAAGCGAACCCGAGGCAGGCGGAACCATCAGCTTGGACGAAGGCGCTCTGTTCGAGAGATTCATGGCGTGGCGCGAGCGGCAAGGCGGCCAGTGAAGGCAGGGACAGCGTTCCATCGATCCTGTTGAAGGTGGGAGAAGCCCAAGCTACTGCGTTTCAAGCCGCTGTAGGGCGCGCCGGGCGTCCTCGTCACCCTCCTCGGCCGCCCGGCGCAACCATAACTGGAGGGCGTTCATTCGCTCTTGGGCCTCAGCGTTGCCCATCTTCGCCGACTTTCGATACCATTCCATCGCTTGGTAACCATGCGGCTGAGTTCCGTAAATGCTCCTGCCCTCAAAATAGAGAGGGTCGAATGTGAGCCCCATCAACAAGGCACCCTCCGCGCTGCCCCGCCCCGAGGCCATCCTGTAAAACAGCCGCGCGGCTGCGACATCTCCCAACCCCAACAGGCGGTTGCCGCGATCAAGCAGGTCATTGACGCCAGGACCCGCCACACTTGCGGGCGGCTCTGACGGCACATCATTCCCTGCAGCGGGCGGCCCGCCTTCGCTTATCCCCGGTTCGGGATCGGCAGCAGCCTCCGGATCGGACGGCGACGGAGCCGGTTCCGCCGGAAGATGTAGCGATTTGGGATCGGCAACAGGCTCCGGATCGGACGGCGACGGAGCCGGTTCCGCCGGAGGATCCAGCGATTCGGGATCGGCGGCAGCGGGCTCCGGTGCCAACACCGGCGGGGCTGATTGCGCCGGAAGATCCGACGGCTCGGCATCCGAAAAGTCGGGGCTAGCC
>CAZFBS010000026.1:0-42405 GCA_964517265.1 uncultured Rhodospirillaceae bacterium | reverse complement strand
TCTTCAGTGAGGGCATTGGCCGGATGAAGGTCTGGCTGCGGGTTTGACTGCGGCCCCCGTCGCTTGACGCGGCTGGATCACGTCCATACATTCAGCGGGCGTTTTGAAATGATTCGTCCACTGCGATCCAAAGGTGTGTTGATGCCAAAGCCCGTCACCGATGATTCGTTCGATGCCGATGTCCTGAAGGCCGAGAAACCGGTTCTTGTCGACTTCTGGGCGGAGTGGTGTGGGCCCTGCAAGCAAATCGCTCCCGCACTCGAAGCGCTCGACGCCAAGTTCGGCGAGAAGGTGACGGTGGCCAAGCTCAATATCGACGAGAACCCGATGACCCCGTCGAAGTATGGGGTGCGGGGTATTCCGACGCTGATGCTGTTCAAGGATGGCCAGGTCGCGGCGACCAAAATCGGGGCGCTGCCGCAGGGCAAGCTGTTCGAGTGGCTCGAGGCCCAGCTCTAACCGCAACCAGCCTCTAATGGCCCGCTTTCGAAGACATGTGCGGCACGTTGTGGGCCAGCACCCAGCCGGCAAGGTATAGCGAGCCACAGATGATCACCCGCGTCGGGCGATCCCCGGTAAGAACAAGGGTCCGCAGCGCTTCTTCGATTCCGGCGGCACTCTCCACTGCCAGCCCCACAGTCTGACCGAGATCGCTCAGTTCGCCCGCGCTCAGGCTCACGGCGCTGTCAGGAATGGAAACCGCAAAGATACGCTCCGCCTCCCCGCCGATCGCGGCGAGGAAACAAGCAGCGTCCTTTGTGCGGAGCATCCCGACGATGAAGGCGTTGGGCCGATCGTGCCAGCTTTGCCGTGTCTCGGCGGCCAGGACCGCGGCGGCCGCCGGATTGTGTGCCCCGTCCAACCAAAGTTCCCAGTCTTCCGGTAACAGCGCTCGCAGGGGACCGCCTTCGATCCTTTGCAGCCGCCCCGGCCAGTGCGCCGTGCGGACGCCGCGCGCCGTAGCCTCCCACTCTAGAGAGGGCCCCAGCACGGATTGCGCACACGCAACGGCGAGCCCGGCATTGCCGATTTGAAACCGCCCGCAAAGCCCCGGCGCCGGCAGATGCCGCTTTGTTGATGAGGCGTCTGGCGAGGCCCTGCTGAGGTCCTCGTACAGCAAGCCATCGCCACTTCGGCTTATCCGCCAGTGTTCGGCCTCCCAGGCAACGGGCACATCCAGTGCCGCCGCCCGCGCCCGAATCACCGCCGCCGCTTCCTTGGCCTGTTGCGCTGAGAAGCATGGGGCCTTGTGTTTGAGAATTCCTGCTTTCTCGGCAGCGATGGCGCTCACCGTGTCGCCCAGAAACACCTGATGATCGAGCGCAATCGGGGTAAGGATCGTGGCGGCCGGCCGCGTAACCACGTTGGTAGCGTCGAGCCGTCCCCCAAGGCCGGTCTCCAGCAGGGTGATGTCGGCCGGTGTTCGCGCGAAGGCAAGCAGCGCCGCCGCGGTGGTGATCTCGAAAAACGTGATCGGGCCGCTCGCATTGACACGCTCGCACTCCTCCAGCACGTCGACGAGCGCACCTTCGCCGATCTCCTTGCCGGCAATGACGATCCGCTCGTGAAAACGGATCAAATGAGGGGAGGTGAACACATGGCAGCGGAGCCCATGCGCGGCGAAGATGGCGGCAAGGAACGCCACGACCGAGCCTTTGCCGTTGGTTCCAGCGACGTGAACCACCGGCGGCAGCTGGTCCTGGGGATCGCCCAAAGCGGACAACAACCGAAGCACCCGGTCCAGCGACAAATCGATCACCTTCGGGTGCAGCGCTTCCAGGCGCGCCAGAACGCTCTCGCTGGGGTTGCGGCCCATCAGCAAGTGAAAGGCGATCCCTTTTTGCCGGCTACGGTCATTCGGCAGCCCCGCGTGCAGGGGGATTGCGAACGCCGGCCGCAAGTTCGGCGACGAAGCCCAGGGTCGTCTCGACAAGCGACGGCTTGGCGATCCCGTCGCCGTTCAAGTCCTGCGCAATCTTACCCACGATTGCAGAGCCGACGACGGCGGCATCGGCCGCTGCCGCGATTGCGGCGGCCTGATCGGCAGTCTTGATCCCGAAGCCGACAGCGATAGGGACCGACGTGTGGCGCCGGATCCGCCCAACCGCCGCAGCCACTTCAGCGGGGTCAGCCGAGGTGGTGCCGGTTACGCCGGTAATGGCGACGTAATAGACGAATCCGCGTGCTTCCCGCAGGATGGTGGCGAGCCGCTCATCGCCCGTGGTCGGAGCCAGCAAAAGAATCACGTCAATGCCGGCGGCCAGAGCCGGCGTGCGCAGCTCTTCATGCTCTTCTGGCGGAAGGTCGACCACGATCAGGCCATCGACGCCAGCCGCCCTTGCCTCGAGGACGAACCGCTGAACCCCGAACGCATAAATCGGATTGAAGTAGCCCATCAGAATGACCGGCGTATCGGCATCGATGCGTCGAAAGTCCGCGATCATGGCGAGCGTCCTCGCCATGGTCTGGCCGGCGCGCAGCGCCCTCAGAGAAGACTCTTGTATGGCCGGCCCATCCGCCATCGGATCGCTGAACGGCATGCCGATCTCCAGCAGGTCCGCGCCCGCGACGGGCAGGCCGCGCAAAATCTCCATTGCCGTCGCGGGGTCGGGATCGCCCGCCGTGACGAAGGTGACGAGGCCAGCCCGACCTTCCCGCTTCAGGTCATTGAAGCGCCGGGCGATCCGGTTTGGTACACTCAAAGCCCTTGCTCCAGGGCAGCGGCAACGGTGAAGATGTCCTTGTCGCCGCGCCCGCACATGTTCATGACCATGACATGGTCCCGCGGCAGAGTGGGTGCGATCTTCCGCACGTGGGCGAGAGCATGAGCTGGCTCCAGTGCCGGGATGATTCCTTCCGTGCGCGAGCAGAACTGAAACGCATCGAGCGCTTCCAGGTCGGTGACAGCCACATATTCAACCCGCCCGCTGTCGCGCAGCCAGGCATGCTCGGGACCGACGCCAGGGTAGTCGAGGCCGGCTGCCAGCGAGTGACCATTCTCGATCTGACCGTCCGGGGTCTGCAACAAATAGGTGCGGTTACCGTGCAGGACGCCGGGCCGGCCGGCAGTGAGCGACGCGCAGTGCTCGCCGGTCTCCACGCCGCGTCCGGCCGCCTCGACTCCGATCATACGGACGTCGGGATCGTCGAGAAACGGGTGGAACAGCCCCATCGCATTGGAGCCGCCGCCGATGCAGGCGACGAGCGAGTCGGGAAGCCGTCCTTCCTGCTCCAGGATCTGGCTGCGGACCTCCTCGCCGATCACCGACTGGAAGTCACGCACCATCGCGGGGTAGGGATGGGGACCCGCCACAGTACCGATCAGGTAGTAGGTGTCGGTGACGTTGGCGACCCAGTCGCGCAACGCCGCGTTCATTGCGTCCTTCAGTGTGCCCGAGCCGGACGTGACGGGAATGACGTTGGCCCCGAGCAACTTCATGCGAAACACGTTAGGCGACTGCCGCTCGATGTCGGCGGCGCCCATGAACACATCGCATGAAAGGCCGAACAGAGCGCAGACGGTGGCGGTGGCGACCCCATGCTGACCGGCCCCGGTCTCGGCGATGATCCGATGCTTGTTCATCCGTCGCGCCAGCAACACCTGACCCAGCGTGTTGTTGATCTTGTGTGCCCCCGTATGATTGAGTTCGTCACGCTTGAAGTAGATCTTGGCGCCCTCCAGCCTCTCGGTCAGGCGCGCAGCAAAATAAAGGGGGCTGGGGCGCCCGACGTAATGGCGGAGGTAATAGTCGAACTCCGAAGTGAAGGAAGGGTCCTGCCGAGCCTGTTCGTAGGCTTGCTCGACCTCGAGCACCAAGGGCATCAGCGTCTCGGCCACGTAGCGGCCGCCATAGATCCCGAAGTGGCCGAACCGGTCAGGTCCAGCCCGCAGCGTGTTCGCGCGGGCGACCGGATCACGGCCAAGTAGGTTAGTTTTTGCATCGGTCATTGGTTTGGGACTTTCCAATCGGTAACCGCCGTTCCTGCGATGGGCGGGTCAAGCGCAGCGGCGAGGGCCAGCAGCGCCCGGATTTTCTCGAGGCTCTTTATCCCTTCCGCGTCTTCGACGCCGGAAGAGACATCGACAGCCGCCGCTCCGCTGTCGCGAACGGCCTGCCGGAGATTTTCACAGGATAAACCGCCTGCCAGCATCCAGGGAACCCGCCACGTCCGCGAGCGCAGCAACCGCCACTCGAACGCTGTCGCATTGCCCCCGGGCCGGCTCGCCCCTTTCGGCGGTCGCGCGTCGAACAAAAGACGGTCCGCCACGCCTTCGTAGCTTCGCGCACGATCGAGGTCGGCGCCATCGGCGACAGCAATTGCCTTGATGACCGGGATGTCGAGGCGGGCCTTGATCCTGGCAACCCTGTCCACCGTCTCTGTCCCGTGCAACTGCAGCATATCGATCGTCTTGCGATCGAGTGCAGCCAAGTCATCATCGCTGGGATCGACCATCAGCCCAACCCGCATTACCCCGGCGGGCAATCCGGCCGTAAGCGCGGCGAGCGCGCTCGGCTCAACAAAACGCGGCGACGGCGGGAAGAATACGAATCCGAGAAAGCAGGCGCCCCCTCCGGCGGCGGCATCGACCGTTGCCCGTGTGGTCAGGCCACAGATCTTGACGCTGATCGCCATGACGTCTTTCGCTCGCCGCAAGCCCTAGGAATACCCGCGCGACATCTCTTCACAGACGCGCGCCGCCGCCTCGGCAGGATCGGGCGCCTGCACGATCGGCCGGCCAACGACGATGTAGTCCGCGCCCAAGGCAATGGCTTCCTCCGGCGTGATCGTCCGCCGGTGCTCGTCATCCTGAGCCCAGCTTGGACGGATGCCAGGAACCACCAGCACGAAATCGGCACCACAGGCGCCGCGCAGCGCCATCAGCTCGGAGCAGGAGCACACGGCGCCGTCGAGCCCGCACCTCTTGGCAAGCCCCGCGAGACGGGCAGCCTGTTCCTGCAACGATCTTGAAATACCCAAGAACTCGAAGTCTGCCTCGTGCAGCGAGGTCAGCACCGTCACCGCAACCACCAGCGGCCTGCCGCGCGGCTGCGCCCTCGTTGCGCCAACGTCCATCTCGCGTTCCGCCGCGGCGTTGGCGGCGGCCCGCATCATTGCCGCTCCGCCGCTCGCGTGTACGTCCAGCATGAACGGGTGCAACGGCAGGGCCGCACGCACGGCACGAGCCACCGTTGTCGGGATGTCATGAAACTTCAAGTCAAGAAAGATCGGCAGACCGAGTTCGGCGATGCGCCGATAGCCTTCCGGCCCATTGGCGGTAAAGAACTCCTTACCGAGTTTGATCCCGCCGATATGGCCCGCCAGCGCGCGCGCAACGGCTATGCTGCGCTCCAGATCGACGAGATCCAAAGCGACGAACAGTCGATCCGCTGGCCTGATGGTCGACATTTCAGCTAACCGCCCCATCGGTGGCGCACGCGGCTTCGTTACAGATTTGTCCCTGGAGCAGGATCC
The DNA here is from genome assembly GCA_964517265.1 of uncultured Rhodospirillaceae bacterium. Lineage (GTDB taxonomy): Bacteria > Pseudomonadota > Alphaproteobacteria > Rhodospirillales > Defluviicoccaceae > REEP01. Next base: position 36,930 of record CAZFBS010000026.1, on the reverse strand, counting down.
AAGCCGCGGCGCTTCGCATGCTCCAATGACGTGACGTCAAGCGGCGTCGGCGGGCGGTGGCGGGATCGCCGCCCGCCTCTCCCCTGCCTGCAGCTTTTCGATCTGACGACGCAGGCTCGCCTTCTCCCGCTCTGCGGTCTCGACGCGGCGATAGAGATCGCGGGCCCGCTGTCGATGCCTTCCCGCACTGACCCATGCGACGAGCCCGCCCCAGATGAATCCGATGAAAATTCCGATCAGCGCCACCACAAACAGCGGAAGGGGGGGAGTCTGATATACCCACAAGTCAAGCGCCACCGGTTGGCGATTGCTGGCCGCGAAGACGATAATGACCAGCGACAGGATCAGGACGAGAAGCCAGAATATCAATCGCGCCACAATCGTTGCCCCCTCGTCATGCTGCTGATCGCCCTATTCGGCCGTATTGAGGCGCTCGCGAAGCTGTTTGCCGGTCTTGAAATAAGGCACATACTTGGCGGACACGTCAACTGCTGCCCCGGTGCGGGGATTGCGGCCGACCCGCGAGGCGCGCTCCTTCACCGAGAACGCGCCAAAACCCCTCAGTTCCACCCGTGCACCGCGGCCAAGGGCGCTGGCAATTTCGTCAAATACGGTCGTCACGATCCGCTCGACGTCGCGGTGGTACAAATGCGGATTCGCCGCCGCAAGGCGTGCGATCAGTTCCGACTTGGTCATCGGCCACCTTTCCTCTGCTCGATCCGGCTGCTGCCTGATTGGCGGCCACGAGGGTCGCCCGCACACATCACAAGCCGGCGATCAATTCATCGCGGACCGCGCCTGAGGGTGCCAGACAGAAACCAGCCCGTCAAGTCTAAGTATCTCTGGCAACAAGCTTTTTCCGAACAGGCTGTCGATCCGCCGCCGCACCCATACAACCGTCCCGTCCTCATCGAGTTCGCGAACCGGCAGCGTTGTTGGAACGTCACGCGTGTCCGCGAGCCAGCGCCGGGCATCGAGTTCGCTTCCGATCCCATCGATGAGGCCATTGCCAAGCGCCTGCCGGCCCGTGAAAATCCGCCCGTCGGCAACCTCCATCACCTGTTCCGGCGAGAAGTTCCGTCGTTCCTGAACGATCCCCACGAACATGGTGAACATGTCCTGCACCACCTGTTCGATCGCTTCGCGGGCTTGCGGAGACATCTCTTCGAGCGGGTTTGGCTGAGCCTTGAGCGGAGCGCTCTTGACCGACTCGGTCTCGACCCCGATCCTGTCAAGCAGGCCGGTGATGTTGGCGGTCTGCAGCAGCACGCCGATCGATCCCGTCACCGTGCCCTCCCGGCCGATGATGTGATCGCTCCCGAGCGCCGTCATGTACGCCGCCGATGTGGCGACTTCCCCCATCACCGCGACAACCGGCTTCGTCTCGCTGACAAGCCGAAGCCGCCGGTACAGCGCCTCGCCGCCGACGACCGTTCCGCCGGGACTGTTGATGCGCACGATCAGGGCCTTCGCCCGATGATCTTGGGCGATCACGGCCAGAGCCTCGTCACGCTCGAGATCATCGGTAATGACGCCGTCGACCACGAGGCGCGCCACGTAGTCACGGCCGACAACACCGATCCGGTTGAGTCCGAGCAGAACGACGGCAAGGATGGCGGCAACCGTTACCAGACGCCATACCCCCAGCCGCCGTTTCAGGCGGCGCCGGTCAACCAGATAGTCCGGCTCAAGGGACATGATCGTCGCGCTGTCCGCGGACCGCCGTCCTCTTCCTTTTTAATCTTCCTTATCGGCGGCGTTGTCGCCTTCCGCCTCGGAGTCTTCCTGGGCGCGTGCCGCCGCCTGCCTCTTCTCGGCGGCCTGTTCGGCGCGCTCGGCGGCCTCCCGCTTCTCGCGAATCGCCGCCCCGAGAATTTCACCGAGGCTGGCTCCGGAGTCGGTCGAGCCGTATTCCGCAACCGCCTTCTTCTCTTCCTCCATCTCGCGGGCCTTGATCGAAAGCAGGATCTTGCGCGTGCTCTTGTCGATCTGGGTGATCTTGGCGTCAACCTTCTCGCCCGCCGCGAACCGGTCGGTGCGCTGCTCGCTGCGCTCCCTCGACACCTCATTCTTGCGGATGAAGCCCGGTGCGCCGTCACCGACGTCCACGTCCAGACCGGCCTCGCTCACCCCGGTGATGGTGCAGGTGACCACTTGTCCCTTGCGCAAATTGCTGAAGCTGGATTCGAACGGATCCTCCTCCAGCTGCTTGATCCCGAGGCTGATGCGCTCCTTGTCGATGTCCACGTCCAGAACCTTGGCGCGAACGATATCGCCCTTGTTGTAATCGGCAAGGGCTTCCTCACCCGGCTTGGTCCACGACAGATCGGAGAGATGGGCCATCCCGTCGATGTCTCCCGGCAAGCCGAGAAACAGACCGAATTCGGTGATGTTCTTGACCTCGCCTTCAATCTCCGCGCCGACCGGGTGCTTCTCGAGAAAGTCATCCCACGGATTGGCAAGGGTCTGCTTGAGGCCGAGGCTGATCCGCCGCTTATCCGGATCGACATCCAGCACCACGACCTCCACTTCCTGGCTGGTCGAGACGATTTTGCCGGGATGGACGTTCTTTTTGGTCCAACTCATTTCCGAGACATGGACCAACCCCTCCACGCCCGGCTCGAGCTCGACGAACGCGCCGTAATCGGTGATGTTGGTCACGCGGCCCATGAACTTGGCGCCCGCCGGATACTTCGCCTGAACACCGACCCAGGGGTCTTCCTCAAGCTGCTTCATTCCGAGGGAAATCCGCTGGGTCTCGGGATTGAAGCGGATAACCTGGACGTTGACGCTCTGGCCGATCTGCAAAGCTTCCGATGGATGGTTGATGCGCTTCCAGGCAATGTCGGTGACGTGCAGCAACCCGTCGACCCCGCCCAGATCGATGAAGGCGCCGTAGTCGGTGATGTTCTTGACCACGCCTTCGAGAACTTGGCCTTCCTTCAAGTTGGAGATCAACTCCGAGCGCGCCTCGGCACGGGACTCCTCGAGAACCGCCCGGCGCGAGACCACGATGTTGTTTCGGGCCCGGTCCATCTTCAGGATCTGAAACGGCTGCGGCGTGTTCATCAGCGGACCGATGTCACGAACCGGCCGGATATCGACTTGGCTTCCAGGCAGGAATGCCACTGCCCCCGATAGATCGACGATGAATCCGCCCTTGACGCGTCCGAAGATGGTCCCGTTCACCCGCTCGCCATTCTTGAAGGCCTGTTCGAGCTGGGTCCATGCCTCTTCCCGGCGCGCCTTCTCGCGGCTGAGGCTGACAACGCCGTCCTTATCTTCATATCGCTCAACAAAGACGTCGACCTTTTCTCCCGCCGCGATTTCGGCGCTGCGCCCGGCGGGAGCGAACTCCTTGATTGGCACCCGGCCCTCCGACTTCAGGCCGACGTCGATGACCGCCATGTCGCCTTCAATACGAACCACGGTGCCTTTGACGACCTGCCCTTCAAAGCCGCCGCTGTCGCCGAACGACTCCTCAAGAAGAGCCGCAAAGCTCTCGCCCGATCCAGGAGGGGTACTTTCGGCCGACGTCTGGGAAGCGGTTGCAACCATAGGTGTTTCGTTCCTTCGCAATTGCTCTCGAAGCTACTGATTAGGTTCCCGTGTCTCCGTCGGAGGTCCCCTCCGGCGATGACAGCAGCTCGCCACTGTTGATCACGGCTGACGCGGATTGCCGGGATGTCACGCCGGGGCCTCCGGCATCGTCTTCATGTATCGCGGACAGGCGGGCACGCACACCGTCAAGAGCGACAGCGAACACTGTATCGGGGTCCAAGTCGCTCGTGTCAATCACGCAAGCATCGTCGGCTGGCCGCAAAGGGGCTATATCGCGCTCTGAATCGCGCGCATCCCGTTCCTTCATATCCCGCAACACGGTGCCATGTATAACGGCCGCGCCACGATCCCGCAACTCTTGAAGGCGCCGGCGCGCCCGAACGGCCAGCGAGGCCGTCACGAAAAGCTTCACGGCCGCATCCGGGCAGACCACGGTGCCGATATCGCGCCCGTCGAGCACAGCGCCTCGGCTGCTGGGAGGATTGGCGGCAAATCGCTTCTGGAAGTCCAGCAGCGCCCCCCGCACCGCAGGCTGCGCCGCGACCTGAGAGGCCGCCTGCGCCGCTTCGTCGCTGCGCAGATCCGGCCGCTCCAGGTCCTCGGCACTCAGCGTCCGGGCAATCGCAGCGGCGGCTTCGGCGTCGGCTGGAGCGCGGCCGGCTTGCATCATCTTGAGCCCGACCGCTCGATACAGAACGCCTGTGTCGAGGTAAGCGTAGCCAAGATGCTCGGCCAAACGCCGAGCCAGAGTGCCCTTGCCCGCCGCCGCCGGCCCATCGACGGCGATGACGACCGGTCCTGAAACAGCGGTTTCTTGCGATTCCTCTCCCGCCATTGTTATCGCCCTCGGATGTCCGCGCCCAACCGGTTCATCAGGGCGACGAACTGGGGAAAGCTGGTCCCGATCGCCGCGGCATCGTCAATGGCAACGGGCTTGACGCTGGCACACCCGAGAACCAAGAACGCCATCGCGATGCGATGATCCAGGGCGACGGTGATTGTCGCGTCGCCCGGCGGCGGTCCGCCGGCACCCTCAATGACGAGCCAGTCCTGCCCGTGATCGACTCCGACACCACACTGGCTGAGGCCGCGCGCGATCGCTGCCAGACGGTCGCTTTCCTTGACCCGTAGTTCAGCCAAGCCTTCTAACCGCGTCTCGCCGTGTGCGCACGCCGCCGCGACGGCAAGCACCGGGATTTCGTCGATCATTGACGGGATTCTTTGTCTGGGCACGCTGACCCCTTGCAACGGACACGAGCGGACCGCCAGATCGGCAACCGGCTCGCCTCCTGCCGAATCCGCGGCGGTCGCGCTTACGGCCGCGCCCATCTCCGCCAGCGTTTCCAGCAGGCCGGCACGCAACGGATTGATGCCGACCCCCTTGATCAGAATTGACGAGGCCTTGGTGATCAAGGCGGCGACGAGGGCGAATGCGGCCGACGAAGGATCCCCCGGAACGATGATGGCGCGGCCCTGCAATTCCGGCTCGCCGACAAGCCTGATCGTGCGGGTGCCGTTTGCGCCGGTCTCGACTTCGATGGCGGCACCGAAATCCGCCAGCATTCTCTCAGTATGATCCCGGCTTGCCTCTGATTCGACGACCGTCGTCGTGCCGGGGGCATTCAACGCCGCCAGCAGCACCGCCGACTTCACTTGCGCCGACGGTACTGGCATCGTGTAGGTTACCGGCATCGGCTCGCCGGTACCGATCACCGCGAGCGGCAGCCGGCCGCCGCTGCGCGCGATAAACTGGGCCCCCATTTCGCTCAGCGGCTGGATGATGCGCTGCATCGGCCTGCTGCTGAGAGAATGATCGCCGGTGAAGAACGTCGTGAACGGATGGCTCGCCACGGCCCCCATCAACAGACGCGCGCCTGTTCCCGAATTGCCGAGATCAAGCACGGTGTCCGGCTCGGAAAGCCCGCCGGTCCCGCGCCCGTGCACGCGCCAGGTGTTGGTATCCTCCTGCCGAACGGTGACATGCAAAGCCGCCAGCGCGCCGGCGGTCGCGCGCACGTCTTCCGCATCGAGAAGACCCTCGATCCGGGTTTCGCCGATCGCGCAGGCTCCGAGGATCAGTGCCCGATGGGAGATCGACTTGTCCCCGGGAACCGAAGTGGTGCCGCGCAAGCCGCGCACAGGAAATGAGACGAGGGCTGTCATGAACGGAAATGCCTCTGGGCGTGCCGCGCACCGTCTCTAGCACGGCTGATCATGGTTATGATAGGGGCCAACCCTTTCGATGAGGCGACGTGAACTGAGCGCCGTTCCTCGCGCCGGTGACGTCAAACAACCGGCTGCGGCAGGATATCCGTCGGGCCTGTTGTTCTCTTGTCGATCACCCGAACATCCTGCCGCTGTCTGAATGTGAAACATCAGAGCGCCCGGAGCCAGTCGAGGGCCTGCGCGACCGAAGCTACCACCGAGCCCGGGGGCGGGGGCGGCCGGCGCACCATGATCACCGGGATGCCAGCTTGCCGGGCCGCGAGCAGCTTGGCCTCGGTCGGACCACCGCTTTGTTTGGTCACCAGCGTGTCGATCCGGTGCGTCTTCAGCAATGCCAACTCGGAAAGAATGGTGAAAGGAGGACGCTGAACGATCACGCTGTGCTGCGGAAGGGCGAACGGCTCCGTCGGCGTTGCGAAGACACGGACCAGGAACCAAACTGTGCGGATGGGGGTGAACGCCGCGATTCCACCGGGACCCGTGGTCAGGAACACCCGCCGGCCAAGCCCGGGGAGCAGCGCGGCGGCCTGGTTAAGATCACAGGCTTCATGCCAACGATCCTCCGCAGTTGGTTGCCATGGCGGCCTGACCAGCGCCAGACGCGCAGTGCCGCTCTCGGCGCACGCCGCGCAGGCATGGGCGGACATGGTCGCGGCAAACGGATGGGTGGCGTCGATGAGAGCGTCAATCCGCTCCTCCTGCAGATACCGGACCAGCCCCGGGATGCCGCCAAAGGCACCGATCCGGGTGCGCCCTGGAAGCTGCTGACGGGGCGCGAGCCGTCCGGCCAAAGACGTGATAACGTCGATCCGGGGGCCGAACGTATCGGCGACGGCACCCGCGAGCACTGCGGCCTCGGTGGTGCCGCCGAGGATCAACAGCCTCCTATGAGGCACGACCGATCAAGGTCCCCGCGCGATCGAACACGACCACCTCCAGGGCGGTCTCGTCCGCGACTTTGTCTCGCGCGATCCGGAGCGCCTGAGCCGCCATGTGCTCGGCCAGCGGCACACCGCAGCCGGCAGCGATGGTAAGAACTTCCGCGGCCGTGTTGGCGGTGCGCGCGCGCTCTACAGCCGCCGCCGGTCCACCGCACGCTGAAAGTTCGGCCGCCAGCCGCGCCATATTGACCCGCGACTTCGACGAATGCAGGAACAGATGGCCCTGGGCCAGCTTGACCAGCTTGGCGAAGCCGCCGGCGATGGTGAAGCGCGGCACCGGGTGGGTGCGCAGATACTTGAGGGTGCCGCCGACGAAGTCTCCCATATCGATCAGAGCCACCTCAGGCAATCCATACAGGCGTTGCACTGCCGCTTCGGAGGTGCTGCCGGTGGCGGCGGCGAGGTGCAAAAGGCCGGCAGCGCGGGCGACGTCGATACCGCGGTGGATCGAGTGGATCCACGAAGCGCAGGAAAACGGGACCACAACCCCGGTCGTACCGAGAATGGAGAGGCCGCCCTGGATCCCGAGGCGGCCGTTGAGGGTGCGTTCGGCCAGTGCCTCGCCATCCGGTACCGAAATGGTGACGGTGACATCGCCGGAGCCGTCGAACTGCTCGGCCACCGCGAGGACGGCGGCACGGATCATTGCCCGGGGTGCTGGGTTGATCGCCGGCTCGCCGACGGCGACCGGCAGCCCCGGCAGGGTCACGATCCCGACCCCGGTGCCGGCACGGAATTCCACCCCCTTGCCAGCAGGACCACGCCGGACGGTCGCGACGATCTCGGCGCCATGGGTGACGTCAGGATCGTCACCCGCGTCCTTGATCACTCCGGCGCTGGCAGACTCACCGTCACGGACCATGCGCGCCAGCCGCAAGGTGGTGGTCCCGCCGCGCGGAAGGGCTATCGTGACGGGGTTGGGAAACTGCCCCGACAACAGCGCTTGGTAGGCAGCCGCTGCCGCCGCACTGGCGCACGTTCCGGTGGTCCAGCCGCGGCGCAGCAAGGGCCCTGAGGGAGAGGCGAAGGGTTCGATGTCGGCGGTGCTTGTCATCTCGTCACTGTAACTCCGATCGCCGCGATGCTGCGCTGCAAAAAATTGACTTCCCGGCGATCGCACGCCATCTTCACGGAGTGTTGGCTGTTTCGGTTGCTGGCACTGGAGAGGCGTTCGCACACGCGATCGCTCGCGGAACCGCCGCTGTGGATTATCCTGCCGATCTTCCGGACGCCATCGCTTTCGGCATTGCTATGTGCCGCGCGGTGGCTGTCGAGCACGGAGCATTGCTGACAAGCTTGTTCGTTGTCGGTTTGCTCGGCAGTGTCAGTCACTGTGTCGGGATGTGCGGCCCATTCGTATTGGGGCAGGTTGTTGCTCGACTGGAAGCGACGCCGGTGGCAAGGCTGCACGAGTTTCGCCGGCTGACGGGGGCGGCTCTTATCCCCTACCATCTCGGTCGTATGACCACCTATGGCGTGCTTGGTGCCGGCGCGGGAGCGATTGCCGGCGGCGTCGGCGACCTCACGGGCTTGCGTTGGCTGTCGGCGGGTCTGCTGGCGCTCGCCGCCGTACTGTTCGTCGGCTACGCAGTGCCGAGGCTGGGACTACCCGGCTTCAGTGCCGGTTCCGGCATGGAAAGTCTTTGGTCGCGCCACGTGGGTCGCCGAATCCGTCCGCTGTTCCAGGCCCCTGTCGGATGGCGGGGCTACCTGCTGGGGGTCATCCTTGGGTTTCTGCCGTGCGGGTTCTTGTACGGCGCAGTCGCCGCGGCAGCATCGAGCGGCAGCGCGATCGCCGGCGGGCTGATGATGATTGCCTTCGCCGTTGGCACCGTTCCTGCCCTGATTGGAATTGGTCTCGCCGGGCATGTCACCGGCAGCCGCTGGCAGTCGGCGACCGCCCGGTTTACGCCCGTGCTGTTGATGCTGAACGCAGGGCTATTGGGCTACATGGCATGGCGGATGGTGGCCTGAGGGGCCGGATCACTGAGCACCGGGACTCTCAGCGGGGCAGCAAGAGATCGAACAAGCGAAGGAGCGAGACAGGAATGAGCGAAACGCAAAGCACGCCCCCCAGCGGCCCTCGATGGTATTACACCGTGTCGGCGGTGGTGGCGGCCATCGCCTTGGTCATTGTCGCATTTTTCGCCAGTCAACACTATTTCGGCGCCCTCATGCCGGGAGACGACGGGCGCCGTGGCGAGTCCACTGCGCCGGCGATCGGCGGTCCGTTCACCCTTACCGATCAGGACGGCAATACCGTCACCGATGCCGACTTCCGCGGGCGCTATAAGCTGATCTACTTTGGTTTTACGTACTGTCCTGATGTCTGTCCCACCACGTTGACGACGATTGCGCAAGCCCTGGATATGCTCGGAGAAAAGGCCGAGGCGATTGTGCCGATCCTGATCACGGTGGACCCGGAGCGGGACACTCCCGAGCAACTGAAGATGTACGTCAGTCATTTCAGCCCGCGCATGGTCGCCCTGACCGGAACGCCGGAGCAGATCGCCAAGGTCGCTAAGGAATACAGGGTCTACTACGCCAAGGTCGAGGATGAGGGTGGCAATCCGGACGCTTACACCATGGACCATTCGGCGATCACGTACCTGATGGATCCCAACGGGACGTATGTTCGCCACTTCAGCCATGCTACCACGGCCGAGCAGATGGCCGAGCGATTGCGGGAGGTGGTCGAGTCCGCCCCGACGTCGTGAGCGCGGCGCTCGTCATCGCAGCCCCGGCCTCGGGAAGCGGCAAGACCGTCTTCACCTTGGGCCTTCTGCGCAACCTTGCGCGCGCGGGGCTGGCTGTCGTCTCCGCCAAGGTCGGGCCCGACTATATCGATCCCGCCTTTCATGCTGCCGCCAGTGGCCGGCCCTGTATCAATTTGGATCCGTGGGCGATGCGGCGACAGACGTTGACGACGGCAGCCGCCGAACTGCGCGATCAGGCGGACCTCGTCGTTTGCGAAGGCGTCATGGGCCTGTTCGATGGTGCCACTGTGACCGAGGGCTCGACTGCGGATCTTGCCGAGCGCCTCGGTTGGCCCGTCATCCTGGTAATCGACGTCCATGCCCAGGCCGCATCTGCGGCGGCCGTGGTTCGCGGCTTTGCAACCCACCGTCCGGGCCTTGGGGTTGCTGGCGTCGTCTTCAATCGGGTCGGTAGCGCCCGCCATGAAGCAATTCTTCGTGACGCCTGCGGACTGGCTGTACCGGAGATCCCGGTGGTGGGGTGTTTGCCAAGAGCTGAGGGGTTAGTTGTGCCGTCACGCCATCTCGGCCTCGTCCAGGCGCTGGAGCATCCTGATCTTGCCGCCTTTCTCGATCGTGCGGCGGGGCTGATCGCGCAGCATGTTGATACCGAGACCTTGCGACAGATCGCCCGCATCTCGGCGGCAGGAAAACGGCGCTCCGACGCTGCGGGAGACGGCGCGGCATTGGCTCGGTATTTGCCGCCGCTGCCGCCGTTGGGTCAGCGAATCGCCGTGGCAAGCGACGTTGCCTTTGCCTTCTCCTATCCCCTCGTCATTGCCGGCTGGCGCGCGGCCGGCGCCGAGATCGTGCCGTTCTCGCCGCTCGCGGACGAGGCTCCTGCGCCGGAGTGCGATGCGGTCTACCTGCCGGGCGGCTATCCGGAGTTGGCCGCTGGGCGTCTTGCCGGCAACACTACCTTCATCGCCGGTATCCAGGCGGCCGCGCGACGAGGCGCCGCCGTTTTCGGCGAGTGCGGCGGCTACATGGTTCTCGGCGAAGGGCTGATCGATGGCGATGGGATTCGCCACCGGATGTTGGGCTTGCTGCCGCTGGAGACATCGTTTGCCGAACGGGGCCTGCATCTCGGCTACCGCAGGGCGGCCCTCGCCACCGACACCGGTCTCGGCGCGGCGGGTGCGCGATTCCGCGGTCACGAGTTCCATTATGCGTCGGTCATCCGCGAGGGGCCGGGGCAGGCGCTGTTCGAGCATGCCGATGCGAGCGGGCGCGCGCTGGGGAAGACGGGCCTTGTTTCGGGACCTGTAATGGGATCCTTCCTTCATCTGATCGACCGCGAGGAGACGGAATGACCGAATGCAACAGGCGGGTTGACGGCGCCGCCGAAGACGAGGACAGTTCCGCATGCTCTGGCGCAGCAGGAACAAAGGCATCCATGGGCGGGACGATGCGTGACACCTCTTTCGAAGAGTCATCGGATGCCGGCGTTTCCATTCCCGTGTGGCCGTTCTGGAAGCACAAGGCGCTCGGCGAGATGACCCCAGCGGAGTGGGAATCGCTATGTGACGGCTGCGCCAAGTGCTGCCTCGCCAAGCTGCAGGACGCCGAATCCGAAGAGCTTGCTTTCACCAATGTCGCCTGTCGCCAACTCGATCTGGACACGTGTCGGTGCAGGAATTACGCGCGCCGCCGCCGCTATGTGCCCGCCTGCCAGCGGCTGACTCCTGCCAACGTTGCGGCGTTCGACTGGCTGCCGTCGACATGCGCCTACCGTTTGGTCGCAACCGGCGACGATCTGCCGAGTTGGCATCACTTGGTCTCAGGCGATCCGGATCTTGTCCACCGGCTCGGCTACTCGGTTCGCGGCAAGGTGGTCTCGGAAGCGGAGGCGGGACCGCTTGAGCATCACATTGTCGATTGGCCCCGATAGCAGCATGTCGGATGCTCTAAGCGGGGTTTTCGCGGCGGCGCTGACGCCGCTCCAGGCGGACGGGTCGCCCGATTACGTCGCCATGGCCGGGCATTGCCGTTGGCTGCTCGAGCATGGGTGCGACGGTCTTGCCGTTCTCGGCACCACCGGCGAGGCCAATTCGTTCACGCTCGCCGAGCGGATCGGCATCCTCGAATCGCAGGTCGCGGCCGGCATCCCGTCGCACGTGCTGATGCCGGGAACCGGTTGCTGCGCGCTCGCCGATACCATCGCATTGTGCCGTACCGCTGTGGATCTTGGTGCCCCCGGCGTTCTGGTGCTGCCGCCGTTCTATTACAAGAACGTCAGCGATGACGGCCTGTTCGCCGCTTATTCGGAGATTGTCGAGCGGGTCGGCGACTCCCGTTTGCGGATCTACCTCTACCATTTCCCGCAAATGTCCGGGGTCCCGATCGGCACGGCGCTGATCGAGCGCCTGCTTCGCGCCTATCCCGGCTCGTTCGCCGGCATGAAGGACAGCTCCGGCGATCTCGCCAACATGACCCGCAACATGCAGGCGTTTCCTGGATTCGCCGTCTTTAGCGGCTCGGACGAGTTCCTTCTGCCTGTGCTGCGGGCGGGCGGCGCTGGTTGTATCACCGCCGTCGCCAACGTCGCCGCTTTCATTGCCGCCGAAGTCGTTGCCGCCTATCGCCGTGGCGATCGCGAAGCGGCGGAGAAGGCACAGGAAAGGCTTGGCCGTGTGCGCCGGATTATCGCCGCGTATCCATTAACGGCGGCCCTCAAGGACATCATGGCCCGGCATAGCGGCAACGAGGGCTGGCGTCGGATCCGACCGCCGCTCACCCCGCTTGCCCGTGAGCAGGCAATGGCGCTGCAACAGTCGCTGACATTTGATCACTTTTGCCCACCATTCTCGCGATGAAAATCATCCTTCGCCGTTTCTATCCCCCCAACACAAGCCACCTCCAAGGGTTATGACCGACGGCAGAACCGCTGCTACCGGGACGGCGCCCCGGTTGCTCAAAAGGACAGGGATCGTCACACTGGATGAGCGCCCGGTGCCGGTGACGGTCTGCCGCAACGCGCGCGCCAAGCGGATGCGGCTGCGCGTCGACTTCGACAACACTGGCATTATCCTTACCCTGCCGCAGCGGACGACCGAGGAGCAGGGTTTCGATTTCATGCTGCAACAGCGTGGGTGGATTCTCGATCGCCTGGGCAGCCTGCCGCCGCGCGTGCCGTTTTGCCCCGGCGCGCTGATCCCGTACCTCGGTACTGCGCACCGGGTTTGTCATCAGCCGGCGGCGCGGCTTCCCATGCACGTCGCCAACGGCACGATCATTGTGCCGGGCGAGATGGAAGCGGTGCCACACCGGGTCGCGCTCTGGCTGCGCGGGGAGGCCAAGCGGGTCCTGACGGAGCGGGCGCATGCGATGGCGGCACGGCTCGGACAACCGGTTGGGCGCACCACCGTGCGCGATACCCGAACCCGCTGGGGGTCCTGCTCGCAGGCAGGAAACCTCTCATTCTGCTGGCGGCTGATCATGGCGCCCCCGGATGTGCTGGATTATGTCGCCGCCCACGAGGTCGCCCACCTTGCCGTCCGCAATCACGGCCCGCTGTTCTGGAAGACCGTCGCAGGCCTCACCGATGATGTCGATGCGGCCCGCCGGTGGCTGCTCCGCCATGGGCCGGGTCTTGCCCGCTACGGGTGAGGCGGCCGCCACAGCCGACGACTGAGCCATTTTGAGTGCAAGCTTCGGATAGACGGCCTCAGCGGTCGGTGTATCGTGTTGGAATGAACCGGACGATTGATCCTGCTGATGTCAATGACGAGAGTCGCTGGCGGGCAGTGCTGACCCGCGACCCACAATGGAACGGGCGATTTGTCTATGGGGTGCATTCGACCGGCATCTTCTGCCGGCCGTCCTGCCCGAGCCGCCGGCCGCAACGGGCGCGGGTGGTTTTTTTCGGCGATGCCGAAGCTGCCCTTCAAGCCGGCTATCGGCCATGCCGACGTTGTAGGCCTGAAGATCCCGACTTTACCGATCCGCGCCTCTCGCTGGTTCAGCGAGTCTGTGCCCTGGTCGCGCAAAGGGAGGACGCGATGCCCTCGCTTGCTGAACTGAGCGTAGAACTCGGCTGCAGCGCCGGCCACGTGCAGCGGCAGTTCAAGGCCCTCACCGGCCTCTCGCCGAAGCAATATGCCGATAGCATTCGGCTCGAGCGGGCAAAGGCGCTGCTGCGTGAAGGAGAGCCGGTGGCGTCCGCGCTCTACGGGGCCGGCTACGGCTCATCCAGCCGGCTCTACGAAAGAGCCTCGGCGCGTCTCGGGATGACGCCGGCGTCTTACGGCAAGGGCGGTCGGGGTGCCCGTATTGTCTATACGATCGGTGCGGTTCCGCTGCTCGATCGTCTGCTGATAGCGGGGACGGAGCGGGGCCTGTGCTTGGTGGCGATGGGTGATACCGACGCGCTTCTCGAGACCAATCTCCGCCAGGAATATCCGGCCGCTGAAATTCACCGTGATGATGCGGCGCTGGCCGACTGGGCGCGGGCCGTTGCCGCGTTAGCCGATGGGGCGATTCCAGATCGCAGGTTGCCTTCCGACGTGCAGGCAACCGCGTTCCAGCGTCTTGTTTGGGACCGGCTGCAAGCGATCCCCAGCGGCTGCACCCGCACCTACGGCGAGGTTGCGACGGATATCGGTCATCCTGATGCCGTTCGCGCCGTCGCCCGCGCCTGTGCATGCAATCCTCTCGCTCTGGTCGTTCCCTGTCACCGGGTGATGGGCGCGGATGGCAATCCACGCGGCTATCGTTGGGGCGTTGAGCGCAAGCAAGCGCTGCTGGCGCGCGAACGCAACAGGAAGTGACGCCACCACCGCAACGGCCGCTCCCGGCAGGGGGGGGGAAGGATCGCCTCAAGCGCCTTATATCTTTGTTGCTGGTGCCTGTCTGCACGCGTGCGCCTGCGCCTTATACCGGTCCGTGCATCTTCGCAGCCGCTCGCACCGGTGCGGTGCCGGTTTCGTGGTTGTCAGTAGAATTTGAGGAGCGATGCATCAGCAGAGGATAGATCCGGAGATTGCGGCGCGTTTGGGGCTGGGCCTCGATTCTTCCCGCCGTCGTGTCTGGAGAGGATTGGCCGCGCTGGCACTGATCTGTGCGGTGGCGGCTTTTGCCGTGTACGGGTGGTACGTTGGCACCGCCGAACGATCGGCATATCGGGCCGAGGCCGCGCGAATCGGCGATCTCGTCGTCACCGTTACTTCGACCGGCACCTTGCAGCCGACAAATCAAGTGGAGGTGGGCAGCGAAATCTCGGGCAGAATCGCGCGCGTCAGCGCCGACTACAATGACCACGTCACCCAGGGGCAGGAACTGGCGACGCTGGATACCGATCAGCTCAGTGCCCAGGTGCGTCAGTCGCGGGCTACTCTGCAGGCGGCTGCAGCGGGGGTTGCCGAGGCGGAAGCCACCGTCGTGGAGACCCGGGCCAAGCTCGCGCGGGTTCGTGCCTTGGCGCGCGCTTCCTATACTTCGCAACAGGATGTGGATGTTGCCGAGGCGGCGGCAGCACGCGCAGCGGCGGCCCTGACCAGTGCCCGCGCCCAGGTCGAGGTGGCCAGCGCGGCGCTGGAGGCGGATCTTACCCTGCTGAGGAAAGCCGTGATCCGCTCACCGATCGACGGTGTGGTCATTGCCCGCCAAGTGGAGGCGGGCCAAACCGTAGCCGCAAGCTTCCAGACGCCGGTGTTGTTCACGTTGGCCCAGGACCTGACGCAGATGGAACTGCGCCTTGATATCGATGAGGCCGATGTTGGCCAAGTTGCCGAAGGTCAGCAAGCGAGCTTCACAGTCGGCGCCTATCCGAACCAGGTATTTTCTGCGACCATCACCTCGGTTCGCAATGCCCCGCGTACGGTACAAGGGGTGGTGACTTATGAAGCGATCCTTACCATCGACAATGTCGGTCTGATGCTGCGGCCGGGGATGACGGCGACAGCCAGCATTGTGACGAATCGGCGCTCGAACGTGCTGTTGATCCCGAACGGCGCATTGCGCTTTACACCCCCAGACGCTGCGGCTCCGCCGCCTGTGGACCCCGGCACACGGATTGTCTGGACGCTGCGCGACGGTCGGCCGACCGCCGTGCCGGTCACCGTGGGCCTCTCCGATAGCCTGTGGACGGAGGTGGCGGAGGGTGATGTCGCCAGTGGCACGGCGCTGCTTGTCGATCTTGTCGGGGGCAACTCGTGATCGCCTCACCGTTGATCGAGCTTCGTGGCGTCAGCAAAATTTACGGGCGCGGCGACAACGCGGTTGCCGCCATGGCCAACGTCAGTCTGACAATCGAGCGGGGCGAGTTCGTTGCGGTGATGGGGCCGAGCGGGTCCGGCAAGTCGACCTGTCTCAATATTCTCGGCTGCCTCGATACACCCAGCGCTGGTTTCTACCTGTTCCGCGGCATTGCCGTGCAGCAGTTGTCACGGGATCAGCGTGCCCTTCTGCGTCGGTATTTCCTCGGCTTCGTGTTCCAGGGCTTCAATCTTCTGCGCCGAACGTCGGCGGTAGAGAATGTGGAGCTGCCCTTGCTCTATCGCGGGGTGGCGCCGGCGGAGCGCCGGGTGCGGGCGCTGGAAGCATTGGCGCAGGTCGGCCTTGCAGGATGGGAGCAACATACCGCAGCAGAACTCTCCGGCGGGCAGCAGCAGCGCGTCGCCATCGCGCGCGCGATCGTGAGCCGGCCGGATCTCTTGCTTGCCGACGAGCCGACCGGCAACCTTGACACCGCGCGCAGCCGCGAAATCATGGAACTGATCGCGCAATTGAACCGGGAGCAGGGACTGACGATCGTCATGGTCACCCATGAAGCAGCAATGGCGGCCTATAGCACCCGCCAAGTAAGCTTCCTTGATGGCCGGATCGTTGCTGATGGCATGAATACGCTCCAATCTGATCGCGGCGCTGCCACGCTTCGGCATTAGAGGCCGGCCGGGTTATGATTATCAGCACCGTCGTACTGGCACTCCGCGAAATCCGACGCAACATGCTGCGTTCGTTGTTGACCATGCTGGGCATCGTCATCGGGGTTGCCGCCGTCATCGCCATGGTCACGCTTGGTGGTGGTGCGACCGCCCGGGTCACGTCCGACATTGCCAGTCTGGGACGCAATCTGCTGATCGTCATTCCCGGTGGACAGCGCCAGATGGGCGCGGTGACCACGGCACCGGCATTTCGGCAAAGTGACGCCGAGGCGATCGACCGCGAGGTAGCGGGAGTCGGCAGCGTCGCCGGGACGGCCAGTCAGCCGGTTCTGGTGGTTTACGGCAATGCCAATTGGCCGACTCTTCTCACCGGTGGCGACGCCACCTATCTCAGCATTCGCGACTGGCCCCTCGCAAGCGGTCGCGGCTTCGACGCGGCGGAAAGCTTGGCGGGCAAGCCCGTCTGCCTATTGGGTGCGACGGTGCGGGCACAGTTGTTCGGCTCGCAGAATCCGATCGGCGCATCGATCCGGATCGAGCGCATGTCCTGCCTCGTGATCGGCGTGCTGCAAGCCAAGGGTCAGACCACGTTTGGAGCCGATCAGGATGATCTTGTGGTTGTGCCGCTCAGGACCTTTCAACGCCGTGTCGCCGGCAGCGAGGAAATCGGCGCCATCTATGTGGCAGCGGAGGACACCGTCGGCACGGAAAAGATTCAAGGAGATGTCGAAGCGCTGCTTCGCCAGCGCCGCGGCATCCCCGATGGCCAACAGAACGACTTTCAGGTCCGCGACATGAAGGAAATCGCCCAGACCGTCGAGCGGGTAACGGGCGTGATGACGACTCTGCTCGGCGCCATCGCTGCGATCAGCCTCGTCGTCGGGGGTATCGGCATCATGAACATCATGCTGGTGTCGGTAACGGAGCGCACCCGCGAAATCGGCATTCGGCTTGCGATCGGGGCCCGCGAACGGGACGTGCTGAAACAATTCCTGATCGAGGCGATGGCGCTCTCGATCGTGGGCGGCATTGTCGGAATCCTCCTCGGCGTCGGCTGCTCGATCGTGGCTGCGCGGTTGCTGGGCATCCCGTTCCTCTTCAACCCGCTGATTATCGGCATCGCCTTGCTGTTCGCCGCGGCGATCGGAGTGGTATTCGGTCTCCTACCGGCACGCCGGGCGGCGCGTCTGGATCCGATCGAGGCGCTCAGACACGAATAATGGCGATGAGAAACCGCCGGAACGATATCAGGAAATTGGATGGGCATGCGAAACGGCGCATGACCCAGTTGGCGCTTGACAGGCCCCACCTGCACGGAGCGACCATTGCTGATCATCGAACCGGAAACACAAGGGCACCGTTGCCATGTTGATTCACGCTGACCTGAGCTGTCCCGCGGTGAGCTTCGGCTACGAGGCCGAATGGGAAACCTCACCTGCCGACGGTGTGTTGCGCCGAATGCTGGAGCGGGACGGTGGTGAAGTTGCACGGGCCACCAGCATCGTCCGTTTCCAGCCTGGCAGCCGGTTCAAGCACCACGAGCATCATCTTGGCGAGGAATTTCTGGTTGTCGATGGCACCTTCTCCGATGCCGAAGGCGATTATCCGGCCGGCACCTATGTGCGCAATCCGCCGGGGACCGCGCACGCTCCCTGGAGCGAGAAGGGTTGCTGCCTGTTTGTCAAGCTGCGCCAGTTCCACCCGGACGATCGCACCCGCGTTGTATTCGACACCCGCTCCGGCGAGTGGTTTCCGGGCATGGTCAAGGGCATTTCAGTGATGCCGTTGCACCGCTTCGGTAGCGAGTTCGTCTCGCTGGTGCGGTGGGCGCCCGGTACGATTTTCCCCGCCCACAGCCATGCCGGCGGTGAAGAAATCCTCGTTCTCAACGGCGCCCTCGAAGACGACGAGGGGCGTTACGAGGAAGGCTCCTGGATCCGCAATCCGCCGGGGAGCACGCACCAGCCGTTCAGCATCGAGGGCTGCCTGATCTACGTGAAGATCGGTCACTTGCCGGCGGTACAGGCCGGGTAGGCAAACGGAATCATGGACTAAGAGCAGAAGGAACCCGTTCCGGAATAGCCGTACCGCTGAGCACTGTCTCGAAGTAGGCGATAGTCCGCTTAAGCCCTTCGTGGAGCGGGACCTTCGGGGTCCATCCCAATTGCTGCTTGGCCAGCGTGATGTCGGGGCAGCGTTGGACCGGATCGTCCTGCGGCAACGGCTTGTGCTCGATTCTTGCCCTCGATCCGGTGATCTCGATCACTTGTTCCGCCAGCTCGCGAATGGTGAATTCGCTCGGATTGCCGAGGTTGACCGGCCCGATGAAGTCAGCGTCGCTCGCCATGAACAGCATCAAAGCGTCGATCAGATCGTCGACGTAGCAGAACGATCGGGTCTGGCTACCATCGCCGTAGATGGTGATTGGCTGACCCGTCAAGGCCTGGACGATGAAGTTCGACACCACTCGGCCGTCGTTCGGATGCATGCGCGGACCGTACGTATTGAAGATCCGGCTCACCTTGATCGGCATCCGGTACTGCCGGTAGTAGTCGAAGAACAAGGTTTCCGCGCACCGCTTGCCCTCGTCATAACAGGCGCGGATGCCGGTGGGATTGACGCGTCCCCAATAGGATTCCGGCTGCGGATGGACGTGGGGATCGCCATAGATTTCGCTTGTGGAAGCCTGCAGGACTCGTGCTTTGACCCGTTTGGCAAGGCCCAACATATTGATGGCGCCCTGCACGCTCGTCTTGGTCGTCTGGACCGGGTCGCGTTGGTAATAGACGGGCGATGCCGGACACGCCATGTTGTAGATCTCGTCGACCTCAACGTAGAGCGGGAAGTTGATATCGTGGCGGATGACATCGAACCGCGGGTGACCGAGAAGATGGTGGATGTTCCCGCGTGCGCCCGTGAAGAAATTGTCGACACACAGCACTTCGTCCCCTTGGGCAATCATGCGGTCACACAGGTGGGAGCCGAGAAAACCGGCCCCGCCGGTCACAAGAACGCGCTTCGAGCGAGCAATGATCATGATGGATAGATACCGCTTGGAGTTGGAATGCTGACCGCTCGCGGCGGACGTGCCACGATGAGATGTGCAGCCTATACACCTGCTTTAGGTGCGTTGCCAACAGGCAAGAAAGGCAAAGATTGCATATGACGCGGTAACGACGTCGTATCGCAGTGAAAGGAGAACGTGAACATGGAATATGTCCGGCTTGGCGGGCTTGGCTTGAAGGTGTCCCGCCTGTGCCTCGGCTGCATGACCTTCGGGACACCGCAGTGGCGTCCCTGGGTTCTGGACGAACAGCAGGCAAAGCCTCTGATTCGCCGCGCTGTCGAGGCCGGGATCAATTTCTTCGATACTGCCGACGTTTATTCTTTGGGTGTCAGCGAGGAGGTGGTTGGCCGTGCCGTAAAGGAGCACCTGCGGCGGCATGAGGCGGTGATCGCGACCAAGGTTTTTAATGCCATGGGCAAGGGCCCCAACGATCGCGGCCTTTCGCGCAAGCACATTTTCGAGGCGATCGATGCGTCGCTGAAGAGGCTCGGTACTGACTACGTCGACCTCTATCAGATCCATCGATGGGACGATGCCACTCCGCCGGAGGAAACGCTGGAAGCCCTGAACGATGTCGTGCGGGCCGGGAAAGCCCTCTATATCGGCGCGTCCAGCATGTACGCGTGGCAGTTCATGAAGGCGCTCGGCCTGCAGCGACGATTCGGCTGGGCGCCCTTCGTGTCCATGCAGAACCATTATAATCTGCTTTATCGAGAGGAGGAGCGGGAGATGATACCGCTTTGCCAAAGCGAGGGCATCGGCGTGATGCCCTGGAGCCCGCTCGCCCGCGGTCGGCTGACGCGGCCGGCCGGGGAGACCACGCTGCGCGCCGAGACCGATGATTTTGCGCGGGATCTATACGGAGTCGAGGCGGACAACCGAATCATCGATGCCGTCGCCGCCATCGCCGCGAAGCGGGTCATCCCAATGGCCCAAGTTGCAATGGCTTGGCTGCTGTCGAGACCTGGCGTTTCCTCTCCGATCGTCGGCGCATCCAAGCCTCGTCACCTCGACGATGCCCTCGCCGCGCTGAGCCTTGTCCTGGATGACGACGAGATCCAGCATTTGGAGGCAGAATACCATCCGGTGCCAGTGCGGGGCCATAAGTAAGCGCGTCCCGACCCTTCTGCCCTGTTTTGCAGCGGCGGAAGGATCGGCGGATGCGGGCAGCCTCAAGTGCCGAAGGAGTCCCCTCAGTCTGTCTCGATGCGGTTGATTTTCGCGGCTAGAATGAAGTCGTTCTCGTGCAGACCTGCGATCTTGTGGGTGTAAATTTCGATCCGGCAATAGCCCCAGCCGAAGTGAATCTCGGGATGATGCCCCTCCGCTTCGGCCAACTCGCCCACATCGTTGACGAAATCAAGCGCCGTCCGGAAGTTGCCGAAACTGAAACACCGCTCGATGCGCGTGCCGTCCTCGTTCAACTCCCAGTCCGGCACCTGATCCATCCGGGCTTTCGCTTCCTCCATGGTCATCGGCGGAATGCCGCCACGACATGGTTCACATGTTTTCGCTGCAAGGTCGTTTCTCATGGCACGTCCTCTCCGGTCAAACCGCACGACACCCTTGATATAGGAGCCGCCGGAGCTGCTGTTGGTTATGCTGCGGCAGACGTTGCTGTGAGCGAAGGAGAATCGGCATCGAGGTGCGGATCGGGACCTGCGTGTAACTGGCTAAGGGATACCGACCGCCCCGGGCCGGTGACGATGCGGCAATGTTCCCGCTTAAGATCACGTGGGTCGGGAACGCCGCAGGAATGGGCGATAACACCCACCTCGCGTACCAAGTTGTTCACGTAATTCCTGACCCGCTCCGCCTTGTCGACCGGATCCAAACCTCTTTGCAGCCGCGGGTTGTGCGTGGTGATCCCGGCCGCGCAGGTATTACGATTGCACTGCATCGACTGGATGCAGCCGAGAGCGAACATGAAACCGCGCGCCGAACTGGCGAAATCGGCTCCAGCGCAAAGGGCCCATGCCACGTCGGCAGGGTTGATAAGCTTGCCGGAGGCGATGACCCTGATGCGCTCGCGCAGACCGTATGCACTGAGCTTGTCGACGATGAGCGGCAGGCTCTCCTGGATCGGCAGGCCGACGTAGTCGAGCAGGCTCATCGGCGCGGCGCCGGTCCCTCCGTCGGCGCTGTCGACGGTAATAAAGTCGGGAGCGCTCTCGCTCCCGCGCCGATTGATCTCCTCAAGCAGCGTGTCCAGCCATGCGGGATCGCCGATCACCAACTTGAACCCGGTCGGCTTGCCGGTCATGCCGCGGACACGGGCAACGACGTCGAGAAGGTCGGCGACGCTGGCAATATCCGGGTGGCGGCTGGGGCTGATGGAATCCTGCCCCGCCGGGATTCCACGAACAGCCGCGATCTCCGGCGTCACCTTCGCCGCCGGCAGGATTCCGCCCTTGCCCGGCTTGGCGCCCTGGCTGAGCTTGATCTCGAACATGCGAACCTGGCGATGGGCTGCGATCGTCCGCAGCTTGTTCTCATCCAGTTCGCCCTTCTCGTTGCGCACGCCATACTTGGCGGTGCCGATCTGGAAGACAATGTCGGCGCCGCCTTCCAGATGGTACGGCGAAAGCCCGCCTTCGCCGGTGTTCATCCAGCAGCCGGCGTCTTTTGCGCCCTTGGAGAGGGCGAGGATCGCGGGCTTGGAGATGGCACCAAAGCTCATTGCCGAGATGTTGAAAAAACTGCGCGCGATAAACGGCTGTGGGCAGTCCGGCCCGATTGTCATCGGCTTCGCCACAACGCTATGAGTCTCAAGGCTTGGGAAGGGGGCGTTGGCGAACAGTACGGTTCCCACGGCTCGCAAGTCGCGGGTCGAGCCGAAGGGGACGGTATTGTCGACGTTCTTGGCCGCCCGGTAGACCCAGGCCCGCTGCGCCCGGTTGAACGGCAGTTCCTCCCGATCCATCGCATAGAAGTATTGCCTGAAGAACACGCCCAGATGCTCAAGGAGATAGCGCAACCGGCCGATCACGGGAAAATTCCGGCGGATCGCGTGTCGGGTCTGGGTTGCATCGGCGATGAACAGCACGATCACGCCAATCACCCCAAGTCCCACCGCGAACACGAACAGCCCGGACAGGACGGCGAGGACTGTGATCAGAAACGCCGGAATCGAGATGCCATCCATTGCCGACCTCCTTGGCGCGCCGCTGGGCTGGGCGCAAATTCACGTCTGAATTATGTTATCTGATCCCTGCCGATCCTCCAATTGCTGATTGCCCGCTGAGGCCGGCGCGGGGCGTGATCTCCACCCCGGCTATCGGTGAGGAGATCATTTTAATCTTTAGCCCCTGCTGTGTTCGCGCTGTGACTGAATGTGCCACTGTGCGTCAGTGCAGATCACTGCTGCTTGGCAAGTGGATGCCGCTAGCGCGGTCATGAGTGGTAAAGTGGGTATCATGCTTGCTCACGCGTGCAAGCAACAGAAGCCTTGAATTTCCGCTATGCATGCATATATGCTTGCACTATGCATGCAAGAGGAGGCCGCTGTGAGTGACAAGATCCCATACCAGCCGCATGAGAAGATCGAGGGAAAGGCAAGAGGAGGCTATGCCCGGGCTGAAGCATTGACGCGCGAAGAAAGAGCAGAGATTGCGCAAAAGGCAGCCCTTGCCCGCTGGTCGAAGAACTCACCGAGAGACGCCGTTGAACAGTATGAGGAAGGTTGGGAGGAAATTTTAGACCCTGTTCCGGCTATGCCGGTCGCACACTGGCGGGGAACCCTAAATATCGTGGGAATTGAGGTTCCTTGCTATGTTCTTGATGACGGTCAAAAGATTATTGGACGCACGTCAGCGACTGAGCTCTTAACGGGTATCAAGGGCGGCGGGGCTCTCGAGAAATATATAGGAGTAAGATCCTTAGAGCCCTTTATTAACAAGGAGTCAGTGCTTGAGAGGCTGGTGCCTTTCCGTCTGCTCGAGGTCGAAGGTTTAGAGAAAGCTGTCAAGGGACTTCCGGCCGATCTTATGATTGAGGTCTGCCAAGCCTTTGTTGCGGCTTTGCAATCTTCGTTCGATCCAGCGTCGCCGTATCCTAAACTTACTGATCGCCAGATCCAGATGGCGATAAAAGCAAGCGCTTTCCTCTCGGCCTGCTCGAAGGTAGGGCTCGAGGCGCTGATCGACGAAGCGACAGGCTATCAGTATGAGCGTGCCGAGGATGCGCTTCAGGTCAAGCTCCGAGCCTTCATCGCCGACGAGCTACGCGCCTGGGAGAAGACCTTTCCTGATGAGCTTTGGGCAGAGTTCGGTCGCCTTACCGGTTGGAAAGGCAGTCTTAAAAGTCGGCCGAAGTGGTGGGGAAAACTCGTTATTGAGTTGATCTATGACACGCTCGACCCTGACGTAGCGGAATATCTCAAAAACAATAAGCCGCCACCCAGCATCCGGTGGCACCGTCAGCTCACCGAAAACATAGGCGTTCGCGCTTTAGTGTCTCGGTGCTACGAAGTGGTCGGCATGTCGAAAGAGTGTAGCGACATGCGCGAACTACGCGATAAGGTTGCGAGGCACTATGGCCGGCAGGTCGTTCAATTTAGCTTTTCGTTGCCGATGCCGCGAGGGAAGCTAGGTTAAATTTCCTTGATCGGGCGCTGGTGATTGCCTTGCCCGTCCCTTGACGAGCGGGCACGGGTCCCTGTAAAAGAACCGCCCGGGGGCCAATATCGGCCCCCCAGCCGTTTTCATCATCAAGACAACGCCTTCAAAGCGAGAGGATAACCGCCATGGCCCGACGTTGCGGGATTACCGGCAAGGGCGTACTGACCGGCAACAACGTCAGCCACGCCCACAACAAGACCCGCCGCCGCTTTCTGCCCAACCTTCAGGGCACCTCGATGATGAGCGACACGCTCGACCGGATGGTTCGGCTTCGCCTCAGCACCAACGCGCTGCGCACGATCGAGCACCGCGGCGGTCTTGATGCCTACCTGCTTCAGGTGCGCGATCAGGAGCTCTCACAGGACATGGTGAAGCTGAAGCGACAGATCCGGCGCGCCCGTGCCCGGACACAAGGCGCGGCATCCTAACGCCACTGTTTTGGTCCTGAACCGCTGCTAGAAGTTTGCCCAGAAGGGCTTTTGCGGCACCACCTGGGACTCGCCGGCGGTGAACGCGCCGTCCTCGCTGGCCACTTCGGCAAGAGCTTCCAGGCGGATGAGAGCGAGTGCAAGATTGCCCGTGCCGGAGCAGATCTGCCCCACCTCCCGCTCGCCAGTGCGCACAGGCGTACCAGGAGGAGGAAGCGGGCCTTCGACCTTCACCGGGACCAGGCGCTTTTTGACAAGGCCACGGTAGCGCGTTCGCGCCGTCAACTCCTGGCCGATGTAGCAGCCCTTCTGCCAATCGATCCCATGCAGCTCATCAAACCCGTTCTCGAGCAGAATCGCCTTTTCCACTTCCATGTCGCGGCTGCCGTCAGGCAGGCCAAGCGCAATTCTGAGGCGCTCGTAGTCGTCCCGGCTACTGGCCTCGAACCCCGCTGATTCCAGCCACGCGGAGCCGCCCTCGCGTGGCAGAAGGGCGCGGACCCCTGCTTCGGTTAGCCGCGGATCGACGAAAATCACGCCGCAATCCACCACTCGTGCGCTCCCCCGCACCTCGGCCAAACCCAGTGCCTCTGCGGCACCCGCGCCATATATGGCGGCAACGGTCATCTCTTCGGAGCGATCCGTCAGCGTCACCTTAGACCGCAGCCGGTACAAGGCGAGCCGCCGCTTGAGGTCGGCCAGGCGCGCGGCCTCGCAATCGAGCAGCAGCGAGTCCTTGCGCGCCGCGACAAAGAAATCGTGCAGGAATTTGCCTTGGGGCGTGAGCAGCGCGGTGTAGACCGCCCGCTCGTCGGTGGCACGGCCGATGTCGTTGGAGACGAGGGCCTGCAGAAATGTGCGCGAATCGGCACCCTCGATCGCGAGAACGCCACGATCCTCAAGCAGCACGTAAGAGCATTCCTGGGCAGCCACCTTGGCCCGTTTCTCCCAATCATGTGGGGGACAAAGCGCCCCCTCGAATGTAACGCGAATTTAAAAGGCGCACAGCATGGCTTTTGGCAAGAAGAAAGAAAGGCGCGCCTTAATGATGAAACGGGAGCCGGTGGCTTTGCCTTGCCTCTCTGGCCCTTACAGCCGGTCCAAGGCCTGCCTCAGGCACGCCGCCAGATCGTCCCGCGAGGTCAGGAATTGGACCCGCTCGGCATGCGGCTCCGAAGCGTTCGCGGCCTTGGCGACGGCCTCCTCGGCGCGCGCCTCATCGCCGTGACCGTAGCGGTAGAGGCCGGCAACCTCGGCGAGCGCCGCGTCCGGCAGGTCCGCGAGGTAATGCCCGAGCGCGCGTTGCCAATCCGCCTCGGGCTGCGGCTCCGGCGGTGGCGCCGGCCGTGACACGCCTTCCCTGCCGAACCGCCCGCCGCGATGCGGATCGTCGGCGCGATCGTCGGGAGGCGCATCACGCGCACGCTCGATGATCCGGATGATCTCTTCGACCTTGTCAAAGGTAATGTTCTTCAGCATCGCGATCGACCACCGTTGGGAATCCATGCTGTTTGGCATCCGGAACGACAACGGCAGCCCGCTTCATTGGTTCCATCCGAAGGGTTCCGCCAGCGTCGATGGCGCACTTACCTCATTCCGAGGATCGCATACCAGACGACGCCGAGGGCGGCGCTGGCCGCGATCACGGGAATCATGCCGACGCGGAACCGCAGCATCGCGATGAACGCCCCCAGCGTCAGCGCCACACTCGCGAGGTTGATGGTCGCCAAGGTCGGAACCTGCAGCACCAGTCCGTAGGCACGGACTTCGGCCACCTCGGTGAAGGCAACGTGAATGGCGAACCACACCGCGAGGTTGAGAATCACGCCGACGACGGCGGCGGTGATGCAGGACAACGCGGCCGAGACCCACCGGATGCCACGGAGCGATTCCACATAAGGGGCGCCAAGAAAGATCCAGAGAAAGCAGGGGGTGAAGGTCACCCATGTCGCCAGGATCGAGGCCAACATGCCAGCAATGAGCGGATCGAGGGAGCCCGGATCACGGAACGCGCCGAGAAAGGCAACGAATTGGACGATTTGAATGAGCGGCCCCGGCGTCGCTTCCGCCATCCCGAGTCCGTCGAGCATTTCGCCGGGAGCGAGCCAGCCGTAGCCCACGACCGCTTCCTGCGCCATGTACGCGAGCACCGCGTAGGCGCCGCCGAAGGTCACCACGGCCAGCTTGCTGAACAACAGGCCGATCTGAGTGAACACGTGGTCCCGGCCGAGGATCAGGGCGAGAGCGATCAGCGGGACGAGCCACAGGGTCAGCCAGATGGCGGACGTCTTGATGGCGCGAACCACTGTCGGCCGCGTATGCGCCGCTCTCCCCCCATGGACCGCCGCATCCGCCGCCGGCAAGCCGCCCGGCCCGGCATCAACTGCATGCGGATTGACAACCACGA
This sequence comes from uncultured Rhodospirillaceae bacterium, assembly GCA_964517265.1. GTDB lineage: Bacteria > Pseudomonadota > Alphaproteobacteria > Rhodospirillales > Defluviicoccaceae > REEP01. The sequence goes on along the minus strand of CAZFBS010000026.1, from coordinate 10,041 downwards.
AGATATCCGGGCTGACGCGGCTGCCGATCAGGCCCAAACCCGCTGCCGCGATGATGATAATAGGAAAGGGGATGCCGAAAAGGAAAATCGCCACGAACGCCGCTGCGGCGATGGCGATCATGGCGGCGTTCCTGAGCGCTCGTCTGCCGATGCGCAGGACGGCCTCGACCACCACCGCGAGGACGGCGGCCTTGATGCCGAAGAAGATCGCCTGGACCAGCGTCGCCTGCTGAAAGGCGGCATAGAGAATACTCAAAATCAGGATGCTGACAAAACCGGGCAGCACAAACAGCGTGCCGGCGACGAGGCCGCCTTTAACGCGATGCAAAAGCCAGCCGATGTAGACGGCCAGTTGCTGCGCTTCCGGACCCGGCAGCAGCATGCAGTAGTTGAGGGCGTGCAGGAACCGGCTCTCGCTGATCCATCTCTTCTCTTCGACCAAGATTCGGTGCATCACCGCAATCTGGCCGGCTGGGCCGCCGAAGCTTAGGGCCGCCACCCGGACCCACACCTTCAGCCCCTCCTGAAACGGGATTTCGTGGCCATCGTCGTGGACGCCGGACGTCGACAGTTGGCTTGCCATGTGTGCTTGCGTAGCACGTTCCCTGGCGGCGAGCGCGCAGATTCCAAGGCACCGAGCTACGCCTTTTTTGACCGACAAGAATCCGGAGGATATCCGCGCCCGCACCGCCGATCGTCGTGAAGGGATAAAAATGTGCCATCGCCGGGTTGGGGGATTTCCCCGCGCCGCGCGCGGGCGAGGGGATATTACGATGGTATTTTGGAATGAGATCGGCAGGCTGGTGAAAACTACATTTTGTCGATTTAATGGCCTTTGGGATAAGGAGAAGTCAGGCGCCGGCGCAGCCGGAAGTCTGCTCCCGCCGAGACATGGTCTGCCGGAGGAGGACGCCCACCGTGAATGGCCCGATCGATACCCACCTACCTTCGCCGCCTCCGGCGCGATTCAACATCGCCCGCTACTGTCTTGCCGCCAATGCCGCAGCAAGGCCGGATAAAACGGCATTGATCGTCGATAGTGGCGGCGGCGTGGACACACGCTGGTCCTATGGGGCGCTCGATCTTGCGGTGCGCCGCCTTGCCGGCGGTCTCGGTCAGCTCGGGCTTGCTCCTGGCGAGCGGCTGATGATCCGGATGGAGAACGATGTTCCCTACATCCTGACTTTTTTTGCGGCGTTGGCTGCCGGTCTGGTGCCGCTGCCCTCATCGGCAGCGCTGACTGCCGATGAGGCGGAGTTCCTCTTAACCGATTCCGTCGCGGCGGCGATTGCCCTGTCCGATGGCTTGAGGCTCGGCGCGGGAACCCCCGCGCATGTTCAGATCGTGCGGACCGAGGAGATCGTCGAGATGGCAGCAAGTGCGGAGCCAGTGGCTTATACGGATACGGCGGCGGATGACCCGGGATTCCTCATCTATACCTCCGGAACGGTCGGCCGGCCGAAGGGGGTGCTGCACGGGCATCGAACGGCCTGGGGTCGGCGTCCGATGTACCAGAGCTGGTACGGAATGACCGGAACCGACGTGATCCTCCACGCCGGCGCGTTCAACTGGACCTATACCCTGGGGGTCGGAATGATCGACCCATGGGCCAACGGCGCCACCACGGTGCTCTACAATGGGCCGCCCGATCCGGCCATCTGGCCGGAGCTGATCGCGCGTCATCATGTGAGCATCTTTGCCACGGTGCCGAGTCTTTACCGGCGGATCCTGAAATACGGCTCTCTGCGCCGTGATCAGCTCTCTTCCCTGCGCCATGGCCTAACTGCGGGCGAACCGCTTCCGCCCGAAGTACTGGAAGGATGGCGAGCGGCAACCGGAACGGATCTGTATGAAGCGCTCGGAATGAGCGAAATCTCGACCTACGTCTCGACTGGGCCCGGCATGACGATCAAGCCAGGGAGCCCCGGCAAGCCGCAGCCGGGCCGGCGGGTGGTTATTCTTCCCCTCGCTTCTTCATCCGACAGGCGCGATGAGCAACGAAGTGCTCCTTCAGAGCAGGGTCCGAAGGACGTGCCGGCGATGGGCGCGTTGTCGGTCGAGACGACAGCGGCAAAGCCGGAACACCTACACCCGCTGCCGCCGGACGAGATTGGCCTGCTCGCGGTTCACCGTTCGGACCCCGGGCTGATGCTGGGATACTGGCGTCGGCCGGAAGAGGAGGCAATCGTGTATCGCGGCGAATGGTTCTGTGGCGGCGATCTCGCACACATGGATGCTGACGGCTATGTCTGGTTTCATGGTCGCGATGACGACATCCTCAATCCGATGGGCTATCGATTATCACCGCTAGAAATTGAAAGCGTGCTTGAGCGGCACCCGATGGTGCAGGAAGTGGCCGTGTCCGAACTGGCGGTGTCGCCCGACGTTACCATCCTTATCGCGTTCGTCATCGCGCAGGAGCACGCATCCGACGAGGCGCACGACGAAGCGCTGATTCTGAACTGGGCGCGTGAGCATCTGGCGGCCTACAAAGTGCCGCGCAAGATCGTGTTCGTCGACCATCTGCCGCGAACGCGAAATGGCAAGTTGCTGCGGCGAGAACTGCCCCGGCGGATCGAGCAGGTGTCGAAGAATTAGGAGAGGCGCCGCCGTGCCTTCATGGCGGTGCTCAGGGTTCCGTCATCGAGATAGTCGAGTTCGCCTCCGATTGGCACCCCGAGAGCAAGGCCGGAGATGGTGACGTTGCAGTCGGCGAGCCGATCGGCGATGTAATGAGCGGTCGTCTGGCCTTCGACAGTGGCATTAGTCGCGAGAATGACTTCGCGAACCTCCGGTGCTCGCGCCCGCTGTAGCAACGAGGCGATGTTGATATCGTCTGGGCCGATGCCGTCCAGCGCTGACAGAATACCGCCGAGAACATGATAGCGGCCGCGGAACGTACCGCCGCGTTCCAGCGCCCACAAATCGGCGACGTCCTCGACGACACAGATCAAGGAGTCGTCCCGGCGCGGATTGGTGCAAATTCCGCACGGGCTGACCGTATCGAAGTTTCCGCAGACCGAGCATGTCTGCACGTTCTCCTTGGCCGCGATCATCGCCCTCGCCAGCGGCTCTAGGATCGTATCACGCCGCTTGAGCATGAACAGCGCGGCGCGGCGCGCGGACCGGGGGCCGAGCCCCGGCAGTCTGGCAAGGGACTGGATCAGGTGCTCAATCTCGTTCATGGCAAGGAGCAAGCATAGCCGATCGAACCGCGTCGCAGAAGCCGGCGCCAATGGTTCTGCAACCGCTCTGCCGTCAGAATGGGAGTTGCACGCCCGGTGGCAGTTTCAGGCCGCCGGTAATCTCCGCCATCCTCTCGGCAACGTGACTCTCGACCTTGGCCTTGGCGTCGTTGAAGGCGGCGACGATCAGATCCTCGAGCACTTCACACTCGTTTGGATCCACCAGCGAGGGGTCGATCCGCACCTTACGCGCTTCCGCTTTGCCGTTCAGCGTCACCTCAACCATGCCGCCACCCGCCGACCCGCTCACTTCCGTACTCGCCAGCTCGTCCTGCATGGCGGCCATCTTTGCCTGGATCTGCTGGGCCTGTTTCATCATCTGGCCGAGATTTTTCATCGAGTGTTCACTCCGCGGAATTCCGTGCAAGGTATTGACGAGGAACCGGCTGTCACTGACCCTGTTCCAGACGCCTTATAACAGGTCGCCCGATCCAAGTCATGCGCGCTCCCAAGCGTGGACATCAGACCCGGATCTCTCCCTGGATCAACCATGCGTTGAAGAAAAAAAGCCAAATGGCTGGCGGCAGAAATGACATCCCTGTTACAGAACGGCCACACTCAGCGACATAACGTACAGCAGGTGTATATCTTATTGAAAATCAGGCGCCTTAGTGCTTGATCTTCTTCTGCGCGCTTTGTGGTTTGCGTCGACACTATCCACAGTCTGCAGCGCGCCCACAACGAGTCCGGGTAAAAATCGAAAAATAATTGCACTGGAGGGCGTCTGTCATCAGTCGCCACACAAGGCGCGACCGGAAGTGGAGCATTTGACCATGAAGAAGGTACTTCTCGCGACCACCGCCATTGCAACGTCCGGGCTTGTTACAGGGGGATTAGCCGGGCCACGCGATGCCGCCGCCGCCGAGCGGATTGCGATTGAGGTTCACGGCTATCACCAGCAGTGGGTTGTCGGCACCAGCCAGGACTTCAACGACACCGACTTGGGGAGAACGCGGCAGGGTTACAAGCTGAGCACTGTCGACCAGAAAACCAATTCCGAGATCTGTTTCGTTGGCCAGACAACGCTCGACAACGGCATCTCTGTGGGGGTTCAGGTCGAACTTCTGGCATCGACTGATGATGCCATGATCGACGAGACGTTCCTGTTTCTGGAGAGCGATCGGTACGGTCAGTTGACATTGGGTGTTAAAGACAACGCCGCCGAACTGCTTCACGTGGCGTCGCCGGATGGCGGGGTCAGCGTTGACGATGGCGATGTCAACACTCTTGAAATGTACATCGATACCTCTGCAGCCGTCACCGGAATCACCGGCAGCACTTCCCTCGGTGATGTCTTCGGTGATACCAACCGTTTGATCTATATTACCCCTCGGCTCGCTGGCTTGCAGGCTGGCGTCAGTTATGCGCCGAACGCCGGAGAAGACAGCGCCACAACCAACAACCCGAACTATGGTTGCGGCTTAAACGTAGTTACCGCCTGTGAGCCAAATGGTTACAACAATCAGATTGCGGGCGCGGTTAACTATAGTGAGACGTTCAACGGGATCGGTGTTCAGTTCTCGGCGGGAATCAGTCATAATAATCAGGTGCGCGCGATCGCCGTGGATCTTCCTAACGAAATTGATGCGGGCAGCGTCTTCGGTTATAGCCTCGGCGGACAGGTCACGTTCAGCGGTGTTACCTTGGGCGGCGGCTTCAAGCAGATCACGTCGGGCCGCGGATATACCGATAGCGGCGATGATCTCTACAGCCTGCGCGGCCATTCGTGGTCGGCGGGCGGCAGATACGAGGTTGGTCCCTACGCTGCGGGCTTAAGCTGCATCCGTGGAAGGCAGGTTGGCTTCCAGTCCAAAGAGACTGGCGATCTCAAGCATCTCGTCTGCGCCGTGTCCGGGACCTATCTGCTCGGGCCGGGGATTCGCCTGATCGGCGGGGTGTTCTTTTTCGACGACGAGGCGGAAACGCCGGCGGGCCCGTCTGCCACTCTTATTGGCGAAACCTCGGATACCAGCGGGTGGGGTGGTACCCTCGCGATTACCACGTCATTCTGAACTCAACGCTTTCCTTTTCCTGGTTCCGCAAGGGCGGCTTCGGCCGCCCTTCATGCTTCTGTGTTCCAAGTGCCACAGTGCCTGGAAAACAACACATCAGGTGGAAGCTGGTGTTGAACGTTGATTTGCTTCGTGTCTTGATGGATTTGTTCCCGATGGCGGGAGGTGTCCTGTGGGGCGGACCGGCCAAAAGGATGTTTCCGGGGGAACTCCTGTATGAGATGGAGAGGATGCAGATGAAGAAGATCCTTTATGCCACCACCGCCATGGCGACGGCGGGGTTGATTGCCGGGGGGGTGGGAAGCGCCGACGCCGCCGAGCGCATTCAACTTGAAATTCATGGTTTTCATCAGCAGTGGGTGGTCGGGCTCGACCAGGATTTCACGGACACGGATGCGAACCGCAACACGCGCGGCTTCAAGCCGAGTTCGATTGATCAGAAAACAAACTCCGAAATCTGCTTTACCGGCCAGACGACCCTCGACAACGGCATTTCGGTCGGTGTTCAGGTCGAACTCGAAGCGGCCAACAGTTCCTTTATGGTCGACGAGACGTTCCTGTTCCTGCAGAGCGATCGCCTGGGTCAAGTCAAGCTGGGCGTTGAGGACAGCGCGACCGAACTGCTCCATGTTTCGGCCCCGAACGGGGGTATCAGCGTCGACGACGGCGACGTCGTCAATGTCGGCATGTATGTCGATGCCGCTGGTGCCCAGAGCGGCATTCTTACCAGCACCTCGCTCGGTGATATCAGCACCCCTGGCGGCATTCGCAACGGTGACGCCAACCGGATCATGTACATAACACCTCGGTACGCCGGGTTCCAGGTCGGGGTCAGCTATGCACCGCAGGCCGCCGAGGACAGTAACACCACCAATAACGCCAACTTCGGCGTTCTCAATAACAACGGCCGCTATCACGACAGCACGGAAGCCGCGATCAACTACCGCGAAGCGTTTGGCGGCGTTGGCGTCCAGCTCTCCGCGGGTGTGCGGCATCAGAACCAGCGGCAGGATCTCTCGGCGTTCGCGGATGTCGATCCGGGCGGCACGCTGGGCTACAGCCTCGGCGGCCAGATGACGGTAGCCGGGTTCACCGTCGGCGGCGCGTTCCGTCAGATCACGTCCGGTCGTGACACCCCAGGGAATTTTGACGACCAACGCAGTTTGAGAAGCAGCGTGTGGTCGGCGGGTGCACGCTACGAGGTCGGCCCCTATGCCGCAGGCGTGAGTTGCGTCAGAGGCACCGCCGTCGGCTGGCAGGCTGCAGGGACCGGCGATGTCAAACACTTGAATTGCGCCCTTGCTGGAACCTACACACTCGGGCCGGGCATTCGTCTGATCGGTGGCTTCTTCCTGTTTGATGACGAAGCCGAGACCCCGGCCGGGCCCGCCGCGGCCACGATTGCCAATACGTCCGATACCGATGGTTGGGGCGGTACGATCGCCGTGACTGCCAGTTTCTAACAACAAAGCGCTCGTCGTTTTTCCTGCAAAGGGCGGCTTCGGCCGCCCTTCTTTTTTCCACGGCGGATGACAAAGCGCAGCCGGTCGAAATCGGCGCCACGTTCAGGCCAGGATCATGCCCACGATCATGCCGTGGTGCGGGCGATGGCGCGCCAGCCGATGTCGCGGCGGCAGAACCCTTCCGGCCAGTCGATGCTGTCTACCGCCTGATAGGCCCGCTGTTTCGCCGCCGCCACTGATCCTCCGCGGGCAGTGACGCCGAGAACACGCCCGCCGCTGGCCACGCACGCGCCGTTGGCAACCTCTGTTCCGGCATGAAAAACGACGACGCCGTCGACGGCCGCCGCCCTCTCCAGGCCGCGAATTACTGAGCCTTTCGGATAAGGGCCCGGATAACCTCGGGTGGCCATGACCACGGTCAAGGCGGCATCGTCATGCCATTCAAGCTCGAGCTGATCCAGGCGTCCGTCGCGGCAGGCGCTCAGGGCCTCCAGTACATCCGATTTCATCCGCATGATCAGCGGCTGACACTCAGGATCACCGAAGCGAACGTTGAATTCCAAAACTTTTGGCCCCTCGTTCGTGATCATCACCCCGGCGTAGAGGAGCCCGGCGTAGGGGCGCCCCTCAGCCGCCATCGCCCGCACCGTCGGCCACATGATCCGCTCCATGATCATCCCGGCAACCTCGGGCGTGACCACCGGCGCCGGTGAATAGGCCCCCATACCTCCGGTGTTGGGTCCTTCGTCGCCATCGAAGGCCGCCTTGTGGTCCTGGGCGGAGGCCAGCGGGACCATTGTCGTGCCGTTGACAAGAGCAAAGAAGCTGGCCTCCTCGCCTTCGAGAAACTCTTCGACGATGACCGCCGCACCGGCTTCGCCGAAGGCGCCCTCAATCAAGATGTGGTCGATGGCCGCGAACGCTTCGTTGTCGGTGCGGCAGATGATGACGCCCTTGCCGGCCGCGAGGCCATCCGCCTTGACCACCAGCGGTGCTCCGTGCACTCGAATGAACTCCTTGGCCGCGTCGGGTTCGTCGAAGCGGCGCCAAGCGGCCGTCGGGATGTCGTACCGCGCGCAAAGGTCCTTCATGAACGCCTTCGAGCCTTCCAGAATCGCGGCCTCGGCCCGAGGCCCAAACGCCTTGATGCCGGCATCCTCGAGCCGATCGACAAGGCCGGCGACGAGCGGTATCTCGGGACCGACGACCACGAAATCGATGGCTTCGCCGATGGCAAACGCCAGGAGACCCTCGATGTCCTCGGCGGCGACCGCAATGGAGCAGGCAATCTCGGCAATTCCGGCATTGCCGGGGGCGCAATAAAGCTGCTCGCATCGCGGCGAGCGGGAAATTGCCCAGCAGAGTGCGTGTTCGCGTCCTCCGGAGCCCACCACCAGAACCTTCATCCCTCGCATACCCCCTTCTTGATCCCGGGCTCTTTGGTCCCGGACCCTTTTGCTCCGCTGCCGGCTTTGCGTCATACTGTAGCGGATGAGCGCACATCCTAACATCGAAGGCGTCCCGCACAACCTGCCCGTTCTGAGCATCGGGGAGATCTCAGCCGCGCTGAAACGGCATGTCGAGCGGGGGTTCGAGCGCGTAAGGGTCCGAGGCGAGATCACCGGATTTCGCCGCGCGGTGTCTGGTCACCTCTATTTCACGCTCAAGGACGAGAGCGCGGTGCTGAAGGGGTGCTGCTGGCGGGCATCCGCTCATAAGCTCGGCGTCCAGCCGGAAGACGGCATGGACATGATCGTTACCGGCCGACTCTCGACCTATCCGGGTCGATCGGAGTACCAGATCATCGCCGAATCGATGGAGCTCGCCGGGGAAGGCGCGCTGCTCAAGCTGCTTGAGGATCGCCGCAAGCGGCTGGCGGCCGAAGGTCTGTTCGACCCTCAGCGCAAGAAGCCGATCCCCTACCTTCCGCAGGTGATCGGCGTGGTGACGTCGCCGACAGGCGCCGTCATACGCGACATCCTTCATCGACTTGCCGATCGGTTTCCGCGCCGGGTGCTGATCTGGCCGGTGGCGGTTCAGGGGGATGGCGCGGCCGAGCAGGTTGCGGCCGCGATCGACGGCTTCAATCGGCTGCCGGTGGCGGATGTGCCGCGCCCGGACATCCTTATCGTCGCCCGAGGGGGCGGCAGCCTCGAGGATCTGTGGGCGTTTAATGAAGAGATTGTCGTCCGGGCGGCGGCCGCCAGCATCATTCCGCTAATTTCGGCTGTGGGCCACGAAACGGACACGACCCTGATCGACTTCGCATCGGACATGCGGGCGCCGACACCGACCGCCGCCGCCGAACTGGCCGTGCCGGTGCGGAGCGAACTGCTAACACGGGTGGTGGGTCTGGAAGCACGGCTGATCGGCGGAGCCAGCCGGATGATCGCCGAGCGGCGTGTTCGCATCGAGGGCCTTGGCCGCGGCCTGCCGAAACCGATCCAACTGGTGGAGGAGGCGCGGCAGCGTCTCGATGACTGGAGCGATCGTCTCGGCAACAGCCTGCTCATCGGCCTCGACCGCAGGAAGCAGCACCTTGCCCACCTGGGCGCCCGGCTGATCAGCCCCGTCAAGCGGATCGAGCAGGAGAGCCGCCGCCTTGCCACCGAGACGCGCGCGCTTGACGCAGTTATCGCGACACGTCTTCGCGAGCACACCCGGCAGCTTGCGCATTCGGCCGCCCTGCTCGAGAGCTACTCCTACCAGCGGGTGCTGGAGCGGGGCTTCGCTTTAATCCATGACCAAGCCGGCGCTCCGCTGACGTCTGCAAGCATGCTGAAGCCGGCGATGCCGGTCGCGATCCGCATGCACGACGGCGAACGCAGCGCCATCGTCGATAGCACGTTAGCTCGTCGCGAGCGGCGCGCTTCGGCAAGAAAGGCCGACGAAAAGCAGGGCACGCTGCTGTAGCGATGCATTGGCGGACGTTGGAGGCGTATGGAGTGGACGTATGGTGTCACCGAGAATCGGGCCAGCGGCGGTGCAACCACAGCCACTGCTCCGGGCGCTCGCGTATCCACTGTTCCAAAAGGGCGTTAACCTTTGCCATCGCGGCCATGACATCGGCTTGACGGTTTCCGCTCCATTCGAATTCCATCGGCGGCAGTACGGTGATGCGAAAGCGGGCACCATGGAGGCGCTCGATCCGCCCCGGCAGTACCGGACATCGAAAGCGCATGGCAAACAGCGCCAGGGCGGGGGCAGTCATCGCCTCGCGGCCGAAGAACGGAATCGGCACGCCGTCGTTCATCTTTTGATCCACCAGCATGGCGATATGGCCGCCCTCTTTCAAAAGCTTCAGCGCCTGCTTGGCGCCCT
>CAZFBS010000025.1:0-43024 GCA_964517265.1 uncultured Rhodospirillaceae bacterium | reverse complement strand
CGTTTCCCTGACTGAGGTTGTCCTCTACCCTGCACCCACTCGTGGCTACGTGATATGCTCTTTCAGCCAGGAACTCCGGTGAGGGCTCTGCCGACCGAAGGGTTCTCCGCGCGGAAGAGACGGGACAACACCATGACGACGATTGCCCTAGTCGACGACGACCGCAACATTCTGACCTCGGTGGCCATGAGTCTCGAGGCGGAAGGCTACAGCGTCGATATTTACAAGGATGGCGCCGAGGCGCTGGACGGGCTGCTGCGCAAGCCGGTCGATCTGGCGGTTCTCGATATCAAGATGCCGAGGCTGGACGGTATGGAGCTGTTAACCCGGCTGCGCCAGCAGAGCGACCTTCCAGTGATCTTTCTGACCTCCAAGGACGACGAGATCGACCAGGTGATCGGCCTGCGGATGGGCGCCGATGACTACATCACCAAGCCGTTTTCGCAGCGGCTGCTGATCGAGCGTATCCGTGCAGTCCTCCGGCGGCGCAGCACAACCACTGTTGCCGGAGAGGACGAGGACATCATGCGCCGGGGGGAGTTGGTGCTGGAGCCGGCGCGGCACCTATGCACGTGGAAGGCGATGCCCGTCAATCTGACGGTAACGGAGTTCCTCCTTGTGCAGGCGTTGGCTCGGCGGCCTGGTCACGTCAAGAGCCGCGATCAACTGATCGACGCCGCCTATGGCGAGCATATCTATGTCGACGACCGCACCGTCGACAGCCACATCAAGCGGCTGCGCAAGAAATTCAAGGAGGTCGACTCCGAGTTTGCGCATATAGAGACGCTCTATGGGGTTGGCTACCGGTATCGCGCTCCGTAAGGTCCGACCTTTGAAAAAGGCTATCGGAAAATTTTGCTGGTCGCCGGCGAACAACTTGACCATCCTGGCGCTCGGCGGCAGGATCGCGATCCGATTGACCGACGAGATGCAAACGCAACGGCGCGGCCAGTCCTGCGATCAGGCAGGGGCTCCTAGACGAATGTCATGAAGCTGAGCGCTGGAGCAATCCGCCGACACGCGATGTCGCCGATTACGCGGCGAATTTTGGCCGTGAATATTCTGGCATTGCTGATCCTCGCCGCCGGGTTGTTGTACTTGGCCGATTACCGCCGCGGCCTGATTGCGGCGGAACTTGCGGCGTTGCGCACGCAGACCGAGCTTTTCGCCGCTGCGCTGGGCGAGGCGACAGCGACCGTCGATGCGGCCGGTGTGGAAGCGTTCAAACCGACAGTGACCACGCAAATGGTTCGGCGGCTGGTCGAGGCATCCGGTACCCGAGCCCGCCTGTTCAGCGTCGACGGGACGCTGCTGGCCGACAGCCGCCTTCTTGTCGGCCCGGGCGGTACCGTGCAGATTCAGGAATTGCCGCCACCACCCACCAGCGAGCAACGTCTCAATCAAGTGCTCGAGGCCGTTGTACGAATCTTCGACCGTCACCCGGAAACCGGCGGAGTCGAGATCTACACGGAAAAACCGGTCGAGGTCGCAGCCGATTACAGCGAAATCATGATGGCGTTGCGGGGTGAGGTGGCCGATGGTGTTCGTGCCGTGTCCTCTGGCGGCACGATGCTCAGCGTTGCTGCCCCGGTGCAACGCTACAAGCAGGTGCTGGGCGCCTTGATGCTGAGCAAGAGTTCGCGGGAGATCGATGCCGCGGTGATTGGCGTTCGCATCGAGATCCTCAAGATTTTTGCTGTTAGCCTCGTCGTTACCGTAATGCTCAGCCTCTATCTCGCCGGCACCATCGCACGGCCCCTGCTGCGGCTCGCCGCGGCTGCGGAGCGGGTACGCCGGGACAGCAGCCTGGAACATACGATTCCCGATTACTCCAGGCGGAGCGACGAAATTGGCGTTCTCGCCCGGGCCTTGCGTCAGATGACGGCGGCGCTGCGGCTGAGAATGGATTCGATCGAGCGGTTCGCCGCAGATGTTGCCCATGAGATCAAGAATCCGTTGTCGTCACTGCGCAGCGCGGTGGAAACGGCGAACCGCGTCAACGATCCGGAGCAGCGTCGTAAGCTGCTCAGCATTATTGCGGATGATGTCTGTCGTCTCGACCGACTGATCAGCGATATTTCCGATGCCTCCCGCCTGGACGTCGAACTGGCCCGAGCCCGGGCGGTTCCTGTCGATCTCCGGGATCTGTTTGACGTTCTCATTGACGTTACGGAAACCGCGGCCAAGCAGCGCAACGTGCGCCTGCGGGTCGACATGCCGGGGCAACAGTCGCTGATCGTCCGGGGTCTCGAGACCCGGCTCGTTCAGGTGTTCCGGAACCTGCTGGCGAACGCGTTGTCGTTCAGCCCGCCCGGGGGCCAAGTCAGGATCCGTGCGATGCGTGACAAGACCAGCGTGATCACCGAAGTGGTCGACGATGGCCCCGGTATTCCGGAAGGGAAGGAAAAATCCATTTTCGAGCGGTTCTACAGCGAGCGGCCACACGGTGAGAAGTTCGGCACCCACTCCGGCCTCGGTCTTAGCATCTCCCAGCAGATCGTCGAGGCGCTGGAAGGCACGATCTATGCCGAGAACCGCCGCCGCCGGGACGGAACCGTCTGTGGCGCCCGGTTCGTCGTCCGTCTGCCGGCCGCCGTCCGTTGAGATGACCGAGCGCACTTCGAAGTCCCCCGCTCCCGACACACAAACAACATCGCGGCAGGCAGTCAAGCAAATCAAGGCGGAGGCGGCATGTCCCTCCCGTGCCTGGCAGCGGATGCTGAGCGGGCGACGACTCGACCTGCTCGATCCATCGCCTCTCGATGTCGAGATCGAGGATATCGCCCACGGCCTCTCCCGCGAGGCACGATGGAACGGCCAGACCTCAGGCGCCTGGGCGTTCTCCGTGGCTCAGCACTGCCTGCTGGTCGAGGAATTGACCTCTCACCTCAAGCCGCGCCTGTCGTCGCAGGGACGACTTGCCGCGTTGCTTCACGATGCCGCGGAATACGTCATCGGTGACTTGATCACGCCGTTCAAGGCTGCTGTCGGCCTTGATTACAAGGCGTTCGAAAAGAGATTGATGAGCGCGATTCACATCCGCTTTGGATTGCCGGCGGTCCTGCCGGAAGAACTCGCGGCGTTGATCCATCGTGCCGACAGAATGGCAGCATATCTCGAGGCCGTCGGACTGGCGGGATTTTCGGAACCTGAGGCGCGCAAGATCTTCGGCCGTCCTGTACGCGCCTCCGGCGTTTGCCTCGATCCGGAGCCACCGGACGTTGCCAAGGCCCGCTATCTTGAGCGGTTCCGGATCATCGTGGAGGGCAGGATTTGACTGCCGCCTTGCTGGCGATAGCGTCCTTTAGCGTGATCTCGTACTCAGCCCGCGCCGGATCGTAGCTTCGCGGCTCCCGCGAGAGATACCAGTCGAGTGCCTCGTCCCAGTACGTCACCGTCCAGCCCGGCAGCTCCCGCTTCACCGCCTTGGCGATCTCAAGCCCTTTTGCCGCGAACGCCACGAAGTCGAACCGCATCCCGCAGATATCTTCATAGGCGCCCGGTCGACACCGCATCTCGTATTCGTCATTCCAGGCGGTCAACCGGTCCCTCAGTTGGGTGCTGATCGGAAGGTTCCCCCGCCGCTGCGCGTCCTCGTCGAGCTGATAACCGTTCGCATAATAATCGGCGACGATGCGGACTTTCGGCATGGCGGCCTTGCCATCGCGAGAATGAAAGACGACGTTCCGATTGGAATCTAGTCAAAAGAGAATGCCGAGAAAACCCATCATCGGCTGCGATCGCCTCTCAAGTCCGCATCGTTTCGATCAAATGCGGCCGCAAGGTTTGACGCAGATGAACCCGCCTTGCGGATATTGACTCGCAGGCCGGCTCGGCGCCACCGTGCCGCCCATGGTCAGGCTTCGCGGTACCTGCATCTCGATCGACGGGCGTGGCGTGCTTCTGCGGGGCGCTTCAGGCTCAGGCAAATCGGACCTGGCACTGCGGCTGCTCGACGAAGGTGGTGAACTCGTCTCCGACGATTATACCGACGTCGAACAGAACGGGCACATGTTGATGGCGATGGCTCCCTCGGCGATCCATGGCTTGCTGGAAGTGCGCGGCTTCGGCGTGATTTCTCTCGATGCACGTCCGTCGGCACCGCTTGTCGCGGTCATTGATCTTGTCCCGCTTGCGGAAGTGGAACGCATGCCCGATCCACAGCAGGCTCGGATTCTCGACGTGAACCTGCCATGTTTTCGGCTTTTCGCATTCGAGGTGTCTGCTGCCGCAAAAGTTCGGCTTGCGGTACAGCTTGCCACTAGAGGTATAATATTGATGAAATGAGTGCCGCCTCACCCCCGAACAAAATTCCACAATCTGGGCGCGCCCCCCACCCGGAAAAGCAGGAGCGATGCCGGCGGATTCTGCTGGTCACGGGGATGTCGGGAGCAGGTAAGACAACGACTCTCAAGGCGCTTGAAGATCTTGGGTATGAGGCGATTGATCATGTTCCCCTCTCGCTGCTGGGCCACCTCGTGCTGCCTGCGGAAACGGCGCCGCTTGTTCCTGTCGCCCTCGGCATTGACGTCAGAACCCGCGACTTCGCCGTCGAGCGCGCGCTGGGCGAAATCGACAGGCTGGCGCTGGGCAGCCAAGGCGAGGTCAAGCTGGTTTTTCTCGACTGCGATGACGATGCACTGCGCCGGCGCTATACCGAAACCCGCCATCGCCATCCGCTTGCCGCCAGCCGTCCTGTCAGCGATGGAATTGCGGTAGAACGGGAGTTGATTGCGCCGCTTCGTGCGCGGGCGGACTTGGTGATCGACACGACAAACTTGTCTCCCGGTGCGTTGAAACGGATTGTTGACGGCCACTTTGACATGGCTGCGCAAGCGGGGATGTCGATATTCGTGACTTCCTTTTCGTTCCGTCTCGGACTTCCCCGGGATGCCGATCTGGTCTTTGATGTTCGCTTTCTGGCAAATCCGCATTATGACCCTGAACTTCGACCCATGAATGGGCTGCAAGTGCCGGTGGCCCGCTTTATTCGCCGAGACGAAGGGCTGCAGCCATTCTTGAAGACACTTGGCGGGCTGATGCGACCGTTGTTGCCGCGATACGCAGCAGAGGGCAAAAGCTACCTGACCATCGCCATCGGGTGCACCGGTGGGCGCCACCGGTCGGTTTTTATTGCCGAGGAACTCGGTCAGTGGTTACAGGACGAAGGGTATCCCGTGCACCTTCATCACAGGGACCTGAACAAGGCACAGAAATAGCCGCCGCGCGCGGCAAGTGGGGAATATTATTCACATGATCGGAATGCTGCTCGTCACCCACGGGCGCCTCGCCGAGGAATTGATCGCGGCTTTGGAACATGTGGTGGGGCCGCAGGTCAACATATCCGCCGTCTGCATCGGTCCTGACGACGACATGGAGCAGCGCCGCGCCCAGATTCTTGAGGCGGTTGCGCAGGCAGAGGAAGGCAACGGCGTTGTTCTGCTTACCGATATGTTTGGAGGCACCCCTTCCAACCTCGCCATTTCGATTATGGACAAAGCCAATGTCGAAGTGATTGCCGGTGTTAATCTTCCAATGCTGATCAAGCTGGCGAGCGTGCGCCAGACGGAATCGTTGGAGCAAGCGACCCAGAGTGCCCAGGAAGCCGGGCGCAAGTATATCAACATCGCCTCCCGTCTGCTGACCCAAGAGGACACCTGAATTTGGATGAAGCCAAATGCAGTCGCGATGGCGAGGTCTATCGCTGCACGGCGGTCATCTCGAACCGGCGCGGCTTGCATGCGCGCGCAGCGGCAAAATTCGTCAAGCTGGCGCGCGGCTTCGACGCGGAAATTACGGTGATCAAGCGCGGGCAGACGGTCTCGGGACGCTCCATTCTTGGCCTGATGATGCTTGCCGCGGGGCCGGGAACCGAGCTTGAGATCACTGCCGTGGGGCGGGAAGCGGAAGAGGCGATCCGTGTCCTCGCGAGTATCATTACGGCGAAGTTCGAGGAGGACTGATTTTCGGTAGCCGCTGCAGTGTGCAGCCGGAAGAGGCAGCAAAACAATCAACAAGCAGAGCAATAAAGAGACAACAGGGGAGGTTATGGTCCAGAAAGCTCCAAAGGAGCTGGTTTTTGATGGATTCGGTGTATCGCCGGGAATCGGAATGGGAACCGCCTATGTCCGCGAGGGCGGTCTTGGCGAAGTGCCGGAGTATCTCATTGCCGCCCAGGATGTGCCAGCGGAGCGCAAGCGCCTGAAGGCTGCCGCCAGCAGTGCGCGGCGTCAGGTGGCGCGCCTCCAGGCCAAGTTGCGCGGCAAGGCCAATAATATCTCCGGCACAGCTGTCGAGGAGATCGGTTATCTGCTCGACGCCTACTTTCACATGCTCAAGGACTCGCGGCTGGTGCGGGGTGCGGATCAGCGCATCGTAAACGATCACATCAACGCGGAAGCCGCAGTCCAGGCAGAAATCAATGCCATCACCTTGGGCTTCGAAGCAATGCAGGATGCCTATCTGGCCGCCCGCAGCGATGACATCCGCGAAGTCGGATGCCGTCTGATTCAGCATCTTATCAAGAAAGCGGGCTCAACCGCGCTATCGATCCCCAAGGGCGGCGTCGTCGTTGCTGATGAACTGACCGCGGCCGATGCCGCTCAGTTGGATCCACACAAAGTTGTCGGCATCGCCGCGATGTCGGGCGGGCGACAGAGCCACACTGCGATCATGGCTCGTGCCCTGGGGGTTCCTGCCGTCCTCGGCGTGCCTGGCCTAATCGGTGCGGTCAAGACCGGTGACCGCGTTTTTGTCGATGGGGATCTCGGCCGAGTTGTCATCAATCCAGCCGCGGAGACCGTCACGGCGTTTCGTCATCGCCGCAGCGAGCGTCTGCGCGACAAGAGACGGCTGGTGCGACTGGCCAAGCGGCCGGCGGTTACGCGCGATGGCGTGGAAATTCATCTTCAAGCGAATGTCGAGTTGCCGATGGAGATGCAAGGCGTGAGCGATGTCGGGGCCCTCGGGATCGGGTTGCTTCGCAGCGAGTTCTTGTTCCTCAATCGCCCCTCGCCGCCGAGCGAAGATGAACAATACGAGTTGCTGCGCGATATCGTCGAGCGGGCGCAGGGGCACCCGGTAACGATCCGCACCCCTGACTTTGGCGGGGAAGTAAGGATCGAGGCGCTTACCGGCGAGTTCGGGCAAAGCGGCACCTCGCTGCTCGGCATGCGCGGTATTCGGCTGTCGCTGGCCCGCCCGGAACTGCTGGAAACCCAGTTCCGGGCCATCCTGCGGGCCGGCGCTCATGGTCCCGTCCGCATTCTCCTGCCGCTGGTCACCACCATCGCGGAGGTTCGTGCGGCGCGGGAAATTCTCGCCCGGGCCGCTCGCAAGCTGCACCGGCGCGGCGCGGCGTTCCCAATTGCCTTGCCGCCCCTGGGCACGATGATCGAGGTTCCGGCGGCGGCGCTGACGGCCGATGCGCTGGCGCAGGTCAGCGATTTCTTCGCCATCGGCTCCAATGACCTTACCATGTACACCCTGGCCATCGATCGCGGCGATCAATGGGTCGCTCACCTTTATGATCCTTTGCATCCGGCGGTATTGCGGTTGATCCAGTTCGCCGCCGCCGCTGCGCTCCGATCCCGGATTCCGGCGAGCGTTTGCGGGGAGATGGCGGGCGATCCCCGCATGACCGGCTTGCTCCTCGGCCTTGGGTTCCGTGAGCTTTCGATGACCTCCGCCAGCATCCCCCGGGTCAAGCGCCAGATCCTCGACCTCGAAATCGGGGCGGCTGCCTACCGCGCGCAGCAGATCATGGAGCAGACCGACCCCGTTCGGATTCAGGCCCTGCTGGAAGAATTTAACGGAGCCTCTTGATCCTGCCGTTGATTGCAGATGCCTCTTTTACGCGGTGCTTTCTTGCGCCGCCGGCACTCCCTTGGTGGTGGAGTATTCGAAGTGCAGAGCCTCGCCCGGGTGGACCAGCGGGAAGATTGCATGCGCAGCCGTTGCCGCCTCGGCAAAACCGGTCAGGATCAGCTTCAGCTTGCCGGGGTAGGTGACAATGTCGCCAATTGCGAAGATACCCGGCCGTCCGGTGGCGCAGGTGGATGGATCCACCGCAACATGATGGCGCTGCAGCTCCAGTCCCCACTCGGCAATCGGTCCCAGCTGCTGCGAGAGGCCGAAGAACGGCAGCAGGACGTCAGCCGGCAGCCGCCGCGTCGTGCGGTCGAGGTCACGCACGATCACCGCCTGCAGGACGCCGCCTGAGCCTTCGAGTTCGTACAGCTGGAATGGGATGACGAGATCGATAACGCCTTTGTCGGCCAATTCGTGAAGCTTGCGCACGCTCTCGGGCGCGGCCCGGAACTTGTTACGCCGGTGAATCACCGCGATGCCTGCCGCCACATCCGCCAGCGACAACGCCCAGTCAACCGCCGAATCGCCGCCCCCTGCGATCACCACCTTGCGTCCGCGAAAGTCTTCCCGCCGCTTGACGAAATATTTCACCCCTCGTCCCGCGGGTTGCTGCTCGTACGACTCGATCTTTGGAAGCGGCGGCCGATTCGGGCCGAACGCGCCGACCCCGGCAGCGATCAGTACCGCCGCTGCCGTAATTTGTGTTCCGGCGGACGTTTCCACCAGCCAGCGGCCACCATTTTGCGGGCTCAGCGCCACCACCTGTTGTCCGAGGTGGTACGTGGGCTTGAACGGTGCTGCCTGCTGCTCCAGCCTCGCTACCAGATCGTGAGCAAGAAGCCGAGGAAATCCAGGGATGTCGAAGATCGGCTTCTCGGGGTAAAGTGCCGAACATTGCCCGCCCGTGGACGGAAGCGCATCGATGACGTGAGATGTCATATTCAGCATGCCGCACTCGAACACGGCAAACAGACCCGTAGGCCCGGCGCCGATAATGGCGACGTCCGTCTGCAACGGATGATTGGACATGGAAACTCCTGCACTCGCGGTTATTATTGTCCCGTTCGCATGGTGGCTTCAACATGACGACCCGAACGGTTGCATTCAAGCGCCCGCGACGGGGGCAAGGCTACCGGTTTTTCCCCTCTGAGAGGGGGCGCTTCTCAATTATTTGCCGAGCGGCGAAGGATGGACGAGGGCAGGAAACAAGAAGCAAGAAGCACGGCGATTCTCCTGCCAAACGAATCGGCAACCGTCGCACTCGCTGCCCGCCTCGCCCCGCTTGCGCGCGTCGGCGACATCTTCGCGCTTTTTGGCACCCTCGGGGCAGGAAAATCCGTATTCGCACGCGCGTTCATCCGTACCCGCGGCAGACCGGACGAGGAAGTTCCAAGCCCAACGTTCACGCTGGTTCAGATGTATCCCCCGACGGCACCCTTCGAAGACATGGTATATCATTTTGATTTCTTCCGCCTCTCGGCGCCCGAGGAGGCTTACGAGCTGGGGATCGAAGAAGCGATGATCGACGGCATTTCCTTGATCGAGTGGCCGGAGCGGGTTCTTCCACTCCTTCCCGCGCACCGGCTGAACCTCACGTTCCAGCCAGGGCCGCAACCAGGCGTTCGCCGCGTGATCGTTGCCGGCGGTGGCAACTGGCACCAACGCCTGGCGGAGGTGGGGATTGACTGAACGGAAATCCCGTATCCAAGCGTTCCTCGCAGACCACGGCTGGGCTGGGTGCGGCCAGCACCTACTGGCGGCAGACGCCTCGTTTCGCAGCTACCGGCGTCTTGTTGATGGGGATCGCCACGCAGTATTGATGGATGCGCCGCCACCGAAGGAGGATGTCCGGCCATTTGCCCTGCTGTCGGACCATTTGTGCCGTCTCGGCTTCAGCGCTCCGCGCGTACTGGCCACGGACGCAGAAGCAGGCCTCCTGCTTCTTGAGGATTTTGGCGATGATACCTACACTCGGCTGCTCGATTGCGGTGCCGAACCGGGGCCGCTTTATGCGCTGGCGACCGATGTGCTGATCGCTCTGCATCGGCGGCCATCGGCGGAGGCGGTTCCGGCCGACTTGCCGACCTATGATGCTGCGCGCTACCTCGACGAGGCTTGCCTGCTGACCGATTGGTATTTGCCGGCGGTTCTGGGGGAGCCGACTTCGGCTGAGGCGCGTCAGGAATACGTGGCGGCATGGCTCGATGTGCTGAAGGCCACGGATGTCAAACCGCGAACGCTCGTCTTGCGCGACTATCATGTCGACAACCTGATCCGGATTTCCCAGCGGCAGGGCGTGCGCGGGTGTGGACTCCTCGATTTTCAGGACGCGGTTGCCGGACCGGCCGCTTACGACGTGATGTCGCTGCTTGAGGATGCGCGCCGTGATGTGCCCCCCGTCCTCAAGGATGCAATGCTGGCGCGCTACCTCGGTGCATTTCCCAGCCTCGATAGAGCCGCGTTCAAAGCCGCATTCCGCGTGCTCGCAGCCCAGCGCCACGCCAAGGTGATCGGCATCTTTACGCGGTTGTGCGTGCGCGACGGCAAGCCCGCCTATCTTCGACACATTCCGCGCGTCTGGCGGCTGTTGAACAGTGCCTTGGCGGCGCCTCAATTGGCTCCGGTCGCGATGTGGTTCGCGCGTCATCTGCCGCTTCAGGCAAGGGGAATTCCGGCATGTCGGCACGCAGCCCAATAGGCGGCGCCTCGCTGGCCCGCATTCCTCGTCGCGCCATGGTGCTGGCAGCGGGTCTTGGTCTCAGGATGCGCCCGATCACCGAGACGATTCCCAAGCCGCTGATCCATGTGGCCGAACGCACGCTGCTCGATCGCGCTCTCGATCGGCTGGAGGAGGCGGGTGTCGAGGAAGCCATTGTCAACGTGCACCATCTCGGCGCGCAGATCGAGAATCACCTGCGGGATCGTAGTCAAAATGAGCGGCAGGGGATCCGGTGCATCGTCTCCTTCGAGCCGGAACGGCTGGAGACGGGCGGTGGTGTTGCGCGTGCACTGCCTTTGTTAGGCCCGGAAGCCTTTTTCGTCGTCAACAGCGATATTGTTCTGCTCAACGGGCCGCGCCCGGCGCTGGTCAACCTTGCCGACGCCTGGGACGAAGCCGAGATGGATGCCTTGCTGCTTTTGCATCGCGTCGTCGCAGCGCCCCACTACGAGGGCGCGGGAGACTTCTTCATGGGGCAGCGGGGCCGGTTGCGTCGGCGACAGGATCCTGATCATGCGCCATACCTGTTCACCGGCGTGCAACTGCTCCACCCGCGTCTGTTCGTCGATGTCCCGAAGGGCGCGTTCTCGCTCAATGTTCTTTACGACCGAGCTATTGCGACGGGTCGTCTGCACGGTCTGGTGCATGACGGCTGCTGGTTTCATGTCGGCCAGCCGCAGCATATCGAGGCGGTGGCGGCTCGGCTTGCTTCGCCGGACGTTTTCTCTGCGATGAGCGCAAGCGACACATGACCCCAGCCGATGGCGGCGCCGGCGGCGCTGAAACCGGGAGGGGAAGACAGACACCGCGGGTGCTCAACATTGCCGCCGGCACCCCCTTTGTCGATGCGCTGGCGGCGGGCATCGTGGCCGATCTCGCGACCGATCCGGCAGCCCTCTCTGCGGTTCGGGTTCTGGTGCCGAGCCGCCGAAGCGCTCGCGCGTTGACCGATGCGTTTCTTCGCCAGTCGGGGGGGCGCGCCATGCTCCTGCCCCGGATCTCTCCGATCGGTGATATCGATGAAGAGGAGCTTGCGCTGCACGATCCGGGTGAGCAATCCAGCGGGCTCTCTGTCGGGCTCTCGCTGCCGCCGCCAATCCCTGCTCTGCGCCGTCAACTTTTGTTGACCCGGCTAATCCTTGCCTTCGGCCGGAAGGCTGCCAGCGCCGACCAGGCAGCACGACTAGCCGCCGAGCTGGCCCGGCTGCTCGATCAGATTCATACCGAAGGGCTGGATTTTCGCCGCCTTGGCGAGCTTGTGCCCGAACGCTTCGCGCAGCATTGGGAACTGACTCTCGACTTTCTTGCCATCGTCGTCGAACACTGGCCGCGTGTACTGGCCGAGGAGGGATGCCTCGATCCCGCCGATCACCGCAACCGACTGATCAAGGCCCAGGCGCAGGCGTGGCGGGAAGCACCTCCTGCGACACCGGTGTTCGGCGCCGGATCCACCGGCAGCATTCCCGCGACGGCGGAATTGCTGGTGACCGTGAGCCGGCTGCCGCACGGTGCGGTGGTTCTGCCGGGCCTGGATCAGGATGCCGACGACGAGACATGGGATGCGTTGGAGCCCTCTCATCCCCAGTACGGGATGGCGCGGCTGCTCGATCGTCTTGGGGTTCACCGGCACCATGTCCCGCCGTGGCCAACTCCGGCGCCGGCGGTCTGCCGCGTTGAGCGCAGTACCATGATCAACCGCGCCTTGCGGCCTGCCGCCACCGCGGATCAGTGGCGAGAGGGCGCCGCCGTGTCGGCCGCGGCGATGGTCGGGATAAGCCGCGTCGATGCGCCGGGTCCTGAGGAAGAAGCACGCGCCATTGCGCTTGTCATGCGCGCGGCGATGGAAACCAAAGGCAAAACGGCCGCACTCGTCACGCCTGATCGCAATCTCGCCCGGCGGGTGGCTGCCGAACTGCAGCGTTGGAACCTGGTGGTGGACGATTCGGGGGGGCAGCCGCTCGCCCAGACACAGCCCGGCGCCTTTCTGCGGCTCGTCGCCCGGGCGGTGGCGGAGGATCTGGCACCGGTGCCGCTGCTGGCAATGCTCAAGCATCCGCTGGCGGCGGGCGGTCAACGTCCGGGCAGCTTTCGCAATCTGGTTCGTCAGCTGGAGCGATTGGTTCTGCGCGGTCCGCGCCCGCAGCCAGGTGTCTCGGGGGTTGCTGCCGCCCTTGCCGGAGCAGAGGCGGAGGCGGCCGAGCACATGATGCCTGCCCAAGAGAAGGAGAGCCGTTGGCGGCGGTTGTCTCGGCTGGTAACGGAACTGGACGCCGCCACTGCACCGCTTGCGGCTCTCTTCCGCGCGGGTCGTGTCCCGCTCGGCGCGCTTATTGCCGCTCATGTTTCCCTGGCCGAACGGCTGGCGGGGAGCCACGAGGAAACCGGCGCGGACCGGCTCTGGCGCGGTGATGCCGGAGAAGCTGCCGCCACATTCGTTGCGGAACTGAGCGAGGCCGCCGATGCTCTACCGCCAATCGCGGCGGGGGCCTATCCGGCTTTCCTCGATGCGCTGCTGGTGGGCCGGGTGGTTCGGCCGCGCTATGGCGCTCATCCTCGGCTGGCGATCTGGGGGCTGCTGGAGGCGCGCCTGCAGCGAGCGGATGTGATGATCCTGGGCAGCCTTAATGAGGGAACTTGGCCACCGAAGATCGACGGCAGTCCGTGGATGAGTCGGCCGATGATGACGGAATTCGGGCTGCCGGTGCCGGAGCGGCGGATCGGGCAGTCGGCGCATGACTTCACCCAGGCCTTTGCGGCGCCGGAGGTCGTGTTGACTCGGGCGCGGCGGGTGGAAGGAACGCCCACCGTGGAATCCCGCTGGCTGCTGAGGCTGGCCAATTTGATCCGCGGGACGGGCTCTTCGCGCTTTGATGGCGTACCTGCGCCAAACGTGGACGATACCGAACCGTTGTGCCTGGACGGCGCGGAGCCTTGGCTCGACTGGCAGCGCATGCTGGATGCGACGATGGCGGCCTCTCCCGCCGAGCCGCCGGCACCGTGTCCACCGGTTGCCGCGCGACCGCGGCAGCTGTCGGTCACCCAGATCGAGCAATGGATGCGGGACCCTTATTCGATCTACGCCCTGCATGTCCTGAAATTGCGGCCGCTCGATCCGCTGGATGCCGATCCGGGCGCGGCAGACTACGGCTCATTCGTCCATCGCGCGCTCGATTTGTTCCTGAAAGATACGCAAGGGATGCTTCCCACCGATGGGCTGGACCGGTTGCTGGCGGCGGGCCGGTTGGCACTCGGGAATCATTTCGAACGTCCCGGTGTGCGCGCGTTCTGGTGGCCGCGGTTCGTACGGATCGCCCACTGGTTTCTGGCGATGGAGCGGGAACGACGGGCGGATATCCGCCGCATCGTCAGTGAGGTCCGGGGCCGGCTGGTGTTCGAAGCGCCGGCAGGGCCGTTCGCTTTGACCGCTAACGCCGACAGGATCGACCTGATGTCCGACGGCACACTCGCGATCGTCGATTATAAGACCGGTACTCCTCCGACCAAGAAGGAGGTGGCCGGCGGGTTTGCCCCGCAGTTGCCGCTGGAGGCGGCAATGGCCGCGGCAGGATGTTTCGAGTCCGTGGATGGCGCTCCGATCGGGGCGCTGGAATACTGGCAACTGACGGGCGGCGAGCCGGCCGGCAAATGCAGCGTCGCCGGAGATCACCCTCAGCAACTGGCGGATACGGCGTTATCCGGTCTGCAGCAGCTGGTCGCAGTGTTTGATCAGCCGGAAACCTGCTATCCGGCGCGGCCGCGACCGAGCGCGGCGCCACGATTTTCCAATTACGAGCATCTGGCGCGGGTCCGGGAATGGTCGGCGGTCGGCCACGATGGCGGAGACTGAAAGGCGGGGACGGAAGGAATGGACGTTGGCACGGTGGGCATCGGTTGGGCGGATGCGGATCAGCGCGGGGCAGCAGACCCGAGTGCCTCGGTCTGGGTCGCCGCATCGGCCGGAACCGGAAAGACCAAGGTGCTGACCGATCGTGTTCTCAGCCTGATGCTGGCGGGAACCCAGCCGCAGCGCATCCTTTGCCTGACCTTCACCAAGGCTGCGGCTGCGGAGATGAGCGTGCGCATTGCCAAGGAACTGGGAACTTGGGCCGCCGCCGACGAATCCAAGCTTGAACGCCATCTTGTTGAGCTGTTGGGACGCAAGCCGGAGGACCGCGAACGACGCCTTGCACGTCAGTTGTTCGCCCGCGTTCTCGACGCCCCGGGTGGCTTGAACATCCACACGATTCATGCGTTCTGCCAATCGATCCTTGCTCGTTTTCCGCTCGAGGCCGGGATCGTCCCTCATGCCGCCGTCCTTGACGAACGCGATCAGGCGGAGTTGATGGCGATGGCCCGCGACGAGGTCCTGCTGGCGGCGGAGCAGGGCGGAGGAGTGCTGGCTGCGGCCCTGGTGGAGGTGACCCGTCACGTCCGCGAAAGCGAGTTCGGCGATCTGATGAAGGCGCTGGCGGCCCAGCGCGGCCGTGTCAATGCCCTGATCGGTCGCTGCGGATCGGCTGTTCACGCTGCGGAGGCCATCCGCACCTGCCTCGGTGTCGCGCCTGGGGATACACCCGAATCCCTGGTGGCCGATGCCTGTGCGGATGGAAGCTGCGATGAGGTCACCTTGCGTCTGGCATGTTCGGCGCTTGCGAACGGAAGCGCCCAAGACGCCAAGCGTGCGGCCATCATCGCTACATGGCTGGCGGCAACACCGGGCGAGCGTGTGCACCTGTTCGAGGGATACCGCAAAGCGTTCCTGACGGATGCCGGGGACGTCAGACAGCGCCTGATCACGCAAGGCCCGGCGAAGAAATCGCCCGGCGCCGCGGAGGCGCTTCGGCGTGAGGGGGAACGCATGCTGGCGGTCTTGATGCGCTGCCGCGCGGCAACCTGCGCCCGCGCCACCGAAGCGGTGCTGGTGCTGGGCGATGCCCTGATCGCGGTTTACCAGCAGCTCAAGGAAGCCCGCTCGCTGCTCGACTACGACGACCTCATTGATTATACCGCCCGGCTGCTGGAGAAGGAGGGCAACACCTCGTGGGTGCTCTACAAGCTTGATGGCGGCATTGATCACGTCCTTATCGACGAGGCGCAGGACACCAGCCCGGAGCAATGGCGCATCGTTCGTGCCCTGACCTCGGATTTCTTCGCTGGCGACAGCGCCCGCGCCGGTGGCCGGACGGTGTTTGCCGTCGGCGATGTCAAGCAGTCCATTTTCAGCTTCCAGGGAGCGGACCCGGCCCAGTTCATCGCCAACCGGGACTGGTTCGGAGATCGGGTGCAGGCAACGGAGGGCCTATGGCGTCCTCTCAGCCTGCAAGTGTCGTTCCGATCGACCCGCGCCGTGCTCGCTGCCGTCGATGCCGTGTTTGCCGGGACCGGCAATGCTGCCGGTGTCGCACTGGACAACGATCCGATCGTGCACCAGGCTTACCGCATGCTGGACGGCGGGGCGGTGGAGGTCTGGCCGCCGGTCTCGCCGCGGCCGATGGAGGACCCTCTGCCGTGGAAGCCGCCGGTGGATCGGGTTCGGGGTGACTCTCCGCAGACGCGCCTCGCCCGGCTGATCGCCGAGCGCATCAAGGTGATGACCGGCGGTTATGAAGTTTTGGAATCAGCCGGACGCCCGATCGCCGCGGGCGATGTCATGGTGCTGGTGCGGCGGCGCACGCCGTTTGTCGAGGAACTGGTCCGAGCCTTGAAAAACCGCCATGTGGCGGTGGCGGGTGTCGACCGGATGATCCTGACCGAGCAGATGGCGGTAATGGATCTGATGGCAGTGGGGCGGTTCGTTTTGTTGCCGGGCGATGATCTGACTCTTGCGTCGGTGTTGAAGGGACCGTTGATCGGTTTCGACGAGACCACCCTGTTTGATCTCGCCTATGGCCGCAACGCAAGTCTATGGGAGGCGCTTGGCAGCAAAGCTGCAGAAAACCCGATTCTCGCCGAAGCCCATCGCCAACTCTCGGAGTTGATGGCGATTGCAGATGCGATGCCCCCGTTCGAGTTCTACGCGCGCGTGTTGGGTCCCCTGGGTGGACGGCGCAAGCTGCTGGCGCGGCTGGGCCGGGATGCGGAAGATCCTCTTTCCGAGTTTCTTGATCTTGCGTTGGCGTTCGAGCGGATTCATGCTCCATCTCTGCAAGGCTTCCTGCAATGGCTGGACGCCGGAGCGGTCGAGATCAAGCGGGATCTTGAACAGGCGGAAAATGATGCCGTACGGGTGATGACTGTCCACGGTGCGAAGGGACTGCAGGCCCCGATCGTGTTTCTGCCTGACACCATGCAGGTGCCGACACGGCTGCCGACACTGATGTGGCCGGTCGACGGCGATGGTGAAGAGGGTCTGCTATGGCCGCCATCCAGCGAGGCTTATGAGAATGTGGCATTGCGCGAGAAGGAAGCATGCGCACAGCGACAGCGGGAGGAGTATCGCCGGCTTCTGTATGTGGCGATGACACGGGCTCAGGACCGGTTAATCGTCTGCGGTTGGCGGGGCGACCGCGGCGAGCCGGATGGTTGCTGGTATGGCATGATTACCCGCGCCCTGGACGCCGCCTGTGACACCCTCAAGCTGGAGAAGGTGGAAGATGCGCTTCTGGCGGCGGTAGGCGAAACCGACGGCGCCACCGTCCTGCGGATCACCTGCGCGCAGGAGAGGCAACCGCCGCCAGCACCGTGGACAGCTGTTGCGACGCCGCGACCCCTGCCTGCCTGGGCAACGGCCCCAGCAGCGGCCGAGCCGCAGCCGCCCAAGCCGCTGGCCCCGTCGCGGCAGGAGGATGAGCCGGCGATGCGCGCGCCGCTCGGGGATGACGGCGGCCGCAAGTTCAAACGAGGCCGCCTCGTCCACCGCATGCTGCAAGGATTACCGGATCTGCCGCCAGCGCGCCGCGCGGCGGCCGCCGCCGCGTTCGCCGCCCGCCCACTTCACGACCTCGGCACCGAGGCCCAGAAGGAAATTGTCCGCGAAGTGCTTGCGGTGCTGGAGCACCCCCAATGGGCGGAGGTGTTCGGGCCCGGCAGCGCGGCGGAAGTGCCGGTGAGCGCCGTCATCGGTGGCCGGGTGGTCTCCGGTCAGATTGATCGCCTGCTCGTCACCGAGTCCACCGTCACCGTTGTCGACTACAAAACGGACCGACCGGCACCGGCCGATGCCGCCGCCGTCCCGACGGTGTACTACCGGCAGATGGCGGCCTACCGCGCCGCCTTGCGTTCGATCTATCCGGAGCGAAGGATCCGCTGCGCGCTGCTGTGGACGGACGGGCCGCACTTGATGGAGCTGGACGATGCCCTGCTTGAGCGGCATGCGCCTTCGGATTCTGAGCGCACACCTTCATGAGCAGGCCAACGAAGCCGCGCTTTGTGTCCAGCGGCCTTCACTTCAACGGCCTATTGTAAGAACGATCTTGCCGGTCGAGCGGCGCGCGCGCAGTTCCTCCAGCGCCTCCCGCACTTGGTCCAGAGGAAACGTCCGCGATACGTGAGGGCGGATCTTACCGTCTGCAAGCCACGACAGCAGTTCGGCGAAGGAAGCCTTCATGATGTCCGGCGCCAAGTGGCGATAGGGCCCCCAGGTATAGCCGATCACGGTGAGGTTCTTGACCAGCAGAATGTTGGCCGGAATCCGAGGTACGGTGCCGCTCGCGAAGCCGACGACGAGAATCCGGCCGTTTGCGGCGGTGCAGCGCAGGGAAGCATCGAACACCGCTCCGCCGACCGGGTCATACACCACGTCCGCGCCGCGACCGCCGGTGATCTCCTTGACCTTCTCCCGGATGTCCTCGCTGCGGTAATCGATCAGATGCTTGGCGCCATAATCCGCCGCGATCCTCAGCTTGTCCGCACCGCCGGCGGTAGCGATCACCGTGGCGCCGAGGCGCCGGCCAATCTCGACGGCGGTCAGCCCGACCCCGCCGGCTGCGCCGTGAACCAGCAGGACATCCTCCGCCTCAAGGTTCGCCCTGTACTTGAGGCCCAGATGGGAGGTGCCGTAGGCGACGGCAAAGCCCGCCGCCGTGATGTCGTCGACCGCGTCCGGCAGGGCATGAACGGCGTCTTCGGGGGCCACTACTTCCTCGGCAAAACCGCCCCAGTCGACAACCGCGAGCACGCGATCACCGGGCTGAACGCGGGTGACATCATCCGCACATGCCACAACTTCGCCCGCGACCTCGAAGCCGGGGGTGAACGGCAACGGTGGCTTGGTCTGGTATTGTCCGGCAATGATCAAGGTGTCGGCGAAGTTGACGCCTGCGGCGCGCACGGCAATTCGCACGCTTCCCGCTGTCAGTTCCGGCGGATCGACTTCCTCAACCGTCAGATCTGCCGCCCCGCCCCAAGCCCTGCAACGAACTGCCCGCATCGTCGCTCTCCCCAACCGTTTGCCGCCCGACTGCTGTGCCCGAAGTGACGTTACCGTTTGACCAAGCCGGCAAAACAGAGTCAACCTCCGGCTTCGGGTGAAGACGGGCGAAGGCAGGCACATGCGCGGGTATTTCGCGATCGGGGTCGAGGGCATCACCAAAGCGATGAACGTCGGCAGCCTGTTCCGGTCTGCCCATGCATTCGGCGCCAGCTTCGTCTTTACCATCGCCGCCGCCTATCCCCAGCCGCTCGGCGGACAGTCGGACACGTCCAACGCCGAGGGCCAGATCCCATTCTACAGCTTTCCCCGGTTGGACGATCTTGTGTTGCCGCGCGGCTGTACGCTGGTCGGTGTCGAATTGCTTGATCAGGCTGTGGATCTGCCCAGCTTTCATCATCCGCGGCAGGCAGCCTATGTGTTCGGCCCGGAGCGCGGCTCGCTGTCCCCCCCGCTGGTCGCCCGCTGCGACCATTTGATCATCATTCCGACCCGATTTGCCCTCAACGTCGGAATCGCAGGGGCCATCGTGATGTATGACCGCCTGATCAGCCTCGGCCGCTTCTCTCGGCGGCCGCAGTGGGCGGGCGGACCACCCGAGCGGCTGCCCGAGCCGGTATTCGGCAGTCCGCGTCTGCGCCGCCAGATGGACGTCTTTCGTGATCGCCCGCCGGCTTACGAGGATAAGGGGCGAGGATAAGGGTCAAGCCTGAAAGCTGATCCGGATATGTCAGCCGTCCCCTGTCGGCATCGTCTTGATCTCTACGCTGGCCAGTGCGGCGCCAAGCGTATGGCGCCGACACGGGCATCCAGCGTGTTACGAACCGGCACATCGATATAGCTCTGCACCGTCTGCAGGACCTCTGCTTCGAGGTTTCCGAACCGGATCAGCAATGCCGCCAGCGCAGTCTCGGCGGCCCGACGGGCGCCATCGTCAATCTTGATGGCAATGCCAAGGCCTTGGCGGAGCAGCCCGGCAACATGAATGCCCTCGGCACCGGTCTTGGTCAGGATCGTGCCGCGTGCGGCGCTCATCACTACGGTATCGAACCGGTGTTGGCCCGCGACCAGATGACTGTGGCTCATCATCGCCGCCACCACCCGCCGTGCCGCCTCCGCGCGAAGACGGCCGAGACGGTCCGGCGCAACGAGCCGCGCCATCGCCCTCGCCAGCGATGTCAACGGCGTTGCCCAGGTCGGCACACCGCAGCCGTCGGTCCCGCGCCCATCGTCACGCAGTTCCTGCCCGCCCATCTGGGACAGCACACGCTGGATGCGCAACTGCACCGGGTGCACCGAGCCGGCATATCCGGTGATCGGCTCGCGCAGGTGGACGGCCGTGGTGAGATAGCCGGCGTGCTTGCCCGAGCAGTTGTTATGCAGCCGGGAAAACTCCTGGCCCTGGCGAATCACGGTGCGCGCAGCATCTTCTGTCAGCGGTGGATGGGGGCCGCAGACGAGGGCGCTCGGGGTCAGGCCGATGCG
Source organism: uncultured Rhodospirillaceae bacterium (assembly GCA_964517265.1). Classification (GTDB taxonomy): domain Bacteria; phylum Pseudomonadota; class Alphaproteobacteria; order Rhodospirillales; family Defluviicoccaceae; genus REEP01. Next base: position 22,583 of record CAZFBS010000025.1, on the reverse strand, counting down.
GGCGAGCCAGGCACCGACCCGTTGGACGTGCTCCGGCTCGCCGCCATGCGAGCCGCACGCGAGCGCGATTTCTTCATCGCTTACGCCCATCCGATCGGCCGCGCCGGTCTCCAGCAAAGGCAGCGCCTGCAATGGTTTGACCGCAGAGCGTGGAAAGACCGGCCGGGCAGGATCACCCCAGGACGCCACCACGGTGCCCTCGGCGTCGACAACCGCTGCGGCGCCACGATGGCGGCTCTCGGTCCGCTCGCCGCGGGTGACTTCAACCATCACCGGATTGCATCCGTCCATCTCTCATGTCCCGGTGTTGCCTTTGCGGGCGAATGTCTGCCATGGTCCCCCGGGATTGACAATCCCGCGTCGTCTTTCCTCATCATTTTGCAGGAACATTGGGCCATCATGAAAAGGATATGCACGCACCTCATTGTTGCTGCTGTCGTGAGCGCCGGTGTCGCGATCGCGCCCGGTGAGACTTTTGCGGAGCAGAAAACGATCGGCACCTACAGCGACTGGACCGCCTTTACCGACACGGAAGAGGGCAAGCCGCTCTGCTATATCGGCAGTGCGCCCAAGAAGGCGGAGGGAGCCTACACCAGCCGTGGCGCCACCTACGTCCTTGTCAGCATCCGTCCAGCGGAAAAATCGAACGGCGTGTTGACCGTTGAAGCGGGTTATCCCTACAAGGCCGGGAGCAAAGTCACCGTCGACATCGACGGCACCAACTACGAACTCTACACCCGCAATCGCGACAATGACGGCAAAGGCGACGCCTGGGCTGTCGGCGATGAGGGCGACAGGGCTTTGGTTGCCGCGATGAAGGCGGGTAAATCGATGGTCATCAAGGGGACATCGAGCCGCGGTACGTTGACCACGGATACCTATTCTCTGAGCGGCTTCACCGCAGCCTATAATGCAATCACGGAGGCCTGCAAAAGCAGTTGATGGGGCGCCGCCTCACTCTACTGCAGGCTCCGGCGGCGGCAGGAAAACCCGCGCCGCGACCATGAGATTTTTCGGGATGGGATCTCTGAAGCCGGCCGGACGTATCTGAAAGCGTCCCCCGGCCAGCTTGCGGCAAACTTGTCTTCCGATGGGAGATCTTCTGTGGCCCCGCAGGGAACGCGTTCGCCGGCGCGGGCGTTGTTTCCTGCGGACCGGCCGCAAAGGAGACGACCACCATGCGCAGTGCCTGCCGCTCAACGATTGGAATCTTGCTTGCGCTGGGATTGATGGCGCCGACGGCGCTGTCGGCGGAGACGGCGGAGACGGCGGTCGACACCGAGCATCACCAGTTGCGCGTCGAGACGATTGCCGAGGGCCTCGAACACCCGTGGGGCTTCGCCTTTCTCCCCGACGGACGGTTCCTGGTGACCGAGCGTAATCCGGGTCAGTTGCGCATCGGCTCCCGTGACGGCGATCTATCGGAGCCGGTGGAGGGGGTTCCGGAGGTCTTCCGCTTCAAGGGCAAAACGGGACGCAGCCAGGGCGGGTTGTTCGATGTCGTTTTGCATCCGGACTTCGAGGAGAACAACCTTGTCTACTTGAGCCTGTCGAAGCCAAGCGAATATGGGACCGGCACCGCAATCGTACGCGGGCGGTTTGTGGAGAGCAATGGGGCCGCGCGCCTTGAGGATGTCGAGACCATCTTCGAGATGAACGCGGAAGATCAGGATTCCAGCGGCTTGCACTTCGGGGGCCGGATGGCCTTTCATCCCGAAGACGGCACGCTGTTCCTTTCGATCGGCGAGCGGCGCAACATCTCCCGCGCCCAGAAACCGGATGACCAGGCCGGCTCGATCATCCGCGTTGCCGACGACGGCAGCGTTCCCGAGGACAATCCCTTCCTCGACGATGACGGCAAGGACGACAAGATCTACAGCTGGGGTCACCGCAACCCGCAAGGCCTCGCCTTCGATCCGGAGACGAAGCAATTATGGGCCAACGATCATGGGCCGAAGGGCGGCGACGAGATCGAGCGCATCGAGGCCGGCAACAATTACGGCTGGCCGTTCCTTACCGGCGGAACCGACTACTCGGGCGCGCCGATCGGCGTCGGGACGGAGAAGGAAGGAATGACGTCTCCGATCCACATCTTCGATCGGACGGTCGCGCCTTCGGGCCTCGTGGTTTATACCGGCAATCTCTTCTCCAACTGGCGCAGCGATCTGCTCAGCGGTGGGCTGGCCGCCAAAGGGATCGTGCGTGTTCGAGTGAGCAATGGCGAGGTTGTCGAGCAGGAATGGATCGACCTTGGCCGCCGCATTCGCGATGTCGAGGTGGCCGATGATGGCGCGATCTGGGTGATCACCGAGCATGAGGACGGCGAGGTCTTGCGTTTGACGCCGGCCGAGGAAGGATAGGGCTCTCTCGCTGGCACCAGCCGCTTGTTTTTTTAAAGCAGCCCCATCGCCTTCAGCGAGCGATAGCCGCCTTTGGCGATGATGACGTGGTCGTGCAGGGTGATGCCGAGCTTGGCTCCGATCTCGCTCAACTCGCGGGTTATCGCGACGTCGGCCGGAGAAGGGGTCGGATCGCCGGAGGGGTGATTGTGGACGAGAATGAGAGATGAGGCCCCGAGTTCGAAGGTCCGCTTGATCACCTCTCGGGGATACAAAGGCGTATGGTCCACGGTCCCGGTCTGCTGTACCTCGTCACGGATGATCCTGTTTTTTCGATCAAGAAACAGAATGCGGAAACGTTCGGTCTGCTCGTCCGCCATGGCGATGCGACAGTAGTCGAGAAGCTGGTTCCACGATGATACGACGGGTCGGTCGATGAAGGCTTCTTTCGCCAGCCGCCGAGCGGTCTCGCGGATAGCTTTCAAATGAACGGTGGTCCGTTCACTCAGTTTTTCATGCTTTTCCAATTGCTCGCGGCTGGCGGCCAGGATGCCGCCAAGACTGCCGAACTCCTTCAAGAGAGCCTTTGCCAGCGGTTTTACATCCACCCGCTCGACCGAGTAGAACAACAAAAGTTCGAGCAGCTCATAATCCGCAAGCGCTTCCGCTCCGGCATTCAAAAACCGTCTGCGCACCCGATCCCGATGACCCCTGAATGGGAGTTTGGTGGGACCCTTATCATCCCCCCCGGCGGAGCGCTTTTCTTGTATCTCAGCGGCCGCCTCAGGAATGGGCTCCCGCGGCCGGGGCATCAGATTGCGTAGGGCGGCCGGTCGAGACCGGCGGGAGAGCGGGTGAAGACCTCGTAACCATCGGCGGTCACACCGAGAGAGTGCTCGAACTGTGCGGAGAGGGACCGGTCCTTGGTAACCGCGGTCCAGCCGTCATTGAGCACCTTTACATCGAAGCGGCCCGCGTTGATCATCGGCTCCACCGTGAAAAACATGCCTTCCTGCAGCGTCGGCCCTTCGCCGGCGCGCCCGAAATGAAGGATATTGGGCGCTTCGTGAAAAACGCGGCCGAGACCGTGACCACAAAAGTCGCGGACGACGCTGAAGCGATGGGCCTCGACGAAGCTCTGGATGGCATGGCCGATGTCACCGACGGTAGCGCCCGGCCGAACTGCCTCAATCCCGCGCCACATCGCCTCGTAGGTGATCTCGATCAGCCGCTGCGCTTTCACCGGAACCGTGCCGACACAGAACATACGGCTGGTGTCCCCGTGCCAACCGTCGATGATCACAGTCACGTCGATATTGAGAATATCGCCCTCGCGCAGCTTTTTTTCGCCTGGAATGCCATGGCACACGACGTGGTTGATGGAGGTGCAGATGGATTTCGGAAAGCCGCGATAGTTGAGCGGCGCCGCGATCGCGCCGCGGCTTTCGATGAAATCGGCACAGAGTTGATCAAGCGTATCGGTGCGCACACCAGGTTGAACGTGCGGCGTAATGAAATCGAGTGTTTCGGCCGCGAGACGCCCGGCCCTGCGCATTCCGGCGAACTCGCCGGGGCCATGGAGCTTGATCGGCCGGCTATCGTAGAGGGATGATCCTTCACGCATATTATTCATGTCAGCAGTATGCCATTCCTTGACGGGTGGGCATACCCTTCAGGGCGCCCATCGCAACATATCGGTACGCGATCGCGCACTTCGATTCCGGTAAGGGAAACGCGGCAGCGGTAACAGAACGCCTCCACGCCCACTGCCATCGCTGCACGCAAAGCCTCGGCATAAGCCGGGTCAATGTCATCGGCGACGGCAAAATCATCGCTGTCATCACGTTGCGCCAGGTAAACCATGACAGCGCGAGCGCCCTCTTGCGCGGCGCGCGCGAGTTCGCGCAGGTGCTTGGTTCCGCGCGCGGTCACGGCGTCCGGAAATTCAAAGGGGCGACCAGGCCGGCTGTCGCGGCGCAAGGTCACGTTCTTGACTTCGACGAGGCACGGCGCCCGGCCGGCCCCCTCCAGCAGCAAATCAATGCGCGAGTTACTGCCGAGCTTGACTTCGCGCCGGCACCCGGCGTAGGCGCCGAGTTCCGGGATCGTTCCTCCGGCGATTGCCCGCGCAACCAACGGGTTCGCTCGGCCGGTGTTGATGCCGACCAGGGTGCTGCCGACCTGGATCAACTCCCAGGTGTGCCGCAGCCGCCGGGCTGGATTGCTAGCGGCAGACAACCAGACCTCCGAGCCGGGTGTGCTAACGCCGAGCATCGATCCCGGGTTGGCGCAGTGGGCGGTGACTGTCTCACCACCGTCAAGCGCCACGTCCGCCAAAAACCGCTGATAGCGGCGAACCAGTGTGCCGCGGAGCAGGGGCTCGTCGAAGGTCATCGTCAGCAGTGCCGGCAATCCCGTTCAACACGTCGCTTCATTGCGGCCAAAGCAGATCGGCAAACTGCGCTTCGTAGCGAGCAGCGATGCGCGTGCGCTGATGCAAGGGAGCCTTGTCCGCTGCCCAGGCGCTGTAGCTGCCGAGCTGCCTGCGCAAGGCATTCTGCAGATCGCGCACACCGGCATCCGTCCAATAGGCATTCTTCAACTCTGCCTTCAGCTCCGAGAGCTTCGCCGCAAGATCTTCGATTTCCCTGTCGACCTCCGCCACTGCGCCTGCCCCGTCCTGGATCGTCGCACTTTATACCATCGTTCCTCTGCCCGGGTCGCTGTGAAAGGTCAAGCCTCCGGCTTCATCATCCGTGTGCCGGATCAAGGCCGGGTGGAGGAGACTCCCGATACAGGTTCGCTGCCGCCGACAACGTCGGCAAGACGGTTCGCGGCGCTTCCCGGCCGCAGCGGCTGTTGCTGTGAAGGATGGGGTGCCCAAGCGGTCAGGTAAAGAATCTGAAACGTCGCAGGGATGCCGGACGCGTCCCCAAACAGCTCTACATAACGGGAAGCGGCATTCAGCAGCGTGGCGCGCCGGGTGAATTTTTTGCGCCGGTGACGAACGGCGTTGCTCTCTCCCATTCCCCGCAGATCGGCCATCAGCTTGAAAGGATCAGAATAACGCACTTCGATGATCTCGGTATCGACCACGGGCAGGGCGAAGCCTGCCCGCTGCAACAATGCTCCGGCATCACGCACATCGGCGAAAGGGGAGACGCGCGGACTGACTCCACCCTCGACGGCGCTCTCGGCTTCCATCAGGGCGCGGCGCAACTCCTTCAGCGTGTCGCCCCCCAGCATTGCCGCGAGGAACAGCCCGTCAGGCTTGAGCGCCATCCGAATCTGGCACAACGCGCCGGGAAGATCGTTGATCCAGTGCAGACTGAGCAGGCTGAGAACGGCATCGAACTCCCTGTTGCCGAACGGCAGGATCTCTTCATCGGCGACCAAGGCTGGAGCGGGCGCGATGGCCGCCATCGCTCCCGACAGATCGCAGTGTATCAACGACTTAATTCCGCCGCGCCTTCCAACAAGGCGGCTCAACTGACCTGAATGGCAACCCAGGTCCAGCGTCAGCGGAAAGGTCCGGCGGATGTCGTCGAGGCGGTCGACCAGCCGCTCGCCCACCTCGCGTAGCAGGAAGTCATGAGCGTCGAGACGCGGTGCCGCCCGATCGCGATGCCGGCGGACGACATCGCGATCGAAAACGTTCATGGTGGCGGACATGACATATCAAATTTTCTCTTAAGAGTTGCGGCGCTTACTTGCTGTTCGTCTCTTAACATGGCATGGAGTGGCGGTCGATGAAAGGGAGCGCCGAGGCCTGTGTCGCCAGTTGCCGATCCTGAGGCCGCACACTCTTCCACGCCTTTGCCGCCATCTCGCGTGGCGGCCGTATGGGGACATGTGCGCTGGCTTCTCGGCAAGGCTGTCGATATCCTGATGCCGCCGCAGTGCCCAAGGTGCGGTAGGATTGTCGATGCCGTCGGCACCCTCTGCTCCACCTGCTGGTCACAGCTTCGGTTCATCGAGGCACCTTTTTGCGCCGTCTGCGGCGTGCCGTTCACCGTCGATCTGGGGGAGGATGCGATCTGCGGCGAGTGTGCCCGCAGCCGCCCCGCCTACCGGCGTGCGCGGGCGGTGCTGGTCTACGACGAAGGCAGCAAGCCGCTGATTCTGAAGTTCAAGCACGGGGATCGTGGTGAAGCTGCGGTGCCGTTCGGGAGTTGGATGGCCCGCGTGGGCGCCGGTATTCTGGCGGATGCGGATCTTCTTGTGCCGGTACCGCTGCATTGGACCCGCCTGTTCGCGCGCCGTTACAACCAGGCTGCGCTCCTCGCGTACGCCATCGGCCGCCTGTCCGCTGTTGCGGTCGTGCCCGATTTACTGGTGCGCCGCAAGCGCACGCCGAAGCTGGGCACGCTGGGGCCCTCGGCACGGCGGCGCACGCTCCAGGGGGCGATCGCTGTCCATCCGCGCCAGCGTCATCGCGTGGTTGGCGAACATATCGTTCTTGTTGACGACGTGCATACCACGGGCGCCACGCTGGCGGCGTGTGTCCGCGCGCTGCTCGCCGCCGGAGCCGAGCGCGTTGACGTTCTCACTCTGGCCCGTACGGTTCGCGCCGAGCCGTCCTGAGGCGGCGCCTCATTGTGTTGGTGTCCGTGATGGAATGGATGGCAACGGTTCCGGGCGTTCGACATCCGTTTTCAAGAGCGTGGCTCATCGCTATATCGGGCAGGAGTCCATAATCTATTTGGAGGAGACGTTGCCCGTGGCTGATGTCGAAATCTACACCACCCCATTCTGCCCCTACTGCCATCGCGCCAAGAACCTTCTCAAGCAGAAGGGCGTCGACTACAGCGAATATGATGTGATGATGGCGGCCGGCAAGCGTGCGGAAATGCGTGATCGCGCGAGCGGCCGCAATACCGTGCCGCAGATATTCATCGACGGTCGGCATATCGGCGGCTCCGACGATCTGATCGCGCTGGATAAAAAAGGGGAGCTGGATTCTTTGCTGAAGGGCGAGCCTATGCGAAAAGAGGACGGGAGTTGAATTTCGGTGAACGGGACCGATACGCTGACTGTGGCGTGTGTGCAGACCAACTCCGCCCGTGACATTGCCGCCAACCTGGAGACGGTACCGCCGCTGGTCTATGCCGCGCGGGACGCGGGGGCCGCATTCGTTCTGCTTCCGGAAAACGTCGGAATGATGGAGCCAGACCCGGAGTTATGGCGGCAGAAGGCACTTCCGGAGGAAGGCCATCCTGCGCTCGCGACATTTTGTGCTGTCGCCCGCGAGGCGGGCGTGTGGCTGCTGATCGGGTCGCTGGCGATCCGCGTCAGCGGCGACAAGGTGGCCAACCGGTCGATCCTGCTCGATGACGCCGGCAGGATCGTCGCGCGGTATGACAAGATCCACCTGTTTGACGTCGACCTGGGCGGCAGCGAAAGCTACCGGGAGTCGGCATCGATCGCTCCCGGCGATCGTGCCGTTGTTGCAGATACGCCCTGGGGCCGGCTCGGCATGAGCGTCTGCTACGACGTCAGGTTTGCCCATCTGTACCGCTCTCTGGCCAAGGGCGGGGCAGACTTTTTGTCCATTCCCGCGGCTTTCACCCGCACCACAGGGCAGGCTCATTGGCACGTGTTGCAGCGCGCGCGCGCGATCGAGACGGGCTGCTACGTGCTAGCGCCGGCCCAGTGCGGCGTCCATGCGATGGGGCGCGAAACCTATGGTCATGCCCTGATCGTGGATCCGTGGGGCGTCGTGCTTGCCGACGCCGGCGATGAGGTCGGGTTCATCCTCGCCACCATCGACCGGGCCGCGGTCGCCGAAGCGCGGCGGAAAATCCCTGCCCTTGTCCATGATCGTCCGTACGCCGAACCCTGCGAACAGCCGGGCTGATTGTGCACGTTTTTCGTACCCCAGGCCCCCTCCGGGCGGTTGTCGTCGCATGCGTGTGGCTGGTGCTGACCGCCGGCTGTGCCAGCAGCGATGACGAAACCGTGCGCCGCTCGGATGGATGCGGCAAGCCGCCCCCAGCGACGGCCCCGTCCAGCATCGTGGTGGAGGGTCGGCACCGGGATCTCATCGCCGTCATTCCGCAGCCCTATGACCGCAATAGACGCCACGATGTGGTGGTCGCGTTCCATGGCTTGACCAACTCCAACGTGGACGTTCGCGGCTACTACGGCCTCGAGCGCCAAGCGCACCGGCCAACTGTATTCGTCTATCCCAGTGGACTGCCGGCCGGAGAAGGCCGCCGCTCCTGGTCGGATCCGGGGGACTCGGCTTCTGCCCTTCGCGACTATGCCCTGTTCGATGTAATCGTCGCACGCCTGGCGCGCGAATACTGCATCGATCGCAGCCGCATCTTCGCCGTCGGCCATTCGCTCGGTGCTTGGTTCGTCAACAGCCTGGGGTGCGCCCGGGGCAGGGTACTGCGGGGGACCGGCACCGTCGCCGGCGGCGTCAGCCCTTCCAACTGCACCGGCCGGGTGGCCGCCGTGATCGTGCACAACCCCAAGGATCGCCTTGTCGACTTCGCGCGCGGTGAGGAGGTTCGGGATCTTCTGCTGCAGCGCAACGATCTTGCAGGGCAGGGACAGCCGGAGCCGGGGGCGGAAGATCTCAATTGCATTCGATACGGCCAGGCTGACCATCCGCATCCACTGCTATGGTGTGCGCACACGCATGATGAGAACCGCGCCGGGCGCTATTATCCGCATCAGTGGCCTGCCCAGACCGGGGCGCTTATCATGACGTTCTTCGACACGCTGGGGCCGGTTGCGGTGCCGCAGGAATAAAAGGACGATCGGGTGATCAAGGCGGTGGTATTCGACGTGGGCGGCGTTTTGCTCGACTGGAACCCGCGATACCTTTACGCCGAGATGTTCGGCGGTGACGACGAAGCAATGGAGCGCTTCCTTGCGGAAGTCTGCTCGCCTTCTTGGAATCTCAGTCTCGATGCCGGCAAACCTTTCGCGCAGGGCGTTGCCGAACTGTGCGCGCGTTTTCCCGACCAGTCCCCCTTGATTGCCGCATACGATCTTTGCTGGGAGAATATGGTCCGAGGTGCCATCGATGAGACCGTTGCACTTGCCCGAAAGCTGAAGGCCGACGGATATCCGCTCTACGCCCTCACCAACTTCTCCTGCGAGAAGATGGCCCTGGTCCGCCCACGCTACGATTTTTTCACGTTGTTCGAGGCGATGGTGGTGTCAGGCGAGATCGGAATCGTCAAGCCGGATCGCGCGATTTACCGTCATCTGCTGGAGCAATTTGACCTCAATGCCGGGGAAACCGTGTTCATCGACGACTCGGCGATCAACATCGCTGGCGCCCGTGCCGCCGGACTGCACACCATCCATTTCCATTCTACTGGCCAATTGAGGGCCGATCTCGGCCGGTTGGGCCTGCTCTGACATTTTTCCGGCGAACGCTCGTCATGGCGTTTTTGGCGCCCCCGTCCCCCCTCATCTGGAAAGGCCCGTTGACGCCTCTCTCTTTGCCACCCACTGTAGCAAAGCAACATTGAAACCGCGGCGGACGGAACAGGGGGAACATCCGGTTGCAGCAGGATCAAGGATCTGCCAATGACGCAGGGTCATCACCGACATAAACGTCAGGAACCCGATACTTCGGCCTACGAAGCCGTTGAACTGCGTCTCGCTGCCGACGGGGCCGCGCTCTGGCTGGCGATCGAGACAGCACAGTACGGCCGGATCCTGCTGCATGAGGAGCCGCAATCCGACTGCGAGGAAAATGCCATCAGCAGCTTTGCGGACACCTTCTCGCGCTACACTGAGGAATGGGAGGAGGCGCCATCGCCGACCAAGGGAGCGTTCTTGCAAAACCTTGGCAAGCACATTGGCACGCTCCGTGACCAGGGCCTGTACGTGCATTGGGGGCGCATCGACCGCAAGCTGACCGACGACAAAGACCGACAACAGGACTTCTCCCTCGTCGTGCTCAGCATTGATCGGCGCTCGGCGCTCACCATGCAAATCATGATGCCGCTGGATCTCAACGTCTCGTTTGAAGAGCCGGACGGACCCGATTGAGGAGATCAGGCCGTTTTTCCGCCTCTCGCTCTCAGAGCCGATCGGTCTCGTCGGTGTCGATCGACGAGACGCTCAGGATTTCGCAAAGCTTGGCAACCTTCGGACTCATCGGTTTCATTCGTTCTGCCCCGACCTCGGCTCCTCGACTGACGCGGGTGACGGCCTCGACAAGTTCAGGCTCCGTCGCGCCGGTAGCAATGATCTCGACGATGGTATGATCGTCTAGCCGGTTGTGACCGACCAGCCTTAAAACCGAGTTGCGCGTCAGCATGGTCCCGAACTCTCCTCATGTCCGTGCCGGATCGTCTACCCGCGACGCTGAGGACAGCCGCGGCGTCAATCCGTCCCGATGTTCGTTGTGCCGGAGACTGATGTTGCCAGAAGCTAATTCTGATCGGCGATCCTGGCCTGAGTGCGGTTCCCTTGAGGGGTGTCCGATGCAGGCAGGTAGGGCGTCAGCGCCGATAGCCACGGCCGCCATGCCGCTTCCATCAATCCCGCGCACACGCCAAACGGCATTGCCCAAACCATCGTCGCCGGATTGATGATGGTCTTTGCCAGATAATCACCGACGGCATCGAACGACGGATTTGCGGTCATCTTGATGGTGACGACTTCGGCGTTCTCATCGGGGTTCTTGACGCGGACGAGTTCCACGTCCAGCTTCGGCAGATTGGCAGTGAACTTGGTGTGTTCCATCCGGGACCTCCGATCCACGTTTCAACGAGGGGCAATCTTTCTCTCAAGATTACCGTCAGATCGCGTCGCGGGCAAACTCTCTGGGCGCTCAGGCGTGTCCCATGGATCCGGGCTTGGCGATGATCGGGTAAGATCGCTTGACCGTGACTGCGACAAATGCGGCCACCGCAGCCTTGATCACGTCGCCTGGAGCGAATCCCATGGTTCCGATGAACGCCTGCCAGAGCGAGATTTCCGCTGCCACGGCGATCCATGGGATACCGCATGCATACATCACCCCGATTCCGCCGAGCGCGTTGATGACAAAGGCGCGCCAGACGTCCAGGCGCGACCAGGACCGCTCGATCATCCAGCCGATGACGAAGGCGGCAATGGGCCAGCCGAACAGGAAGCCACCGCTGGGGCCGAGAAAGACGCCAAATCCTCCGCGACCGCCAGCCAGCAGCGGCACGCCGATGGCGATGAGGACCAGGAACAGAAGAAGAGCAAGACCGCCACGGCGGGCGCCGAGCACCGAGCCTGCCAGCATCGCGCCCAGTGACTGCGCGGTGATCGGAACCCCGATCACCGGCAACGTGATCGGCGGGAACATGCCGAGTGCCGCGACGACGGCCGCGAAGAGGGCAATATAGACAATATCGCGTGTGCTCACGATTCGACCTCCGGTCGGGACATGGAACGGCGCTTGATCAGGTTGCGCAAGCGCGAAACTCCCTTCCCGCCGATATTTCTGTGACCATCGCTGGTTCCGCGCTTCTGACCGGGGGCGGTCAGCGGTGCCGGATGCGAGACATCGAGTTGCTCCGTCTTGGGCCCGTTGCCGTCGAACCCTCGCGCTTCAATGGCATCAGTCAGATCGCCTGCCATTTTCAGGGTTCTGACCAGCAGCGGAATTGCAATGGCGGCGAGATTGCGCTCAAGACCCCGCACCCGCTGCGCTTCGCGGATTTCCTGCACTTGGCTGTAGAGAAGCGGAATGAAGCGAAGCGCCAGCGACAACGCGAGGCTGACTTTCTCCGGGTTCACTCCCAGCGCTCTCAGCGGCGCGAGCGCGCTCTCGATCGTCTCGATCATGTCGGACACCCGCGTGGTGAAGCTCACCAGCATGCCCAGCAGCACAAGAACAGCGAAACGCAGCACGACCAAGAAGCCGAGGGTCCAGCTGGTGAACAGGCCGTGGAAAACGAAGATCAAGCCGATCAGCAGAACGAAAGGCCGAAGCTGCCGTGCCGCGGTCCGAAGGGGAACGCGCGCAATCGCATAGAGTAGAATAACGACGACCAGGATAGCCATCAGCCAAGCCGGATTGTCGACGAGAAAAACGAGCAGTCCCGCGATGACCAGTGCGGCAACCTTGATCCCGGGCGCCAATCGGTGCAGAGGCGACGCGGCGTGAATGTAGAGGGCGAGACTCACGTCATGATCTCGATGTACCGGCGGATGGTGCTGGCAGGCGGCCCGTCCGCAACGACCCGCCCTTCGTGCAGCACCAGGACGCGATCGAAGCCATCCAGCAAATCGAGATCATGGGAAATGACGACGGCTGTCTGCGGCAGCTCTTGGAGAATGCGAAGCATCATCCGTTTGTTGCGAAGATCGAGTAGCGTTGTCGGTTCGTCGAAGACAAGGTATTCGGGCTCCATTACCAGCACCGCCGAGAGCGCCAGCAACTGCTTCTCCCCGCCGCTCAGATTGTGCGTGTGCTGATGACGCAGATGGGCAAGGCCGTAGCGGGCCAGGACCTCATCGGTCTTTCGCACGATCTCGGCCTTCGGCAATCGCCGGTTCTTCAAGCCGAAGGCAATGTCTTCCTCGACCAGCGGCATCACGATCTGTGCATCCGGGTTCTGGAAAACGAAGCCGACCTTGCGGCGAATTGCCTTTGCATCCTGTCGGGTATCGAGGCCATCGATCAGAACCCGGCCGGCCGTCGGCAGCAGCAACGCGTTCAAAAGCCGTGCCATCGTACTTTTACCGGAGCCGTTGCCGCCCACCACTGCAACCCGCCGCTCGGCAATCGCAAGATCAAGGTCGCGGAGAACGGTGCGCTCGCCGAAGCGGTGGCTGACATTATGCAGTTCGATCATTGGCTCCCGGGTATTTTTAGCGATCCTCATCGTTCGCGTCACGCATCATCATGGCAAAGGCGGTGAAGGCCTCAAATGGGGAAAATAAAAGAGCAAATGGGGCTGGAGCGGTGAAACATCGTCAACCAGTTCCTTCTAACGGATGATCCCTTCTTGTTGCACTATTGTTGATGTTCAAGGCACAATGACGCATGCGTGCGGAACTGCTGTTGGCAATAATGACGGCATCCTTGGGTGGAAGGAGTGTCGCAATTCCGGCAAACGGGGAGAATATGGAATGAAAGACTTTCTTTGGATGGGTGTCTTGGTCGGCATCAGTGCGGTGGCGGTGACACCTGAGGCTTTGGCCGGGGCGACATTTGATGCAGTCAAGAACAGAGGCGAGGTCATTTGCGGGGTTCACACGGGGCTCTACGGCTTCAGCACGCCGGATGAACGCGGGCAGTGGAGCGGGATTGATGTCGATGTCTGCCGGAGCGTCGCCGCCGCCATGTTCGGCGATGCCTCCAAGGTGCGGTTTGTCCCTTTGAGCGCCCAGGCACGTCTGACCGCGCTGCAGTCCGGCGAGGTCGACATTCTCTCGCGCAACACGACTTGGACGCTCACCCGCGATACCGCCAACGGGCTCAATTTCACCGGCGTCAACTACTACGACGGTCAGGGGTTCATGGTGCCGACCGAGCTAGGGCTCGCCAGCGCCGATGAACTGGACGATGCCACGATTTGCGTTCAGACCGGCACCACTACGGAGAAGAACCTGGCCGATTGGTTCCGTGCACAGGGAAAGGCATTCAGGCCGGTTACTATCGAAAAATATGAAGAGGTGACGGCGGCCTACCTCGCCGGACGCTGCGATGCGATCACCTCCGATGCGTCCCAACTCGCGGCCATTCGGGCCAATGACACACCCGACCCCGAGGCGCATGTCATTCTGCCGGAAATCATCTCCAAGGAGCCGCTCGGCCCGTCGGTCCGCCACGGCGACGATCAGTGGTTCGACCTCGTCAAATGGTCTCACTATGCCACGATCGAGGCCGAGGAGATGGGCGTCACCTCTGAAAACGTCGAGGACATGAGAGCCAACTCGACCGACCCGAACATCCAGCGGCTGCTCGGCGCGACCCCTGGGATGGGCGAGGCTCTCGGTGTGGGCGAGGACTGGGCATTCAACATCATCAAGCAGGTCGGAAACTATGGCGAGATCTACCGCCGAACGGTGGGGGAGGATTCCAAGCTCGGCCTGCCGCGGGGTCTCAACGCACTCTGGACCGATGGAGGTCTGATGTACGCGCCTCCGATCCGCTGACAACCAAGAGACGCACCTTGAGCACCGCCGCATTGATTGCCACGGCGGCGGATCTCTTCACCGGCACATGACCCAGCCGTCACCACCCCTGCGCGACAAACCGCATCGCCTCTCCTGGTGGAACGATGTCCGGGTGCGAGGCATCCTTTACCAGGTACTGGTCATCGGCGTTGTGGTTATCGTCGCGTGGTATCTCGTCTCCAACACGCTCGACAACCTTGCCGCCCGCGACATCGCAACCGGGTTTGGTTTTCTGAACCTGGAAGCGGGCTTTGCCGTCAGTGAAGCTCCGATCCGGTACAGTGCCGCCGATACTTACCTGCGCGCCCTCATCGTCGGCATTCTCAACACGCTGAAGGTTTCGCTGATCGGCATCGTTCTGGCCACGATCCTCGGCACCATCACCGGAGTTGCCCGGCTCTCGTCCAACTGGCTGGTATCCGCCTTCGCGACTTGGTACGTCGAAGGGCTGCGCAATATTCCGGTGCTCTTGCAGCTGTTCTTTTGGTACGCGCTGATCACCGAAGGGCTCCCGCGGCCCAGGCAGGCCTTCAATCCCCTTCCCGGCATCTATCTCAGTAATCGCGGCCTGCGCTATCCGGAACCGCTCTGGCACGACGCTTATGCCTGGATGGTGGCAGCGCTTCTCCTCGGCCTCGTTGCGGGCACATTGATCCTCCGGTGGGCGCGGGTTCGCCAGGAGCGGACCGGGCAGTTCTTTCCTGGCGTCCGCGTCGCGCTCGCGCTGATCGTCGGGTTGCCGTTGATCGCTTATATTGCCGGCGGCGCTCCCACGGCGATGGATGTCCCCGAACTGAGGGGCTTCAATTTCATTGGCGGCGGCGCCATGAGCCCGGAGTTTGTCGCTCTTCTCGTCGGTCTCGTCGTTTATACCGGCACCTATATTGCCGAGATCGTCCGCGGTGGTATCCTCGCGGTATCCGGTGGCCAGACCGAGGCCGGGCTGGCCCTGGGATTGCGGCGGGGGCAGGTTATGCGCCTGATTCTTTTACCTCAGGCGCTGCGGGTCATCATCCCGCCCCTGACCAGCCAATATCTCAACCTGACCAAGAATTCCTCTCTGGCGGTTGCCATCGGCTATCCGGACCTCGTCAGCGTCGCCAACACGACGATCAACCAGACCGGTCAAGCGGTCGAGGGAATCGCCATCATCATGGCCGTTTATCTTACCGTCAGCCTCTCCATCTCGGCCTTCATGAACTGGTACAACCAACGGATCGCGTTGGAGCGCGGGCGGGCCTGATGACCCCAACCGCCGGAAACGAAGACGGCACCTCGGCGGTGCGACTGGAAGAGCCGGCGGGACCGCAAGGCATCCGGCCGCCGCCAGCGGCTGGATGGATGGCATCTGGATTGGTATGGCCACGCCGGCACCTGTTCAACAGCGTCTCCAATACGATCCTGACGATCTTGTGCCTGTGGCTGCTGTGGGAGACCTTGCTTCCTGTGTTGAACTGGGCCCTGATCGACGCCGTGTGGATCGGAACGCCCGATGTATGCCGCGCTGCGGACGGGGCCTGCTGGGCGCTGATTACCGAGAAACACCGGTTCATTCTGTTCGGGCTTTATCCGTACGATGAGCATTGGCGCCCGCTCCTTGCGGTGGTCCTGTTCATAGCGATGGTTGTCATGACGTGCCAACCGGTGTTCTGGCGATGGTGGCTGGCGCCGATCTGGCCGTGCGTGCTCGGCATCTGCGCGGTTCTGATGTGGGGCGGCGTATTCGGCCTCACCTACGTCGACAATACCCGGTGGGGAGGGCTTCCCCTTACTTTGATTCTGTCTATTGTCGGCGTCGTCGGCTCGTTCCCGCTGGCGATCCTGCTTGCGCTCGGACGCCGTTCCGAGCTTCCGGCCATTCGCGCCACTTGTGTCGGCTTCATCGAGTTGATCCGTGGCGTGCCGCTGATCAGCGTTCTGTTCATGGCATCGGTGATGTTTCCGCTGTTCCTGCCGGAAGGAGTCACCATCGACAAGCTGCTGAGAGCGCAAATCGGGATCATCCTGTTCACCGCCGCCTATCTTGCTGAGGCGATCCGCGGCGGGCTGCAATCCATCCCCCAAGGGCAGTACGAAGCCGCCGATGCCCTTGCGCTTTCCTACTGGAAAAAAACGGCGTTCATTATCCTGCCGCAGGCGCTGAAGGTGTCGATCCCGCCGCTCGTCAACCAGTTCATCAGCATGTTCAAGGACACCTCGCTGGTCATTATCATCGGCCTGTTCGACCTCCTGACGACAGCGAAAACCGCGTTGACGGACCCCGCGTGGCGGCAGTTCTATGTTGAAGCCTACGTGTTTGCCGCGCTCCTGTACTGGGCGTTCTGTTTTTTCATGTCGCGCTACAGCCTGTATATCGAGCGCCGGCTGGAAACCGGCAGGGATAGATCCTGACATGACCTTGACGAGCAAGACGGATGAAGCGGAAGACAGTATCGCGATTTCGCTTGAACACGTGGACAAGTGGTTTGGCAGCTTCCACGTGCTGCGGGACATTACCCTCACGGTCCGCAGAAGCGAGCGGATGGTCGTTTGCGGGCCTTCGGGGTCCGGCAAATCGACGATGATCCGCTGTATCAACGCTTTGGAGCCGCATCAAAGCGGCCGGATCATCGTGGACGGTGTGGAACTGTCGAGCGATGTCCGCAACATCGATAGAATTCGCCGCGAAGTCGGTATGGTGTTCCAAAGCTTCAATCTGTTCCCGCATTTGACCGTTCTCGAAAACCTCACCCTCGCGCCGATCTGGGTACAGAAGAAGCCGAAGCGCGAGGCGATACGGATCGCCATGGAACTGCTCGAGCGGGTCAACATTCCCGAACAGGCCCAAAAGTATCCGGGGCAGCTCTCCGGCGGCCAGCAGCAACGTGTGGCGATCGCGCGAGCGTTGTGTATGAAACCGCAGATCATGTTGTTTGACGAACCGACATCGGCCCTGGATCCGGAAATGATCAAGGAGGTCCTCGATGTCATGGTGGAATTGGCGCAAGGCGGGATGACCATGATTTGCGTCACCCATGAGATGGGCTTCGCCAAGACGGTCGCCGATACCATGGTGTTCATGGATGGCGGCACCATCGTCGAGGTCGCCCCACCCAATACCTTTTTCGAGAGCCCGAAGAGCGAGCGCACGCAGCTTTTTTTGAGCCAGATCCTGTCCCATTGATGCGGGGAGGGGGAAGGTCGACGGTATGCGCGTGGCGAGCGCATGCCTGGCGGCGGCGCTTGTCATTCGGCCGAAAAAAGATCATCAAGGACCTACCCCGCAGCCGTTCTGCCAACCGTCCGGCCGGCGGGCTTTCATCCGATGGATCCCACCACCATGCCTGATCAGCGTACCGCCCAGGAGAAGCTGCACGCGCGGCTGCAGCCCGTCATCAACCTTCTCAACCGGCAGCATATTCTCGAGGAAATCGCGCGGCGACAAAGCCACGGCAAGGCGGAACTGCTGGAGAACCTCGTCCACCGCCAGTGGCTCAGCGAGCTGAGCGGCCGGGTTAACGACCTGCCCGCCGCAGACATTGCCCATCTTCTCGAAATGCTGCCGCCGCAGCACCGTCAGGTGGTGTGGGACCAGGTGGGCGAGGACACGGCGGGGGAAGTTCTGTGGGAGGTTTCAGAAGGCGTGGCCGAACAGCTGATCGGCAGCGCCAGCGATGATCGCCTTGTCGCTATCTGCAAGCGCATGGATGTGAATGTCCTAGCCCAAATGGCCGAGCACATGCCTGAGGGCGTCTTGAACGAGGTTGAAACATCGCTGCCGCCGCGGATCCGGAGCTGGCTCAAGGAGTATGCGGAATATCCGGAGGACTCGGTCGGCAGGCTGATGAACCATGACGTGCTGGTGGTCGATTTGACCGCGACCGTGAAGGACGCATTGAGAATGCTGCGCAATTTGGAAGCATTTCCCGACCAGGTCGATGCTCTCTACGTGGTCGACTCGCGCGATCGACTTGCCGGCGTGGTGCCGTTGACCACGCTGCTGCTGCACCGGCCGCGCCAGCTGATCGCCGCCATCATGCGCACCGACGTCGTAAGCTTTCTGCCACATGATGACGCCGGCGCAGCGGCTCAGGCCTTCGAGCGCTATGATCTCCTCTCGGCTCCTGTGGTCGACGAACGCAGGCAACTGGTCGGCCGGCTTCAGATCGATGCGGTCATGGACTTTGTCCGCGCGGAAGCCGAGGAGAATGCGCTGAGGCGGGAAGGGTTGAGCGGCGAGGAGGATCTGTTCGGCCGTGTCTGGGACAGCGCCCGCCGCCGTTGGTTGTGGCTGTCGATCAATCTCTTGACGGCGTTTGCGGCGTCACGGGTGATCGGGCTGTTCGAGGGAAGCATCGAAAAGCTGGTGGCTTTGGCCACCCTGATGCCAATCGTTGCCAGCATCGGCGGCAACACCGGCAACCAGACGGTGGCGTTGTTCGTCCGCGGCTTGGCACTCGACCAGATCAACACCGGCAATCTGCGCTATCTCGCTGCCAAGGAGGTCGGCGTTGCGGGCATCAACGGCCTGATCTGGGGATCAGTAATGGGCCTTGCCGCCTTTGCCCTCTATCAGAATATGGGCCTCGGTCTGGTGATGGCTGCGGCAACCCTTCTCAACTTGGTGGTGGCGGCATTGTGCGGGATCGGCGTTCCCTACCTGATCAATCGGCTGAACTACGATCCGGCGCTTGGCTCCAGCGTTCTGCTGACCTTTTCGACTGACAGCATGGGATTTTTCATCTTTCTCGGTCTTGCCTCGCTTTTTCTTGTCTGACTCAGGCAACATCCCACGCCTTGAGGGGGCGCAGCTGGGTGCTGCGTTTGAGGCGATGGCCTTCCATCCGTCGCAGAACGTTGTCGAGGACGCTGATGCCCTCGGCGATGTAGGGGCCCTTGTTCAGCATCACGCACTCGGCCCGCTCGGCCATCGCCGCGTCGGTGAACTCCCCGCGCGAGGGCATCCCCAGTTTGACCAAGCTTTCGAGCACTTGCGTCGCCCAGATTACCGGAACGTGGGCCGCCTCACACAGCCATAGGATCTCCTCCTGGACCTCGGACAAGCGCTCGTAGCCGATCTCGACCGCGAGGTCGCCTCTTGCGATCATTACCGCGAACGGATTGTTGCCGGCCGCCTGAACGATCAGATCGGGAAGATTGGTGAATGCCAACTGGGTCTCCACCTTGGCCACGATCGGCATTTTCGCGCGCTTGGAGTTGCGCCGCGCGATCTCCGACTGGAGCTGCGCGATATCCTCAGCTCGTTGTACGAACGAATAGCTGATGATGTCGGCATGCTCGACCGCGAAATCCAATGCGTCCTGGTCGTCCTCCGTCAATGGCGATACCATCAGCGCCGTTCCCGGAAAGTTGATCCCCTTTTCCGACTTGAGCGGTTGGCCGTTGGGCGGCGTGCGGGTCACCGCCACCACCAGTCCTTCGTCGCGGACCGCCTGGATCGTGCCACGGATCAATCCGTCCTTGATCGAGACCTCGGCGCCGGCGGAGACCTGCCTCAGCACATCCGGGGCGGTGCAACTGGCTTGGTAGGCAAACTCGCTATTTCCGATCGGCGGGCCGAACGTCAGCAGAATTTTGTCGCCCGGTTCCACCCGCTTGCGTTTTTTCGGTGTAATGACATCCGCCGTGCGCACTTTGGGTCCAGCAAGGTCAACCAGCACGCGAACATCCCTATCTTGCTTGCGGCCGACGCTTTTTACATTCGCCGCCATCGCCGCCCATTGCGACGGTTCGCCATGGGCACAATTGATGCGTGCGCAGTCCATTCCGGCGTCGATGAGATCCCGGACATGTTTCTTGTCCTCCGCCGCTTGCGGGGACAGTGTGACCATGATCCGCGTCCGCCTGCCCTTGGAGCCGGCTCCGAGAACCGCTTCAGTGTTGCGTGCGAGGTTCTCGACGCCCTGGCGAAACTCGGCCGGATCCGGCCGCACCGTTTCGGAGTTGATGCGGCAGATCAACTCCAGGTTGGCGATGATCGCCCTCAGGCTCGGCATCACCCGGCCTTCGCATCGGCCGAGAGAGGCCAAGCCCCACGGCGCGAGCATCGCCTCCACCGGACGCAGATCAAGCCGCCGGAACGCCAGATAGTCGGCGAGATTCTCGGCACCCGGCCGAAACGCTTCACGATGGAGTTTCGACTCCCAGCTTTGGCGGATCTCGGCGGAATGAAGGACAACCTCGTCCCGAACCCGCTTCACCTCCGCAAGCAACTCCTTTGCGCTCTCAATCGGCATCGATTTTTCGCTTTAGCCCCCTTTCTCGGCAGCCTAGTTGGGAGACCGGCATCGGCAAGTGAAGGATTTGTGACAACTTCCTCCGCATTGTCTGCCCACGGCGCTGTTCTCGTACCCCTGATCTGGGCATCGTTGCGCGCAGGAACGAGGGAAAAGCGAAATGCTGCAAGCGATCGCACCCCGATGCTTCCGCGGATGATGGTGCCGACCGCCACCCACGGTTTGTTGTTGCCGGCCGTGGCAATGCCGGTTGCCCCGGCATCCGGAATTTGCCACTCTTCCGCCGCGATGGATGGTCCCATCTGCCACCGCGAAGGGAGCAACAATCCAAGATGATCGGTGTTTTCGGAATACCCATGCCACGGCTTCGGTCGCCTGCGGCAATAGGGCGCCTCCTTGCCGTCGTGATCATGCTGATCCCGCTCGCCGCCTGTGGCGTCAACACCATCCCGACTCTGGAGGAAGAAGTGAACGCGGCATGGTCCCAGGTGCTGAACCAGTACCAGCGCCGCGCCGACCTGGTCCCCAACCTCGTCGAGACGGTGAGAGGGGCCGCCAACTTCGAGCGGGAGACCCTGGAAGCGGTGGTCGAGGCCCGCAGCCGCGTCGCGCAGACCAACATTCCGCCGGACATCTTGACCAATGAACAGGCATTCGAGGCCTTCCAGGCCAATCAGGCGGCGCTGAGCTCGGCGTTGTCCCGGCTGCTGGTCGTGGTCGAGCAGTATCCTGATCTGAAAGCCAACCAGAATTTCATTGCATTGCAATCCCAGCTCGAGGGCACGGAGAACCGCATCGCTGTCGCCCGCCGCGATTACATCGAGGCGGTGCGCCGCTACAACACCGAGCTGCGGACCTTCCCCGGGGTCATCTGGGCGGCCATCGTCCACCGTGGCGCGGAGCCGAAGGAGAATTTCCAGGCGGCGGAAGGCGCCATGGAGGCGCCAAGGATTCGATTCTAATGGGCGTTCTGCGGCTCCCCAACGTGAGTGTCTCCGGCAGATCAGCGATCCTGGCCGTCGTCGCGGTTTTCCTTGTGCTGCTGGCGGCGATGGCGTTGGCGCTGGAATTCCCGCGGCTGACCGGCCGCATCGTCGACGAAGCGCAGCTGTTGACCGCACAGCAGCGTGAATCGATCACGGCCGCCCTTGCCGAGCACGAACGCAAGACCGGCCAACAGGTCGTGGTGGTCACGCTCAATTCGCTGCAAGGCGTGCCGATCGAGGACTACGGCTATCAGCTTGGCCGACACTGGGGCATCGGCGAGAAGGACAAGGACACCGGCGCTTTGCTGATCGTCGCCCCCAATGAGCGCGTGGTGCGGATCGAGGTCGGCTATGGGCTTGAAGGCGAGCTGACCGATGCTGCCACCAGGCTGATCATCGAGAACCTCATTCTCCCGCAATTCCGCGCGGGTCGCTTTGGCGAAGGCATTGTTGCCGGAACCGGCGCCATCCTTGAAATTCTCGGCGGGGCGCCGCCAGGGTCGGTGGTGCCGACGAGACAGCCTCCGCGCGAGCGGGAGACGCGCGAGGCCCTGCCGCTCCTTCCGATGCTGTTGCTTCTTCTTTTCCTGCTTTATGCGCGCAGCGGATCCCGTCGACGGCGCGGGGGATGGTACGGCGGGTTTCCTCCGATCGGCCGTGGTGGCGGCCGTGGTGGCGGTTGGGGCGGTGGCGGTTTCAGTGGCGGTGGCGGCGGGGGGTTCGGCGGCGGTGGCGGCGGCTTCGGCGGCGGCGGCTCTTCGGGGCGCTGGTAGATGCCTTTCCTCGATGAAACCGACAAGGCCCGGATCGAGGAAGCCGTTCGCCGGGCGGAGACGGAAACCACCGGTGAGTTTGTCACCGTGATCGCTGCGAAAAGCAGCGATTATCTCTAT
>CAZFBS010000024.1:30074-43749 GCA_964517265.1 uncultured Rhodospirillaceae bacterium | reverse complement strand
CACGAGATGGGGTGGTTTCTCGAGGTTCCATGGATCGCGGAGTGGGTCCGCGAGGTGTTCGTCGATCAGGCACCGCTGCGGCTCGGCTTGCCGGAGGAGGATGTCGACGAGGAGATCCGGAAGTACAGCCACCACGCGCACTATCTCAACTGGCTTGCCCTCATCGCCGAGAAGGCGCAACTGCCGGAGATTGTCATCCGTTCGAATGCGCGCGAAGATGTGCTGGCCCCGATCCCGGTCGACCTGGTGCTCGACGTCGGCAATTCGCGCACCTGTGGCATCCTGATCGAGGAGCACCCGCAACAGGGCCACGGGCTGAAGAACCGCTACGAGCTGTCGCTGAGGGATCTCTCGCTCCCGCACCGGGTCTACGCCGAGCCGTTCGAGAGCCGCATTGAGTTCGCCCAGGTGGTTCTCGGCAAGGAGCACCTGGCGTGCCAGAGTGGTCGCAACGATGCCTTTATCTGGCCGACCATCGCCCGGGTGGGGCCGGAAGCGGCGAGGCTCGCCAACCGCCGCCGCGGGACCGAAGGCTCCACCGGTCTTTCAAGCCCGAAGCGATACCTGTGGGACGAGGATCGCTACCAGGCCGGCTGGCGCTTCAACGTCTCGTTCATGCGCGACGACATCGAACCGCATGCCACCGGCGCCCCCTTTTCCAACCTGATCAACGACGAGGGCAACGCGCTCTATACGCTGACGGAAGACGAGCGCATGCCGGTCTTCATGCCGCACTACTCGCGCAGCGCGATGATGACCTTCATGCTGGCGGAAGTGCTGACCCAGGCGCTGGTGCAGATTAACAGTCCGGCGCAACGTCTGAAGCAGGGCGACCCGGAAAAACCGCGCCATTTGCGCTCGATCATTCTCACCGTGCCGCCCTCGATGCCGAAACCGGAGCGGGACATCTTCGCCGACCGCACCGAGCAGGCGATGGCGCTGGTGTGGAAGGCGCTCGGCTGGCAACCGGAGGACGATGACATCGAGCAGACCGTGCTCGAGGACGGAAGGGAGGTTTCCACCGCTTGGCCTCCCTATCCCAGCGTCCATACCGACTGGGATGAGGCGACCTGCGCGCAGGTGGTGTACCTGTTCAGCGAGTGCCAGGAGCATTTCGGCGGACGACCGGAAGATTTTTTCCTGGCGCTACGCCGGCCGCGGCTCGAGCCCGACGGCAGGCGGGTGACGATCGCCTCTATCGACATCGGCGGCGGCACCAGCGATCTCGTGGTTACCGATTACTGCCTCGATGAGGGGCAGGGCGCCAACGTCTACATCCGGCCCGAGCAGCGGTTCCGCGATGGCTTCAAGGTGGCGGGCGACGATCTGCTGCTGGAGGTGGTGCAGAAAGTCGTCGTTCCCGCCATCGAGGATGCGCTGCGCGACCATGGCGTCAATGATCCCGCCCCGCTGCTCTCCAAGCTGATCGGCTCCGAGCCGATCCCGGTCCAGGACAGTGCCTTGCGTCAGCAGCTCGCCTTGCAAGTTCTCTGTCCTCTCGGTCTCACCATCTTGAAGGAATACGAGCACTACAATCCCGTCGCGCAGGCCGAGGTCCACACCCGCACGATCGGCGAGATGCTGGGCGGCGGCGAGCCGCCGTCGGATGCGGTTCAGCGTTACTTCGCCACCGGTGTTCGCCAGGCATTGCCGGGAAAGGAGGACTTCGCGCTGCTGGCTGTGCCGGTGACGGTTGATCTGAACAGGCTGCACCGCTTCTTTCTGGAAGATCAGGTGGAGATCTGCAAGACGATCCAGGCGCTGTGCGAGATCGTCTATCTCTACCACTGCGACGTTCTCCTCCTCAGCGGGCGCCCGTCGCGGTTGCCGGGCATCCAGGCGCTGTTCCGGGCGCTGCTGGCGCTGCCGCCCGACCGCATCATTGCGCTCAACGGCTACCGCGCAGGAACCTGGTATCCCTTCCACAAGGACGGACGGATCGATGATCCGAAGACCACCGCGGCGGTGGGGGCGATGGTGTGCAAGGTCGGCGGTGAGCGCCGGATTCCCAATTTCAACTTTCTAGCAAATACTTTGACGGCGTATTCGACAGTGCGTTTCATTGGGCTGATGGATCAGAACATGGTCATCAAGCAGGAAGACGTTTATTATCGAGAGGTTTCGCTTGATGATCCGGATTACGAGCTGCCCGACACACCGTTCGAGGTCCGCGCCCGAATGGTTCTCGGCTTTCGCCAGATCGACAGCGAGCGATGGCCGGCCAGCCCCTTGTATATCCTTGACCTAGAAAAGCGGGCCAAGGATGCCTTGGCCAAGGCCGACCGCAGGGAGCCTGTGGTGCTCCAGGTGCAGCTGAAGAAGGACCGCCGCCCGCGGGCTGAGCGATTTCATATCGCGCAAGTGACGTCCAGCCAGGGCGGCTCGTTCAACGCCCGTGATTTGAGCCTGAAGCTGAACACGCTCAATACGGTGGGGATCGGCGAGACCAGCTACTGGCTCGACACCGGTAGCGTGATCCGATGACCGCGAACGCCGGCGGGAACACCGCACCCGAAGCCTTGAGCCAACAATGCGAGGCGATGTTCGCCGGTGCCGGCGAGGCCATCGACTGGATTCGCGAGGTGCGCAAGAGCGCGCCGCGACTGGACACCGATGCGGACGGGTTGATCGAGGAACTGCGGCGCACGCGCAATCTCAGCCGCAGGCTTGGAGCGGCCGCCGGCCGGCCGCTGTCGATCGGCGTGTTCGGCATGAGTCAAGCCGGTAAATCCTACCTCATCTCGACCCTCGCCCGCGGCGACAACGGCCAGTTGCAGACCGAGCTCGATGGTGAGCGCCTTGATTTCATCGACCACATCAATCCCCCCGGCGGCGGCAAGGAGGCGACCGGTCTGGTCACCCGCTTCACCCGCCAACCAACTGAGACGCCGCGGGGATATCCAATCGAGCTCACCCTGTTCTCCGAAGCCGACGTGATCAAGATCCTCGGCAACAGCTATTTCAACGACTTCGACCGCGAGCGGGTCAACTTCAACACCGAACCGGAGCATATCCGCCATCATCTCAGCGAACTTGAAAAACAGCGCCAGCCGCAACCGGCCGGCGGTCTCGATGAAGACGACATGGTCGATCTGCTCGATTACTTCCAAAAGCGCTTCGGCAAGTCGATGGAGCCGCTCAAGGCCGATTTCTGGCCGGCCGTTATTGATCTCGCGCCGCGGCTGCCGCCGTCGGCCCGCGGCAAGCTGCTTTCGATCCTCTGGGGGGAAGAAAACACCTCGCTGACCGAGGTCTATGTTCGCCTGCGCAATGCGCTCGCGCATCTTGGCGGCGCTCGTGCCGTGTACGTACCGCTGGAGGCGCTGGTCTGCCGCAATGGCAACGACTATCAGTGGTCACCCGACAGCATCCTCAACGTCGATGTCCTCGACCGGTTGGGCAAGGACGAGGGAGAACCGCTCTCCGTGCTGCCGGTTGTGGGGGGTGCGGTTCAACCGGTGAGCGGGATTCCGCGCTCGCTGCTGGCTGCTCTGACCGCGGAGATCAAGTTCGTACTGGCCGACCCGCCGGTCGCGAGCATGCTGGAGTCGGTCGATCTGCTCGACTTTCCCGGCTACCGGGGTCGGCTGGCGATCGCAAATCTCGACGAGATCCGCAAGGATCCAAAGTTCGTCGACAACGATCCGGTGGCGCAACTGCTGCTGCGGGGGAAAGTCGGGTATCTGTTCGAACGCTACACCGACGATCAGGAGATGAACGTCCTGATCATGTGCACCCGCTGCGACATCCAGATCGAAATCACGACGTTGAAGCCGGTACTGGATAGCTGGGTTCACTCGACGCAGGGGGCAAATCCGGCGGCGCGCGCCAACCGGCCGCCCGGCTTGGTGTGGGTCATCACTCAGCTCGACAAGCGGCTGCTGCCGGTTCCGGGTCAGTCCGACGCCGCCTTGAACCAGTTGTGGGGAAGCATGGTCCACATCACGCTTCTGGAGCGGTTCGGGCAAT
Organism: uncultured Rhodospirillaceae bacterium; assembly: GCA_964517265.1. Lineage (GTDB taxonomy): Bacteria > Pseudomonadota > Alphaproteobacteria > Rhodospirillales > Defluviicoccaceae > REEP01. The sequence goes on along the minus strand of CAZFBS010000024.1, from coordinate 39,780 downwards.
GCGAATGGTTGCAGGAATGGAGCGACGGCAGGCCATTCGACAATCTTTTCCTGATGCGCAAGCCTGGCTTCATGAGCGCGGTGATCGACACCATCGAGGTGAACGGCGAGAGCGAGGAGCGGGATTTCAAGCCGGGAGAGAAGGAAAGGTTGGCCCGGCAACGATCCATTTTCGTCGAGAATGAAAATGTCAGCCGCCATGTCCGCGATCCCGAAGAGGCCTGGGATGCGGTACTCAAGACCAACGATGGCGGCATGGATCGGCTGGCCGCTTATCTTGGCAAGGTCTCCCCCAAGGAAATCAAGCTGAACCGCATCGGTGAGCAGATCAAGGAGCGAACGGAGGAAATCGCCGAGCGCCGTCTGGGGATCTATTTCTTCGGCGAAGGGGCCGGCGAAGTCGAGAAAAAGAAGAAAACAGCGGAGGCCGTCTCTGCGGCCATTGAGCAACATGCCGATTCGTTCGGTGAACTGTTGTTCAGCATGCAGCCTGCATCCGAGCAGTTGCGTCGTCTGTATCTGCGTGCCGACGCCACGCCCGACGCGGGGGCCGAAGCCGGCGAGGGCGCCCAGCCGCCCGCGCGGCGATCGGGCCTTGTCCGCCTGCCGATCGCGCGCAAGGAGGCGCAAACGGAAGCGCAGCCGGCAGTCACCGGGCGCGCGTGGATGTTTGCCAAGGCAGTGCTGAGGGAGTGGGTCAAGCAGTTGCGCACGCTTCCGAGCGATTTGGAGATGCAGCGCTTTCTCGGGTTGCCGCCGGACATCCTCCAGGCGGTGACCGACGAGCTGATCACGGCCTCCGATCGCCACCGCATCGAGCAGCGGCTGATCGATGTTTTGCGAATCCTGGAGGACAAGCGTTCGACAACGCGGATGGGGATTGTCGACCAGCAGGTTCTGCTGGCCCGCAACGTGGTGAACGACTTTGTCAACTTCATGGGCGTCGCTGCCCTGCCGATCGACGAGCGGCCGTCCTCGCCCATCGACGACCGCAGGATCTTCGAGGCCCCAGCGCCGATCCCGAAAGGCACCCTGCCGGTCTTGCCGGTCGACGAAATCCCCTACCCGGGGATGTATGTGCTGGACTGGCTGGAGGCTTTCCGCGTGCTTGCCATCGGCAATGCCGGGCATTCCGCCGGCCGCGAAATTACGCCGGAGCAGAACCAACGGCTGGGCGAGATCCTGGGGGTGATCCGCAGGACCGCGACCCCCGCAATTACGGGGGCGGCGCCGGCATGAGCGAAGCCTGCATGAACCAAGGAGGACAGGCGTGGCGGTAAAGGCCGATCTCAGTGCCGACCGGGAACGGGGCCCTGGCTGCGGTCAGATCAGGATTACCGGGCTTGGCGATCCGGAAGGGCCGATCGACTTCTCGCTGATGCGCAATCAGGGCACCCAGCCCTATCTCGGCCAGGGTCGGGTATGGCAGGCGAGTGAGACCTGGCATGTGGCGGAGGAGGTTGCGGCCGATAGCGATGCAATCATCATCCCGGTCGGCCCCGAAATTATCGACCCCATCGTCGGGCAGTCCGCCAATGTCGCCTATCGCCTGACGGTCGCGAGCGGAACAAAGAAGCAGGTGGCCACGCTGACGGTGCACAGGCCCTTGTTGGGCTCGAGTGCCGCGGCGCCCGACACGACAGCGGTGCTCGAACAACAGCAGCGCGAAGAGGCCGCCCGCCGGGCTGCCGAGGAGGAAGAGGCCGCGCGCCGAGCCGCCGAAGAGGAAGCGGCGCAGCGGGCCGCACTGGCGGTAGAGGAGGAGGCGCAGCGGCGGCGGGAAGAAACTGAGGTCGTGCCGGAACCGGGGCCGGAGGATCCCGGCCGCACGCGGCGCTGGCCGCTGATCGCAGCGCTGCTGGTTCTGTTGGCGGTGATCGGCGGTAGCGCAGGCGCTTGGTTCGGCTGCCTGATCGAGGGGTTCGGGCCGCCCACATGCAACGCGCAAAAATCCGAACCAGAACCGCCGCGGGAAGCGGAACTCTCCTGTGCCGGGCTTACCGATGGCGGTGCCTGCCTTGACGTCGCGCGAATAGCGCTTGAGCAGAAAAAGCTGGAGCCGGCCCGGCAACTGCTGCAGCAGGCGGCCTCGCTGGGATCAATCGAAGCGAACCTCGAGATTGCCAGGATGTATGATCCCGAGACGTGGTCGGCGGAGACAAGCCCGGTCGCCGCCGCCAACTGGGAAACTGCCGTCTTCTGGTATGAAAAGGCGGCGCGGCAGGGTGATGGCACCGGTCAGCTCGCCGCCGGCAAGCTGCTGTGTCTGAATGCGCTGACCGACTTCGAGAAGGCCCAGGGCCGCCACTATCTGGATCAGGCCGCGAAGAGCGGCAACGGAGAAGCGCAAACCCTTCTCTCGGAATGCCGATAATGGATATCCGACTGATGACATCGCGATCCTGCGTTGCCCGCGCGGCTTGGCTTTGGCTGTTGCTGGTTCTCCTCGCCGCTGCCACCGGAGCACCGGCGGCCTGGGCGCAAGACCGCACGCCGCTGCTGATGGACGGCAAGAAGACCCTGTTCCAGCGGGTCCTGACACGCCCGGGCGCGACACTGGCCGCCAGTCCCGGCGAGGCCGACGGCAAAAAGGTACCGGCCTTCTCGCAGTACTACGTTTACGACCGCAAGCCGCTCGCAGGCGGAGAGTGGCTGGAGGTGGGGTCGGGAAGCCGTGGCGTGATCGACGGCTGGATCCGCGCCGAAGCCACCTTGCCGTGGAAGCAGCAGATGGCGCTTGCGTTCACCAATCCGGCCGGACGCGAGCGGACCTTGTTGTTCGAAAAACGCGAAGACGTTGTGAGCCTGATCAAGGCGCCGGACTCCGGTGCCGCAGTGGCGCCGATCCGTAAGGCGGTCGAGGATGGCCCCCCGGGCGATCCACGGGTTCTCTCGATCGAGCCCGAAACCCATGTCGACATCCTCAAGCAGTTCTACTTGCTGCCGATCTTGGAAGCCAAGGAAGAGGATTCCGGCAAGGGCTTCAAGGTCCGCGTGCTCGAGGTGGCCTCGGTCACGGCGAACGAGGACGGGAAGGCACCGGGTGAGCCGACCGCCACCCAGCCGACCGCCGCCGCGCCAACGGCGGGCGCGATCCGGACGTTTTCGGCGGCCCTGGTCTTCGTTATCGATTCGACCATCTCGATGGGCCCCTACATCGATCGCACCCGCGATGCGGTGAAGCGGGTATACAATGCAGTCGAGGAAGCCGGGCTGACCGATCAGGTTCGGTTCGGTCTTGTCGCATTTCGCTCGTCGGTCGAGGCCACTCCCGGCCTTGAGTATGTGGCGAAGGTTTATGCCGATCCAGCCGAGGTCAAGGACGGGGCCGCCTTCCTCGACCGCGTTGCCGACCTCGAGCCGGCTGCGGTTTCGAGCGCCAAGTTCAACGAGGACTCCTATGCCGGGGTCATCGAAGCGATCAACCAGATCAAGTGGGAGCAGTTCGGCGGCCGCTACGTCGTGCTGATCAGTGACGCCGGTGCCATCGAAGGAAGCGATCCCTTGTCCTCCAGCGGCCTCGATGCCGAGCAGGTCCGCCTTGAGTTGGAGCGGCTCGGTATCGCGCTCTACGCGCTGCACCTGAAAACGCCGCAAGGTAAGCGCACGCATGCGCAGGCCGAGCGGCAGTACAAGGAGCTTTCGACCAACGCGGTGACTGGCGGGCCGATCTACTACTCCGTCGAGTCGGGATCGGTTGCCCAGTTCGGCAGCATCGTCGACGATCTTGCCGCTAGTGTCGTTGGCCAGGTGAAAGCGGCATCGCAAGGGGAACTGGTGGCGGGCAGCGCCCGTGCGGCGCAAAAGAACATGCCGCCCAAGCCGTCGCCTGAAGAGCTGCAGGCCCGGCTGGCCGAGGATACGGCGCTGCTCGGCCGGGCGATGCAATTGGCCTATCTTGGCCGGGTGCAGGAAACCGAAGCCCCACCGGTGTTCCGGGCTTGGCTCAGCGATCGGGATTTCGCCCAACCGGAACGGGCGACGACGGAAGTCCGGGTGCTGCTGACCAAGAACCAACTGAGCGATATGGCGGAGGTGGTCACCACCGTGCTTGATGCCGGGGAGAAATCGCAGCAGACCAGCAGCGCCGATTTCTTCGATTTGATCCGCTCGGCGGCTGCTCATCTGGCCCGCGATCCAGCCGCGCTGAACGACCCCAAAGTGAGCAATCTGGGCGAGCTTGGGCTTCTTGGGGAATACCTGAACGACCTGCCGTACCAGAGCAAAGTCCTCAGCCTGAGCCGGGACGACTGGGTCGCATGGAGCCTCTCACAGCAAGAAGAGCTGCTGGACTCGCTGCGCCGCAAGCTCCGGCTCTATCAGGTGTACAACGAAGACGTCGATCGTTGGGTGGCTTTGACGCCAGGGGCCGATCCGGGTGAGATGGTTTATCCGGTTCCGCTGGACGCGTTGCCGTGAGCGATGCCGAGGTGGTCCTGTCGGTGACCGGGACCATCCGCCAGCGCGGCGGCGACGACGGCTTTCGGCTGGAGGTGCCGTGCCTCGATGTCCGCCGCGGCGAGTGTATCGCCATCACCGGACCCAGCGGATCCGGCAAGAGCACCCTTCTCGATCTTCTCGGTCTGGTTCTACGGCCGGACCGGTGTGGCGCCTTCGAGATGCGGACCCGGGACGGGCAGCTGCTCGATATCGCCGCGTTGTGGCGTCGCAACGACCGCAACGGGTTGGCGCAAACGCGGGCTCAACACATTGGTTACGTGCTGCAGACCGGCGGCCTGCTGCCGTTCCTGCCGGCAGGGGAGAACATCCGGCTGTCTCGCGCGCTGCTGGGGCTTGAGAACAGCGATCGCTTGGTCGAGCGGCTCGCGGAGGCATTGAAGATCGAGCATCTGCTGAAAAAGAAGCCTAGCGCATTGTCGATCGGCGAGCGTCAGCGCGTGGCGATTGCCCGTGCCCTGGCCCATCGGCCGGCCTTTCTGCTTGCGGATGAGCCCACCGCCGCCCTCGATCCCGGACAAGCGCTGCAGGTGATGAAGCTTTTGCTGGCGATCGTTCAGCACTTCCAGATCACTGCGATCATTGTCAGCCATGACTGGGAACTGGTGCGCACGCTCGGCCTGCGTCAAGTGCGGGCGGAACCCGGCGCAGGCGAGTCGCTCGCCGTGACACGGTTCGGCGGGTGAAGGGATGATATTTCTGAGGACTGAGACAGGGCCGACATCGACAGTGGCGGAAGCCGGAACCGGCAGCCCCTCGCGCCTAAGGCAGTGGCGGCAGACCTGCATTCTGGCATGGCGCGACTTTCTTCACGAGTGGCGGGTTTCGTTGTGTCTGGTGCTGGCCCTGGCGGCGGTGCTGGCGCCGCTGCTGGTGCTGTTCGGCTTGAAATCCGGCATCGTGACGACGATGAGCGAGCGTCTTAAGGCCGACCCGCGCAACCTCGAGCTCACCATGCGCGGCCATTATCGGCTTGAGCCCGAGTGGTTTCGGCAGCTGGCCGCGAGGCCGGACGTGCGCTTCCTGGTGCCGCGGACACGGCTTCTTGCGGCAACGGTCTCGCTGGAGACTGCCGCTGGAGTCAGCCTGCCCGATCTCGACATGATCCCGACCGCCCCGGGTGATCCGCTGCTTGGCCCCGAGGCACGCCCGCTCGAAGGGGTGAGCGAGATCTTGCTGACGAAAACGGCCGCCGGCAAGTTGAACGCCGCCGTCGGCGATCGCCTCACCGCCACCGTCTCCCGCCGGATTGACGATCGGGCGCAAGCCGTGCAGGTGATGCTGACCGTCGCCGGCATCGTGCCGGAGAGCACATTCGGCCGTGATGCGGCGTTCGTTTCCCTGCCGTTCCTCGTCGCCACCGAAGACTATCGCGACGGCTACAGCGTTGCGGAACTTGGCGCCGTCGATGGGCGCGGGGAGCGGCCGGCAGCGCGCTCCTTTGCCAGCATGAGGCTCTACGCGCGTGGGCTCGACGACGTTGCCCCCCTCGCGCAATGGCTTCGCGACCAGGGCCTGGAGGTGGTCACTCGGGCCAAGGAGATCGAGACGGTCAAGGCGATCGACCGGGTGCTCACCTTCGTCTTCATGATTCTGGCCTCCATCGGCGTCGTTGGCTATCTGTTGTCGCTGGCGACGAGCCTGTGGGCCAATGTCGACCGCAAACGTCGGGAGATTGCGTTGCTGAGGCTGATCGGCCTGGGCACCGCTCCGGTGGTGGGGTTCCCGGCGATCCAGGCGGCGCTGGTGGCGATCGGTGGCGTCGTCCTCGCGGTCGCCGTTTATCTTGGCGTTGCCGCGGCGTTCAATTCGGTGTTCGCCAGCGAGCTTGGGCGGGAAGAATTTGTTTGTCGGCTGGCGCTTTCGGATGGCGTTGCCGCTGGCCTGTTGACGTTGGGGTTCGCCCTGCTGGCTTCGATGGTTGGAGGATATCGTGCCGCGAAAATCGATCCGGCCGACGGCTTGCGCGCGCTCTAGGGGCGGCGCGAATGGCATGCGCCTGCAGATCGCGACCGTTGTGGCGGCGATGCTGATGACGGCTGCCGCCGCCGCAGCCTCGAGTTGGCCGGAAGAGTACGTCAATCCGGCGCCGGCGGCGGATGATGTCATCCTGCCGATGCCCTGCGGCGGCGCGATGGTGTTTCGCAAGGTGATCGTCCCTTCCGATGGCCCGCTGAGCGATCGCCCGATCATGGTGGGCGGCGCCGACGATGCCCGCGGTTACGCCGAGGGCGCCCGCCCGGCCTTCATCGCCGGCAGCTTCGAAAGCGAGACGGCGGACCGGTACTACCTGCTCGGCAAGTACGAGGTCACCCGGCTCCAGGTCCAGGCGCTGCAGCCATCGTGCCCGCAACCGTCGCCGGATCTGAGGCTGCCGCAGACCGACATCGGCTGGTTTGATGCCATCAGCTTCGCCGATCGCTACAGCGTCTGGTTGCGCCAGAACGCCGCCGACGCTCTGCCGAAAGATGGCGGCGAGCTTGGCTTTGTCCGGCTGCCGACGGAAATCGAATGGGAGTTTGCCGCCCGTGGCGGCATCAACGTCTCTGAATCGGAGTTCACCGAGCTGGTTTTCCCGATGCCCGACGGGGATATCATCGACCACGTCTGGTTCGCCGGCGCGTCTTCGTCCAACAACCAGGTTCAGCGGATCGGCCTTTTGAAAGCCAATCCTCTCGGCCTGCACGACATCCTTGGCAATGCCGATGAAATGACGTTCGATCTGTTCCGGTTGAACCGGCTCGACCGCCTGCACGGGCAGGCCGGCGGCTTCGTCATTCGGGGCGGCAACTTCACTACCGCCGAAGCGGATGTCCGCAGCGCGTACCGGCATGAGGTGCCGTTCTATCACGGCGATGGCCAGAGACGAACCAAGACCACCGGCTTCCGGCTGGCGATGGTCGCGCCGGTGATCACTTCGCGGGATCGACTGCGGGAAATCGAGGATGACTGGGCGATGCTGGGAATGGCACCCGAAGATCCGATAGCGGGCGCAAGCCAAGCGACGGCGGAGACGCCGCGCGAAAGTCCGGTGCAGCAACTGGGTGCCATTGCCGACGAGACCGTCGATGCCGAGATGCAGAAACGGCTGAAAACCTTGGAAACGGACCTGCGGGCGAGTTTCCAGGCGCGCGACGAGCAGCGGGACCGGGCGGCCAAGGCGCGTTTGCGTCTCGGCGCTTTCCTTTGTCAGAAACTGAAAGACGACGGCATTCCCGTCGATCGCTTGAAGGAGGCCTACAAGGCATGCACCGAGGTCCGCGGCGCCGATCATGAACGGTGCGTCGGCCAGAACGCGCTGATCCAGCAAGAGGAAACCAAGCAGTACGAGAATGTCCGCTACTATGCGGACACGATTGTCACCCTGACCGATGATTACGGCGGCGAGGTGGTCGATCGGCAAGCCGGCGCGCTCAAGGGCGAACTCTCCGCCCGGGGGTTGCAGGGACTGATCCCAGTGGTGGACACTTATGGCCGCCATGCTGAGGATTATCGTAGAGAAAAGACGATAAAGCGGGCAGAATGGCTTGATGAGTGCAAACAGGGGGGTGGAGCGGAACAATAACGTCCAAGGAGATTGGCGATGTCGATAACAATGACCGCAATGATGATGCGTTCGCGAGCACTCGCCGCGGTGGTGGCAGCGGCTGTATTCCTGGCCTCGTGTGCGCAAACCGGTGGCAGCGCCCAGTATACCGACCCGGGGCGACCGCTAACGCCGGCAGAGTTGCGGATGCGGCAGCAGACCAAGGATTTCAACCGGACGCTTGCGGAAGGAATTGCGATGGGTGCCCTCGGCGGGGCGGCGGCGGGTGCGGGCATCGGCGCTCTGGCGGGTGGCAACAACCGGGGGACGAGTGCGCTCATCGGTGCGGGGATCGGCGCGCTCGTCGGCAGCCTCGCCGGCTATGCCGCCGGCTCCTACTATGCCAAGAAGAAAGGAAACTACGCCAACCAGGAGCAGCTTCTGGACGCGATGATCGCCGACGCGCAGGCGGACAACCAGAAGACTCAGGCGCTGGTCCAGGACAGCCGTACGGTGGCGGCGGCCGATAAAAAGAAGCTCGACCAGATCAAACGCGATCTTGCCGCCAAGAGAATTTCGCAGGAGCAGGCCCAGAAGGAGCTGGCAGCCATTGATTCCAACCGCGGGGTCCTCGAGCAGTCCATCGCCAACCTGACCAAGCGCCGGGATGAGTGGCGGCAGGCGGCGCAGGAGGCGCGCGCGGATGCCAACAACCCGCGGCTGGCGCAGCTCGACAGTGAGATCAGCGAACTGGACAAACAGATCGCGTTGATGCAGAGCGAGCTTGACGCGATCAATGCGCGCCGGGTGACGGTGGTGGGCTGAGCGGCTGGCAGGAGGAATGACGATGCGGACTATATCGAAGTTTGCTTTCCTGCTGGGCGCGATGCTGTTGGCGGCGTCGTGCGCCCCCACCGATTGCGATCCGACGACAGGCGGATTCATCGGAGGCATTCGCTGCGATGCCTCCGGCGGCTACGACCAGCGGATCCGGGCGCGCGAGGACCAGCATGCGGCGTTGCTGACGCGCAAGGCGGAGTTGATCCGCGAGCAGGAGCAGGTCCAGGCGGACCGTCAACAGGCGGCCTCGCAACTGCGGAAGAGGCAGGCAGAACAGCAGAAGGCGCAGACGGAGCTGGCTGCGGTGCAAAAGCAGCTTGCCGGCGCACGAAAGGGCGATCAAGCCCTACAACAACGCGCCCGCTCTCTCGAACAGGACATTGCCGCCGCCAAGTCTGAGATGGACGAACTGGCGCACGTCGAACAGCGCAAGCGCGCCCGGATCGGCGAGCTCGAATCGGAGCAGAAGGCGCTTGACGCGGAATATCAGGCCGTCATCGGCGGGCGGTGATTCCCTTTGCAGCATCGTTGCCGGCCGCCGACGAAGCGCCGCCGCATGACATGCCTTAGGATGGCAAAGTGGCCGGCTTCTACAACAGCCGCTCGCGCTCCGGTGCGGGCGGCAGCGGCGCGATGCACGCCGCATCGTCGTTGCGGACGCTGTTGACCCGTGTGCTGACCGGGTGCGCCGCCAGCGCGCCGGCGTAAGGGACCAGCATCGCCTCCGCCGCTTCGACCGGCAACTCGGGGGCGATCCAACTCTCGAACTCGGCGGGCTCCAGCATCACCGGCATTCGCTCATGAATCGAGGCAATCGCTTCGCTGGCTTCCGTCGTGATGATCGTGCAGGTCTCGAGCCTTTCGTCGCCTTCGCGGCCCCACG
>CAZFBS010000024.1:0-29974 GCA_964517265.1 uncultured Rhodospirillaceae bacterium | reverse complement strand
TCCGTCGTGATGATCGTGCAGGTCTCGAGCCTTTCGTCGCCTTCGCGGCCCCACGATTCCCAAAGCCCGGCAAAAGCGAAGGGAGCGTCGCCTTCGCGGGTGATGTGATAAGGCTGCTTGCGGCCGGCGTTTTCCTTGCGCCATTCATAGAAACCGTCGGCGACGATCAGGCACCGGCGGCGGCGGAACGCCTCGCGGAAGGCGGGCTTGCTCCGCACGCTTTCGGCCCGGGCGTTGATCATCCGGGCGCCGATGCTGATGTCTTTCGCCCAGAATGGCACCAAGCCCCAGCGGAGCATCGCCAATTCGCGGCCGTGTCCGCCGGTCTCGCGGGAGGCGGCGGTCGGGCGCACCACCGCGATGTCTTGCGTTGGCGCAATGTTGTAGCGGGGCGCGAGGTTGGAGGGGCTGGGGCTCTCGGTGATGCCGTAAAGCTGAACCAGTTCCGACCATGGGCGTGCCTGGGTGAAGCGACCACACATGCAAGGTAGCATAGCGGGTGCGCCCGGGCCCCGGCAATTGGGCGTTCTGCCGCTTCGCCTCTCGCTCCCGCCGACGGGCCCTTCCTCAGCCGACTACCTGCCAGCTGCCGTCTGGCTGCCGGCATGCCCGGCCGTAAGCTTTTTGCGGGTGACTGCCGACAAAAACGGTGTGGGTGAATTCGCGGCAGAACGCTCCGGAGGGGCTCTGCCACGTCGCCAGTGGCTGTACGCTGCCATAATAGCCGCTGTCCGGATTCCGCCACGGCACCTCCGCGCCGGTAGGCTGATACTCAAGAGCCTGGTAGCCCGCCCGGCCGGCATAAAGGGCATCGGCCTTGTCCAGGCTGCGGCCTGCGGCACCACCGATCATCGCCCCGATCAAGGTTCCCGCGCCTGTGGCTGCCAGCTTGCCGGTGCCCTTGCCGAACTGGGCGCCGACCAGACCTCCGGCACCGGCGCCGAGCAAGGTGCCGCCCACTTGTTTGGTGCCGGTGTCGGTGGTGATGCATCCGCTCATCGTGATGGCGACGGCGAAGGCCAGAGCGGTTCGTGCGGTTTTCATTCGGATTGCTCCTTTTTATAGAACACTGGAAACGGGCTTGGCGGTAAAGCGCGCCTATCGGCGATCCACCGAAACAACCTCCCACGACCCGTCCGGCTGTTGGCAGGCGACACCGACGATTTCCTGCGGGCGCCCGCCAATCAGTGCATCTCTGGAGAACTCGCGGCAGTAGGGAGCGGACAATACCCGCTGACCGCTACCCACCGAGGCGTAGGGAGGCATGAAACCGGCCGTGGGGTAGGGCTGCTGGCCGATCGCGGCAGATCGCGGCGCCTGCGCCGCCGGTAGGGCGCTGGTGAGCAGATTGCTGATCGAAGCGCCGACCAGAGCGGCGATGAGCGCCGATTCCTGTTGTCGGAACGTCCAGCGATGGGCGGGAATCCGCCATCGAACGTTGTGCCGTTTGTCGCGATGGCGGAAGTGGTGATAGCGCTGGTGTTGACGCTTGGAATGATAAATCGGGCCACGCTGCCGTTGTTCCGGCGTGTACCGGTAGCCGTGGGCAGCAGCCCAGGGCGGCGGCCCCGAGTCCCGCCGCGAGCCGGCATTGGCAACGTCCGGGCTCGCGAACCCGATCGAGAGCGCACACATCAAAAGTCCGAGCCGTTTCATCGCATCCGTCCTTCGTCCTTGATCAGTGATTGCAGTGACGGTGTCGACCTTAGCAGCAACGGCCTGAGCCGAACCTGAACGGTACGTTCATCTGCCGTTCAGGATGGCCCCGGGTTTTTCGCCGTTGATGCGCTCTCGGCGGCGGGGAGGACGAGCCGCACCGCAAGACCCCCTGACGGTGCGCTTTCGAAAGCGATGGCACCGCCATAAAGCGTCGCGATATCCCGAACGATCGAAAGCCCAAGGCCCCATCCTTCGACCTGTTCGTCGAGCCGTGCACCCCTCTCCAGCATCCGCTCGGCGCTATCCGGCGAAAGCCCGGGACCGTCGTCCTCAACCCGAACCGTCAGCCGCCCGTCGTTTGCGTCCACCGAGACATCCACCTTGGTTCTCGACCACTTGCAGGCGTTGTCGAGGAGGTTGCCGATCATCTCCTCCAGATCCTGCCGCTCCCCTGCGAAGACCGTGTTCTTTTCGCACCGAACGAGGATCGCAAGAGGGCGTTCGGTGTAGATGCGCTTGAGGGTGCGGCTGAGATCGTGAACAACCGGCGCAACCGGGGTGCGCGCGCCCAGGATGTTCGCGGAGCCCGCGGCGCGCGCCCGGGCCAGGGTATGGTCGACCTGCCGCCGCATCCGGGCGGTCTGTTTCCTTACTGTCCCCGCAAGTGGAGTTCGGCTTGCCGCCGCCTCATTGACCAGCACCGACAAAGGCGTTTTCAGTGCGTGGGCAAGGTCGGCAATCTGTTGGCGGGCCCGCTCGACCAGAGCCGCGTTGTGATCAACGAGAGCGTTCAGTTCCTGAACCAGCGGCTGGACTTCCCGCGGAAAGTGTCCCTCCAGTCGGCTGGCGTGGCCGAGACGGATATCGGCAAGGGATCGGCCAAGTCGTCGCAGCGGCACCAGCCCGTAGCGGACCTGGAGGAGGACCGCCGCCACCAAGCCAAGTCCGAGAGCGCCGAGGGACCACGCCAGGGTCTCGTTGAAGAGACCGATTTCCTCGCTGATTTCGTCCCTGTCGCCTGCGACCCGGAAAACGTACTCGGTGGCCGAATGAGGCAAGGTGATGCGGCGGGCGACGATGCGAAGGGATTGCCCCTCGGGGCCGGGGGCATCGTAGTGCTGCATGCTGACAGCAGTTTGGCCGGAAACGGATGAGGGGGCAGGGGCTGCCGCCGGATCTGGTGCCGGCAACACCTGATCCCAAAGCGAGCGGGAACGCAGAACAATGCCGCGGGCGGTATCGATCTGCCAATACCATCCGGAAAATGGCCGCCCGAACCGCGGTTCGCCAAGAGGCCGGGTCAAGCCCACCTGATCGTCCGGCTGACCCTGGCTGGCGGCGATCACGCTCTCGAGCAAGGCGGCCAGCCGTTGATCGAAGCCCCGCTCCACCGTTTCGCGGAACAGGGAGGCGAGGACCAGCCCGCTGACCAGCAGGGCAACCGCGCACCAGAGCGCCGCGCCTGCGGCCAGGCGGAAGGCAAGGGAGTCAGTGTTCATCCGGGGCCGGCGCCAGATGATAGCCAAGCCCCCGTATGGTCTGGATCAGTTCGACCCCCAGCTTGCGGCGCAGCCTGCCGATGAACACCTCGATCGTGTTGGAGTCGCGGTCGGCGTCGTGCTCGTAGAGGTGCTCGGTCAACTCCGTGCGGCTGACCACCCGCCCTTGATGATGAGCGAGATAGGCCAAAAGCCGGTATTCGAGGGCAGTCAGCTTGAGCAGCCGGCCGGCAACCGTGACGCGGGCGGACCGGGTATCCAGTTCAAGCGGGCCGCAGGAAATCACGCTCGACATCTGCCCGGCTGCACGTCTCACGAGAGCCCGGATCCGTGCCAGAAGCTCTTCCATGTGGAACGGCTTGGTGACGTAGTCGTCGGCACCGGCATCGAAGCCAGCGACTTTCTCGCTCCAACGATCGCGGGCGGTCAGGATCAGCACCGGCATCCGCCGGCCATCATGGCGCCAGCGCTGAAGAACCGTCACACCGTCCAGCTTTGGCAGCCCCAGATCCAGGATCACAACGTCGTAGGGTTCCACATCCCCGAGGTAATGACCTTCCTCTCCGTCACCGGCGACGTCCGTCGCGTAGCCGGCGCCGTCCAGCGCGTCCTTCATTTGCCGCGCGAGATCGGGATCGTCTTCAACGACGAGAGCACGCATCGCTTGTATGAACCTGATCCTGTCGACCACCCTTCGCCGGGGCCGCTGGCTGACTCATCGCTGCGCCCCGTCAACGCCCAGCACCTGTCCCGTTTGCGCGTCGACGCTCACCGCTACCACTTGGCCGTCAGCCTGCAGCAGAATGACCTCGTAGACCCAGCGCCCGTTCTTCTGCAGACGCGCGTCGAGCATTCGCCCGGGGACCTGGCGGCGGACTCCGGCCAGAATATCCTGAAGGGGGCGAATCTGACCGGCCTCGACTGCGGAACGCGCCCGGTCGTGATCAGGGGGTTGGCCGTGCGCCGGCGCACCGACCGATGCCAGCAGCAGGGAAAGGCAGGCGATCACACGCAGCATCGCCGTCAACGATAGCAGATTTTCCTGAACCTTACATGAACACCGGAGCATCTTGTCCGGTTGCGGCTGGCCAATCGCGCAAAGACCATCGCAACGGCCGGCGGGCGAATATGACCTTCGCCGACCAACAAGATGACGGTCATTTCCGCTGGATCATCTGCCGCTTTGCGATCTGTTCCCGGCTTGTCGCCGCCTCTTCTACGGTGGTCCGATCAAAGAGAGCGATGTCCGGCAGCAGCAGCGGTTTCTTCAGGACACGGCGGCTGGGGCGCCGGCCTTCGCCGTTCGGGTCTTGGTCTCGGCAGGCCGGGCATCGGCCTCGGCAGGTCGAGCGTCGGCTTCGGCAGGCCGGGCGCTGGTTTCACCAGCATGCGGCAGCTCGATATTGAGTTCCAACTTCGAGGTGTTGCCCTTGTTCTCGTAATGAACCGAAATCTTTTCTTCCTCGATTTGCGTGTACCGCGCGATCACGTCGAGCAACTCGCGACGCAAACGAGGCAGGTACTCGGGCTGGGAACGCGCAGCCCGTTCATGAGTTAGAAGAATCTGAAGACGTTCCTTTGCAACCGGCGCCGTCGGTGCCGACGATACGGCCGCCGGGACACGTGGGCGTGAGCGGAACAGATCGAGAATGCTCATGCGGTCCTCCACAAGAGACGTTGGAACAGGCCGCGCCGTTCCGGCTTCATGAAACGGTGCTCGATGGTTTCGCCGAGAAAACGGCCCACCGCGTCGGTGTAGGCCCGGCCGGCAGGCGATTGTTCGTCCAGGATGATGGGAACCCCGAGGTTCGAGGATTTCAGGACGGTTGGACTTTCCGGAATGATCCCCAGCAGCGGGATCGCGAGGATGTCCAGCACATCGTCCACTTTCAGCATTTCGCCCCGCTCCACCCGCGAAGGATCGTAGCGCGTCAGCAGCAGATGCTCCTTGACCGGCTCCAGACCTTCTTCGGCGCGCAGGGAACGGCTCTGCAGCACGCCGATAATGCGGTCGGAGTCGCGAACGCTGGAGACCTCGGGGTTGGTCACGATGATGGCTTCATCGGCGAAGTACAGCGCCATCAACGCGCCCTTTTCGATCCCGGCGGGACTGTCGCAGATGATGTAGTCGAAGTCCTCCTTGAGATCGTCGATCACCCTTTGAACACCCTCCTTGTTGAGGGCATCCTTGTCTCGGGTCTGGCTTGTCGGCAGGATCGACAGATTGTCGACCCGCTTGTCCTTGATCAGCGTCTGACTGAGCTTGGCATCGCCGTTGATCACATTGACGAAGTCATAGACCACCCGCCGCTCGCATCCCATCACCAGATCCAGGTTGCGCAAGCCGACGTCGAAGTCGATCACGACCGTCTTGTGTCCTTTAAGAGCCAGACCGGCGCCGAATGCGGCAGCTGTCGTGGTCTTGCCAACTCCACCTTTACCCGACGTCATCACGATGACTTTGGCCAATGAAACCTCCACCCCAACGATGTTCTCATGATCTCAATCGAGCGGTTCGATCATCACCCGTTCCTGGTCAAGAAAGACCTGTACCGGCTTGCCGATCAACAGCTCTGGTATGTCGTCACGAACCCGCCAATACCCCGCCACCGAAATCAACTCGGCTTCCAGGCTATGGCAGAAGATCCGTGCATTGGTATCGCCCGAGACTCCGGCCACGGCGCGGCCGCGCAAAGCGCCATAGACATGAATGTGCCCATCGGCCAGCACTTCGGCGCCTGGGCTGATCGAGGCCAGCACGACAAGGTCGCCCTGATGGGCATAAATCTGCTGGCCCGAACGGACCGTCTGCGTGATGAGCCGGGAATGTGTTCCGGAATCGGATCCTGCCTGCCCGGCCTCGGCGGGTGCAGGATCCGCCGCGGTCGGTGAGGCCTCGGCTTTCAACGGCACCTCGCGCCCCTCCGGGAACAGGCTCAGGCCGGCGTTGACGGCAGCCTTGTTCTGCTCCTCGGTTCCATTCTGGACGCCGATCGGCACCAGCCAGTGTTGCCGAAGCCGCCGACCCAACTCGGCCATGTTGAAGGGGGGTGCATCAGCGAGGTCCTGCAGGTCGATGACGACCGGAGCATGGCGGAAGAAGTTGGGGGCCTGCATGACCTTGTCGGCCAACCACGAATAGAATGCCTGATCCTTCGGGTCGACCATCCTGAGGACGAGAAGGGTGAAAGCTCCGCCCCGAAGTTGAAGGGGATATGTGTTTGCTGGCGGTGCCGATGCAGCACGCGTTGCCGAGCTCATTCTGTCCCCTTGGTTGTCCATCCGATGGTGGCACTCCGCGCGCCACGCCTTGCAAAATGTTGCTTGCATGAATTGTGCGAGTTTGGCAAGGCCTGAGCGTGGCTGATTCGGGACGAATCGCGCAAACCGTTCAGACGTAACGTGATACGCGCAGAAAAGATGTGGTGAGGTGACGATCGAGGGGTGGTTGCCGTCAGGGTGATGAGAGTTTGATTCGTCGGCAAACGATCTTTACGCTCAGAGCATTGCTCAGGCGTTGGTTGGACGTTGTCCGGCAGCCGCGGGAGGTGAGGCGTAACGGGCACGCCATCGAGCCGAAGCATGCCGTCTCTGGCCCTTGTCGACCCGCGCCCATCTCAAAGGGGGCGATACCGTCTCTTTGCCGCGATTGTGATGGTGGCGGGCCCGGATTAACCCAGAGTCGTGCGTTCGACTTAAAAAAAAGGATTTGATTGGCTGCATTATGACCACTCCTGTCATCATCGCTGTCGCCATCACCGGCGCGGTGCCCAGCAAGGCTGACAACCCAGCAGTACCGGTGAGCCCGGCGGAGCAGATCGAGTCGACAAAGGCCGCTTACGAAGCAGGGGCCGCGCTGGTCCATGTGCACGTTCGCGACGATGACGGGTCCTCTTCTTCCGATCCGGCCCGCTTCGCCGAGGTGCAGGAAGGCATTCGCAGGCATTGCCCCGGCATGATCATTCAGTTCTCGACCGGCGGGCGCGGCCGTGCCCAGAGCGAGAGGGCAGCGCCGTTGCGGTTGCGCCCCGACATGGCGTCGCTGGCGACCGGATCGGTGAACTTCGCCACGCTCATTTACGAGAACCATCCGGATCTCGTCGTCGCGATGGCGCAGGCTATGTCGGACTATGGCGTCAAGCCGGAAATCGAGGTGTTTGACCTCGCCATGCTCTATACGGCGCACAGTCTGGCCGGGCGCGGGCTGATCCCGTCTCGCCCGCATGTGCAGTTCGTGCTCGGTATCCCCAATGCGCTTCCGGCCCGGCGCAAACTGCTGGAGTTCGCCGTCTCCGAGCTGGCCGCGTTGATGCCCGGGGCGACGTGGACGGCTGCGGGTATCGGCCGTCACCAACTGGAGGTGGTGCGCTGGGCGCTGGAACTGGGCGGCCATGTGCGCACCGGCCTCGAGGATAACCTGAAATACGACCGCACCCGTCTCGCCAACAGCAATGCGGAGCTGGTGGCGCAGGCTGCGGCCTTGTGCGGGACCTATGGCCGCCATCCCGCGACCCCGGCGGAGGCGCGTTCGATCCTCGGTCTTTCTGCGGGCACGTGAGGACCTCATGAGCGAGCCAACGCTGGATCTTCTCGACCGCCCGGAGGTTCTGGGTGTCCTGTTCCATCCACGGCGCGAGGGGGGCATCCCGCAACTCAGCGCGGGGGTGCACACGGTGCGCCTGGAGGTGGAGGAAAACGTCCGCATCGGCGGCAAGATATACGCCGCCGGGCCCGGTGCCCCCGTCGTCATCTTCTTTCACGGCAACGGCGAGATCGCCTCGGACTATGGGCCGATCGCGCCTCTGTTCCGCCGTTTGGGGCTGACGCTCTTCGTTATCGACTACCGGGGCTACGGAACCAGTGATGGCCGACCGACGTCGACGGCGTTGCTCCGTGACGCGTGGGCGTGTTATCAGCGGGCCGGCGAGGCCCTTGCCGGGCGCGGGATTACATACGACCGCCTCTACCTGATGGGGCGCTCGCTCGGCAGCGCGGCGGCTTTGGAGATTGCCTCCCGCCAACCGGAAGGGATTGCCGGCCTTATCATCGAGAGCGGGTTTGCCCACACGTTTGCCCTGATCGAGCGCCTCGGCGGCATCCGTCTGCCGAACGCGCGTGAAGATCGGGACGGCTTCAGAAACCTGGAGAAAATCGCGGCGGTCGACCTGCCGACGTTGATCATCCATGGTGAAGAGGATTTCATCATTCCGGTCGAGGACGGCCGCGACCTCTACGAGGCTTCGCCCGCCGAGCAGAAGCACCTCGTCATCGTCCCCGGCGCCGGCCACAACGATCTGATGTTGATCGGTCGCAATGACTACTTCGGCGCGCTTGCGCAATTCTGCGGCATCTCGGCCACACCGGCGCGGTGAAAGCCCGCCCCGCTGTCCGACGTTGACGGCTCAGGTGCCGGCAGACGAGCGGCGGCCCTCGCCTTCGGAGCCTGTGCTGCGGCCGGGGACGACACGGGCGGCGAGGGCGGCGGCCATGAACTCGTCGAGATCGCCATCGAGCACTCCTTGCGTGTTCGATGTCTCGACGCCGGTGCGCAGGTCCTTGATCATCTGATAGGGCTGAAGAACATAGGAGCGGATCTGATGGCCCCAGCCGATGTCGCTCTTGGCATCGTTCTCGGCTTGGCTCGCCTCCTCGCGCTTGCGCATCTCCAGTTCGAACAGCTTTGCTTTGAGCATGTTCATCGCCGCCGCCCGGTTCTTGTGCTGGGAGCGGTCGGTCTGGCACTGGACGACAACGCCGGTCGGAAGGTGGGTCATCCGCACCGCGCTGTCGGTCTTGTTGACGTGCTGGCCGCCGGCGCCTGACGCGCGGTAGGTGTCCACCCGCAGATCCTTGTCGAGAATCTCGATTTCAATGCTGTCGTCGATCACCGGATAGACGCTGACCGAGGCGAAGCTGGTATGGCGGCGGGCGCTGGCATCGAATGGTGAAATCCGCACCAGACGATGAACCCCGCTCTCGGTCTTGAGCCATCCATAAGCGTCCGAGCCTTTCACCCGGATCGTTGTCGACTTGATCCCGGCTTCCTCGCCGCCGCTCTCCTCGATCCATTGGACGCTGTATCCCCGCCGCTCGGCCCAGCGGATATACATCCTTAGCAACATCTCCGCCCAATCCTGGGCTTCCGTGCCCCCCGCACCAGCGTGGATCTCGAGGTAGCAGTCGTTGGCGTCTGCCTCGCCGGACAGAAGGGACCGGATCTCGGCCCGCTCCGCTTCCCCGCGCAGCGCGATCAGCGCCTGCTCAGCGTCATGGACCACCTCGGCGTCCTGCTCAGCCTCGCCGAGCTCCAGCATTTCCAAATTTTCTTCAAGCCCGCGTACGAGTGCATCATAGCTTCCGATGCGCTGCTCCAGACGGGTCCGCTCGCGCATCACGCCTTGCGCCTGTTCCGGATTGGACCACAGATCGCTGTCTTCGGCGCGCTTGGTCAGCTCCGCCAGCCGGTCGACCGCCACCTCGTAGTCAAAGATGCCTCCTCAGCCGCTCCAGCGACTCCTTTGTCTCCTGAACGACCGCCTCGACCTCTGCACGCATGGCTCACCTGCTCGTCTGTTGGCCACCGACGCTCGATCGCCTGCGGCCTATGTAGACCGATCCTTTGATGCTCACAAGGTAAGGCTGAGAGAGCGATCGGCGGCCGCGCGCCGAGGCGGCACCGGCCGATAGACCGGCTGGCCTCGGGACCGGAAAGGCCGCGGCGGAATCCGGATCCCGCGCCGCTTGCGTCCTCCTCAGTGCGGCTGAGCAACCACCCGCAGGTACGGCTTGATCGTCTTCCATCCACCCGGGAACTTCTTCTTGGCGTCCTCATCGGAAACCGAAGGAACGATGATCACATCCTCACCTTCGCGCCAGTTCACCGGCGTCGCCACGCTGTGCTCGGCGGTCAACTGAAGCGAGTCGATCACCCGCAACACCTCGTCGAAATTGCGTCCGGTACTCGCCGGATAGGTGAGGGTCAGCTTGATCTTGCGGTCGGGGCCGATGACGAACACCGAGCGCACCGTTGCGGTGTCATCGGCATTCGGATGGATCATGTCGTAAAGATCGGCCACCTTGCGGTTCGGATCGGCAATGATCGGATAATTGGGAGCGTGCCCCTGGGTCTCCTCGATGTCCTTGCTCCAGCGCTGATGCGAGGCCGCATCATCGACACTGACGGCGAGGATCTTGACGTTGCGCTTGTCGAACTCGGACTTGATCCGCGCCATGTAACCCAGCTCGGTGGTGCACACCGGGGTGAAATCCTTGGGATGCGAGAACAGCACGACCCAGCTGTCCCCAGCCCATTCATGAAATCGAATTGTCCCTTCGGTAGTTTCCGCGGTGAAATCAGGTGCCGTATCACCCAATCGTAGCGTCATGACCAACCTCCCTTCTGTTGAAAGTGCGGCTTTGTGCCACATCGGCTTTCCTATATGAAGGTGGCATCGGCCGACTGCAAGACAGCGCCGTAATACAAAAAAGAATAACTAGTAGGGAATGTTAATGCGTGCCGGTGCAATTCCGCAGCTGGGGGATCAGCCATGTCCGCGCAACGCAAGGGTCCACGCGCCGGCAAACAGCACGATGGCGGCTGTGCCATACAATCGCTGGGCGAGACGCCCTTGGGGCAGGCGATTGCTCAACTGCGCCAGCATCACTCCGGTCAAGACGCCCGTCCCGAAACCGGCGACATGAGCGCCGATGTCGGTTCTCTCCCCGGCGAGTCCCAGGTAGACGAGCAGCATCAGACCACCGGCCAGCGGTGCCCAGCGCCGCAGCCCCGGCGCACGGCGATACCGCTTTCGCCGCAGCATTACGCCCGACAGAATGCCGACAGCGGCAAAAACGGCAGTCGAGGCGCCGATGGCCGTATGCCCTCCCGATTGGATCGTCGCGTTCACGAAATTGCCGGCGGCACCGGCGATGAGGATCGCCAGCCAGCCAAGGCCGGAGCCGAACATTTGCGCGACCAGCAGTCCGAAAATAGTGCCGAAGACCACGTTGCTGGCGAGGTGGCTGGGGTCCGCATGAAGAGACAGCGCGGTGATGGTGCGCCACCACGCGCCATCCAAGATCAGCCTTGCCTGGGCTGCCCCCGCTGGCAACCATTCCTGAAAAAACACGCCTTGCCGCGACCATGCATGCAGCAGCACCAGAACACCGACAGATCCCGCCGCAGCGGGAAGCCCGTCGATCATCCGGCGCGCGTACGACGGTTTACCCGCGTGGTCCGGGCGGTCGGCGGCCGCGTGACCTTCGTTCTCGCGCGCGTACTGAACCAGGTGCTGGCGCGCACGGAGCGCTTGAGACGAGGGTACCAGCAGGATGATGGTGCCGTTCAGTGGCTGCACCCGACAGCCGATGCCGACAGCGGTCAGCACCAGGGCGTGCTCTTCGGCCTCTCTTGACCGCGTCGACCGAAAAACTTCGACCTGCGGCTCGCTGTCGCCATTGCCATTGCCATTGCTCACAGAAGACGCCCTTCGTAGCGGAACATCGCTCGGCCCCTAAAGTGGCCGGAGAAACGTGCCAAAAACTGGATGTTTCGAAACGGCGTTTGCATCCCATCTGTTAGGAGGAAGCATTCGTCCGGTGGAAGATGCCTCGCCGGTGACCGCGAACACAAGGATCTGCGGAGGATTTGCGCGCTGGCTGGCGGAGCGGAACCTCTTTCAACAGCGTCGACAGGAAGGATCAGGAATGATGACCAGAAGAAACATTTTGGTGGGTGGACTGACCGCACTCGGCGCCGGAGCGGCGGCCAAGTTTCTTGCCACGTCATCCGAGGCGGGAGCGGCCGAGGGAGCGAAAGAGCGCGCCTCGTTCGAAATCGTGCGCAGCGAGGAGGAGTGGCGGCAGCAGCTGACGCCGGAAGCGTACCGGGTCCTGCGCGAGCATGGCACGGAAGCGCCGGGAAGCAGCCCGCTGAACGATGAGCATCGGGAAGGCACCTACCAGTGCGCCGGATGTGATCTGCCGCTGTTTTCGTCGACAACCAAGTTCGACAGCGGCACCGGCTGGCCGAGCTTCTGGGCCCCGCTGGACAACGCGATCGGAACGTCGGAGGACCGCACCTTGTTCTTCATGATGCGCACCGAGGTACACTGCCGGCGCTGCGGTGGGCACCTCGGCCACGTCTTCGAGGACGGGCCGCCGCCGACCGGGTTGCGCTATTGCATGAACGGCGTGGCCCTCCACTTCATGCCGGCGTGATGCGGGGTGCTGCCATGGACGTCCGTTGTCTTGGATGGCACGGGCTGCGGCGGGGCCTGATCTGCCTTGCCCTCCTTCTGGCCGGCTCCCTCTTCGTTCCCACCAGCGCGCGCACCGAAAGCGCCGATGCCGGCGGCGCGGACGACGGTTTGGCGAGCGCGGTCTTTGCCGGCGGTTGCTTCTGGTGCATGGAGCCGCCCTTCGATGCCCTGGAAGGGGTGGTTTCCACGACCTCCGGGTACATCGGCGGCCACGTCCCCGATCCGCGTTACGAGCAGGTGGCCGCCGGCGGCACCGGCCATGCCGAGGCGGTCAAGATCGTCTATCGCCCGGAGCAGATCAGCTACGAGGCTCTGCTCGACGTTTTCTGGAAGAACATCGATCCTCTCGATGAAGGCGGGCAGTTCTGTGATCGGGGAGATCAGTATCGTGCCGCGATTTTCTATGGCGACGAGGAACAAAGGCGGATCGCAGAAGATTCGCGCGAACAATTAAAGCGCTCGGTCCGGTTCGCCGAGCCTATCGTTACGTCCATCTTACCCGCCTCGGCGTTCTACCCGGCGGAGGAATACCATCAGGACTACTACCAGAAGAACCCTCTGCGCTACAAAATTTACCGCTATGGCTGCGGGCGTGACCGTCGCTTAGAGGAATTGTGGGGATCGAGTTTGGCCCGCCGATAGCGGTGAAGGCGGTCGGAGAAGATTAGAGCAAGGATTTACTGGATCTTCTCCACCTGGACCCATGCGGCACCGACGTCGAGCAGACCGATCTCGCGTGCCGCCGCCCGGCTGAGGTCGATGCCGCAGTTGCAGCGGTCGGTAACCGGGGCGACCACCGAGCGTCCGCGAAAGTTGACGCGAACGAGAGTGCCGCAGGGCAGGCCGCTGGAGGCGACGCTGAGCTTGTGCTGGCGGTAAACCTCGCCACAAGCGGTGGTTCGGCCGTCGAACCGGGAGTGATAGTAGGTGCCCCACACTTGGCCCGTTGCGGCAGATGACGGAGCTGCCAGCACGGCAAGAAACGCGGCCAGAAGCACCCGTTTCATGAAACCTCCATCATGATCGTCTCGTCGTTATTGCGGGAGCGACGTATTCGCACCTAGACGATCACGAGGGAGGTGTCCAGAAAAACTCTCCTTGTCAAACGTCGGCCGGGCAAGCCGCTAGAGGAGGAAATCCTCCGGCTCGAGTGCCTGCAGCACGGCGCCGCCCTCTACAAATGCGCGCTTCAGGCCGCCCGCCCTCGACAGATAGTGATCGGCAAAAAACCGGGCCGAGATGATCTTGGCCTTGAGGAATTGCGGATCTCCCTTGTTTTCAGCAAGCTTCCGCTCGGCGACTAGAGCCGCTTTCGCCATCATCCAGCCGCCCGCCACCGTCCCCATCAGTCTGAGGTAGTAGACGGCGCCGGCGGCGGCCACACGAGGCTGCGTCGGATAGGTCTCCACCAGCCACGACGTCGCCTGCGCAAGATCTTCGATGGCGGTTTGCAGCTGCGCGCGAATAGCCCTCAGATCCTCACTGGCGCCCGCGGCAAGCTCTGAATCGAGTTCACGCATCAAGGCGATCAGATCGGCAGTCGCCGCACCCTTGTCGCGCGCCACTTTGCGGCCGATCAGATCGTTGGCCTGGATGCCGTTGGTGCCTTCGTAGATGGACGCGATGCGGGCATCCCGCAGGTGCTGCGGCGCCCCGCTTTCCTCAATGTATCCCATTCCCCCATGAACTTGAATACCGAGGTCGGCCACCTCGATGCCGATGTCCGTCGACCATGCCTTGACCACCGGGGTCAGCAGGCCAACCATGCGATCGTGCCGCCGGCGCACCGCCTCGTCGGGATGACGCTTGGAGATATCGATGCTGGCCGCGACAAAGCCGGCGAGTGCGCGGGCCGCCTCCGTTTGCGACTTCATCGACAACAGCATCCGCTGCACGTCGGGTTGATGGGCAATCGCCACCGGCGAGGGATCATCGCTGCCGATCCTGCGCCCCTGAATGCGGTCCAGAGCGTAGGCGCGCGCCAACTGGTAGGCGCGGTCGGCGATCCCGACGCCTTCCAGCCCGACCGCTAAGCGGGCATTGTTCATCATCAGGAACATGTGCTCGAGACCGCGGTTCTCGGTGCCGATGAGATATCCGACAGCGCCGCCGTTGTCGCCGAACGACATCACCGCAGTCGGGCTCGCCTTGATCCCCAGCTTGTGTTCGATCGACACGCATCTCAGATCATTGTGCGCGCCGAGCGTGCCGTCCTCGGAGACGAGGAATTTCGGAACCACGAACAGCGATAGTCCTTTCACCCCCTCGGGAGCGTCGGGAAGACGAGCGAGCACCATGTGGATGATGTTCTCGGCCATGTCGTGCTCGCCCCAGGTAATGAAAATCTTCTGCCCGGCGATGCGGTAATGATCTCCGTCTCGCACAGCCTTGGTCCGCACCCGGGCCAGATCGGAGCCCGCCTGCGGCTCCGTCAGGTTCATCGTACCGGTCCATTCCCCGGAAACGAGTTTGGGCAGGAACGTCGCCTTGCACTCGGCCGAGCCGTGTGCATGCAGAAGTTCGGCCGCCGCCTGGGTCAGCATCGGGCACAGGGCGAACGCCATATTCGACGCGTGCCACACTTCCGAGACAGCCGTCGACAACAGCCATGGCAATCCTTGCCCGCCGTAATCGGGATCGAACGGAACGCTGTTCCAGCCGCTGTCGACGAACTGCCGGTAGGCCTCGATGAAGCCCTCGGGTGTGCACACGACTCCGTTCTCGAAAACCGATCCCTGCTGATCGCCGATCTGGTTCAGCGGCGCCAGCACCTCGGTGCCGAACTTGCCGGCCTCTTCCAGAATCGCGTCGACCAGATCCGGTGTCGCCTCCTCATGTCCCGGCAGCGCCTGCACTTTGGCCAAATCAGCTAATTCATGGACAACGAAGCGAATCTCGGAAAGCGGCGCGGCGTAGGTCATGGTCTGACGTCCTCCTTTGTCTTCTTTTGTCGTCTTGGCACGCGTTCAGCAGCGATAACGTAGGCGGCTGTTCCAGTCCGGTCAATTTGTCGTCTGCCGGCACACCCGCAACAGCGCGCAGATCAATGCTCAGTCAGGGGGCACCACCTTGCCGGGATTGAGGATGCCGGCGGGGTCGAGCGCACGCTTCAGAGTGCGCATCAGATCGAGTTCCACCTTCGATTTGTAACGCGCCATATCTGCCTGTTTCAGCCGCCCGACGCCATGCTCGGCACTGAAGCTGCCGCCGAGTTCGCTGGCGATGTCGCTGACGATCCGGCCAAGCCGGTCCCACTCGGCGAGAAAGCCGGCCGTCTCGGCCCCCACTGGTTGGCTCAGATTGAAATGGATGTTGCCGTCGCCGACGTGACCGAACGCGACCACGCGGACCCCCGGCAGGGCATCCTCGACCGCTCGCGTTGCCGTCTCGATGAACGCCGGCACCTTGGAGACCGGCACCGACACATCGTTCTTGATGCTGCCGCCCTCCGGCTTCTGCCCTTCCGGAATGCCCTCCCGGATCCGCCACAAGGTGTTCGCCTGCGCCTCGCTCGCGGCGATCACCGCGTCGTCGACGAGACGATGCTCCAACGCATCGGCCAGAACCGTCTCCATTGTGGCGTGCAGCGGATCGTCCGCGCGCGGGCTCGTCAACTCGATCAGGGTATACCAGGAATGCGGCCGCGCGAACGGGTCGATGACGCCGGGAACGTGCCGAAGCGCGAACTCCATCCCGCGCCGGCTCAACAGCTCGTAAGCGGTGAGACTGTCCCCGCAAACCTCCTGAACCCGATCGAGAAGAGCGAGCGATGCATCGGCGCTCGGCAGCGCCACCAGCGCGGTCGCCTTGGCGCGGGGCTGGGGAAACAGCTTCAGTACCGCCGCGGTAATGATGCCAAGCGTGCCCTCGGCGCCGACGAACAGCTGCTTCAGATTGTAGCCGGTGTTGTCCTTGCGCAGAGCCTTCAGCCCGTCCCAGATCTGGCCATCCGCCAGCACCACCTCCAGCCCGAGCACCATGTCGCGCGCATTGCCGTAACGCACCACCGTGACGCCGCCGGCATTGGTGGCGAGATTGCCGCCAATACTGCAACTGCCTTCGGCACCGAGGCTCAGCGGGAACAGCAGGCCCGCCTTGTCGGCTGCGGCTTGAACGTCGGCGAGGATGACGCCCGCCTCCACCGTGATGGTGCGGTTGGCGCGGTCCAGCTCGCGGATGCGGTTCAGTCGTCTTGTCGACAGGATGATCCCGCCTTCCGGAACGGCACCGCCGACGAGGCCGGTGTTGCCGCCCTGGGGCACCACCGGGATCCCGGCACCCGCACACAGCCCGACCACCTCCGCCAGCTCGCGGGTATCGGCGGGTCGCACCACCGCCATGCAGTGACCTCGGTACAACCCACGTTCCTCAGTGAGAAAAGGAGCGGTATCGGCGGGTGCATCGAGCCAGCCGCGGGTTCCAACCACTTCGCGGATCCGATGTAGCGCCTGGACGCTGCCGGCAATCGGTTTCGGCTGCGGGACAATCATCATGCCTGGATAATTAAGGAGTACCGCACCGGCCCGCAACGACGAGGGCATGGCAAGGCCGTTGTTGCGCCCTCTCGGTGGCCGATGACAGCCCGCGCTATTCAGCCGTGCCCTTCATCGTCGTTGGCGTCGTCGGCAATGCCGGGCAACACGCAGGGCGCGGCCGGCCCGCGATGGTCGTCCCAGTCGTCCCGGCTCCGCTCCCGTTTCGGTGGGGCCGCGGCGGCACGCCGCAGGCGGTCGTTGATGGCGCGACCGAGCCCGCGATCGGGCACCGGCATGACCGCGATGCCGACGTAGGACCCTCGATCCAGCGCGCGAAGCATGGCGAAGAAATGGGCGGCGGCTTCCCGCAGGTCCCCGGTGGGGCTCAGATTGCAGGTTCCGCTGCTCTCGGGCCCGAAGGCGAGAAACGCCTCTCCCTCGCGCGGCTCCGTCGCATTCAAACGCAGCGGCAAGCGCGGTGCATAATGGCGCTGCAGCATTCCCGGGGAGCGTGGCGCCTTGCCTCCAAGCGGCCCTTCGTCTGGCAGCCGCAGGGGACCGGCGACGGCGGAGATCTCCTCGTAGGGAATCCCGCCAAAGCGCAGCAGTGCCGGTCGTGTGTCGCTCAAATCGACAACCGTCGACTCGATTCCGACAGCGCAGGGACCGCCATCCAGGATCATCGCGAGACCCTCCGGAAAGCTCTCCGCGACATGCTCGGCAGTGGTCGGGCTGACGGCACCGGAGCGATTGGCGCTCGGCGCTGCAACCGGGCACCGGCATGCGGCAAGCAGCGCCTGCGCCACACGATGGGACGGCACCCGCACCGCAACCGTGCCGAGACCGGCGCTCACCAGCAGTGACAAGGGGGCACCGCTCCGGCGCGGCAACACGAGCGTCAGCGGGCCGGGCCAGAACGTCGTTGCCAACCGGCGCGCCCGCTCATCGAATGCGGCCACTCGTTCCGCCGCGACGAGGTCCGCGACATGGACGATCAGTGGATTGAAGGTCGGGCGGTCCTTCACCGCAAACACGGCCGCAACGGCATCGTCATTGCCCGCGTCGGCGCCGAGGCCATAAACCGTCTCAGTTGGGAACGCCACCAGCTGACCCTTTCGGATCAGCTCCGCTGCCTTTTCCAGGGCCGCCGCGCTGGCGGCATCTGCAAGCCGAGCGCCGCTCACGGGGACCGCTCGGCCCCTTTGGCCACGAAATAGGGGTTTTCGAAGCCGGGCTTGCCATAAAGCAATTCCCGCCCCGCCATGTCGGTGACGCTTCCGCCGGCGAACCGGAGCACGGCATGGCCGGCGGCGGTATCCCATTCCATCGTGCGTCCCGTGCGCGGATAGAGATCGGCCTGTCCTGCGGCGATCAGGCAGAACTTGATCGAACTGCCCGAAGGCAAGACCTCGGCAACGTCATAGCGGGCGAGGAACGCATCGGTCTCGGGATTGCGATGGGATCGACTGGCCACCACGATGATGCCTTTTTCGGGCATTGGCCGGCAGGCGATGGCATGGGCGGGACCCCCGTCGACGACGGCGAAGGCACCATGTTCGCTGCCCCAATAGGTCGCGTTGATGGCCGGCGCATGGACCACACCCAGTTGCGGGCGGCCCTCGACGATCAGGGCGATGTTGACGGTGAACTCGCCCTGGCGCTTGATGAACTGCTTGGTGCCGTCGAGCGGATCGATCAGCCAGAACGGCGCGCTTCCGACCTCGGGCACATCGCCCCCGGCAGCCGTCTCTTCGGCAACGAAGGGAAAGTCGCTGCCGATCTCGGCCCGGATCGCGGAGAGGATCAGTTCCTCGGCGCGATGGTCCGCTTCGGTGACCGGCGATGCATCGTCCTTGTGCTGGACGGCGAAATCGGAGTTGTAGATCTTGAGGATTTCCACACCCGCGCGCAGGGCAATATCCCGCACCTTGTCGACCAGGGCGGCGGTGACCATCAGTGTCAAAGCGAATGCTCCAGGCTCAAGAGGTGCCGGCCGGGATCAGGCCGATCGGATCGCCCGCCAGATCTGCTCTGGGCCGGGGGGTCCCTCAATCAATAGGGCGAACGCCGCTCCGTGCCAAGGCGCCTGTCACGGCGTTCGCTCTGGCGGTACCTAACCGAACAGCGTCTGATGCCACAACATATGTGGATCGTTTAGTGCGTCGGAAGAGACGCATTCGGCCACGAACCGCCACGCCTTGAAGTCAGCCGACCAGTGGTCGGGCGCCAATCCCGCCTTCGCTTTCAACTCCTTCACGAACGTCCGCGGCGCTGGCAAAACGGCCCACACCTGCGGCAGGAACAGGGCCGAGCGACCCCCGCACTCGATGATCAGGCCATCAACGCACGGGCGGAGCGCCGCCAATAGCGCATCCTCGCTCGTGCACGCGATCGGTTGCGGTGGGCTCAGCAGGGTGACGGAGAGATCGAGGTCCTGTCGCTCGGCCGCTCGCAATCCGGAGAACCGCCGGTCGGAGAAGGCCGCGGCAAAAGCATTGGCGGCAACATCCGCAATCAGCGGCCGATGCGCCCGCGGTGAGCCGACGCATCCGCGGAGCAAACCGGCCTGCTTGAGGGTGACGAAGCAGGCGCCTTCGGCCATCAGCTCCGCATCGAAGTCCGCCCCGTCGACGGCGAGGGGCTTGCCATGCGCAAGACCGTGCGAGATCGATGCTGCCGCCACCCGGAGCAGGGTTGCCCCGTGAGCCTCCAGGATCTGACGGATCGTTTCAATGGCGATGGCTTCAGGCACGGACGCTCTCGCCCCCGCATGCGGCCCTCTCGCAAAACATCCAGGCGCCGTAGCCGACGACCCGGCGCGGATTACCCTGAGTATCTCCCGAGTTGCGCAAGTCGAGTGTGCTGACGGCGAGACCACGTCGACGGGCAACACTCAGCAGACCCCTGACCGCCACACTGCCGCAGGCCGCATCGAACCCGATCGGGGCGGGATCGAGAGACTCGATCGCTCGGCAGGTAGCGCTATCGAGTTGGCGGGCGGTCTCGTAATCGTGAAAGTGGCTGAGGTCGGAACTGATGACGACGAGTGTCTCGGCCCCCCCCCAGAGGAGGTCAAGGACGTCCGCGACCTGTTCCGCCGAAGCGTGGCCGGCGACGATCGGAACAACAGTAAAGCGCGCTAGGATCTGCTGAAGAAACGGAAGATGAACCTCAAGACTGTGCTCGTTCGCGTGGGCCGCATCCATTTCTGTGACCTGGGGAAGTTCTCGCAGCGCCGCGATCGCTTGGGTGTCCACCGGTACGATGCCCAAGGGAGTCTCGAACGCATCGGCACTACTGAGGGCAAGACCCCGCAACGGGACCCGGTGGCAAGGGCCAATCAGAACGACGCGCTGGATATCGAGGGCAACATCTTTCAGGCAGACATAGGCTGACGCAGCGATCGGCCCGGAATATATGTAACCAGCATGTGGAACAATGAGCGCTTTGGGCGTCCCACAAGCCGTCGCTGAAGGCGGCGGATCGGCAAGAAGATGCTGCACTATTCCTTGCAGTTCGCCAGGATCCTGCGGATAGAAAAATCCGGCCACCGCCGCACGTCTGATGTGGGTCATTGCAAGGGCTCCTTATCCTGACCCTTGAGATGTAGGACGCCCCGATGTCGCTGTGCCACCCCGCCCGGGCGGTCTTTTGC
This sequence comes from uncultured Rhodospirillaceae bacterium, assembly GCA_964517265.1. Classification (GTDB taxonomy): domain Bacteria; phylum Pseudomonadota; class Alphaproteobacteria; order Rhodospirillales; family Defluviicoccaceae; genus REEP01. The sequence goes on along the minus strand of CAZFBS010000024.1, from coordinate 9,426 downwards.
GCTCGCACGCCGCTTCGCGGGGGTGAGGAGACGAGTCGTGAACATGAAACCAGAAGTTGAACACCGGACTGCCGAATGGAATGAAACTCCTGAGCGGTTCGCCATCGCATTTCCCGCCCGCCATTGGCATCCGCTGAAGGATGGTCGTCTGCAATGCGATGTATGCCCGCGATATTGCAAGCTGCACGAGGGTCAGCGCGGTCTCTGCTTTGTCCGCGGCCGCCAGGACGATCAGGTCGTGCTGACCACCTATGGGCGATCGAGCGGTTTCTGCGTCGACCCGATTGAAAAGAAGCCTCTCAACCATTTTCTGCCGGGAACGCCGGTCCTCTCGTTCGGCACCGCCGGCTGCAACCTGACCTGCAAGTTCTGCCAGAACTGGGATATCAGCAAGTCGCGGGAACTGGATACCCTCACCGATCAGGCGTCACCGCAAAGGATCGCCCGGGCCGCGGAGCAGACGGGGTGCCGCAGCGTTGCGTTCACCTACAACGATCCGGTCATCTTCTTGGAATATGCCACCGACGTTGCCGCCGCATGCCGCGCGCGCGGCCTCAAGATTGTCGGGGTGACGGCGGGTTATATCTCCGAGCCGGCACGGCCGGATTTCTTTGCGGCGATGGACGCGGCCAACGTCGACCTGAAGGGCTTCACCGAGCGCTTCTACCAGAGCCTGTGTTCCGCCCACCTGCAGCCGGTGCTGGATACGCTGTACTATCTCAAGCACGAAACCGACGTCTGGCTGGAAATCACGACCCTGATCATTCCGGGCGCCAACGACTCCGAGCAGGAACTGGAGGCAATGACGCAGTGGATCGCCCAGAACCTGGGGCCGGACGTCCCCTTGCACTTTTCTGCGTTCCATCCTGACTGGAAAATGACAGACGTGCCGCCGACCCCGTTGTCCAGCCTCGTTCGTGCCCGGGACATCGCGCTGAAGAACGGCATCCGGTATGCCTATACCGGCAACGTTGACAATCGCTCCGGTGACACCACCTGGTGCCACCACTGCGGTGAACCCCTGATCGGGCGCGACTGGTACGAATTGACGGCCTGGAATTTGGACGAATCCGGCCGCTGTGCGGCGTGCGGCACCCCCTGCGCCGGGGTGTTCGAAGCCTCGCCGGGAACATGGGGCCGCCGCCGGCGCCCGGTTCATCTGGCTGCAATGGGTTGATAACGACCCGCAAGCGGTCGTGAGAGATCGCGGCTTTGCTGGCCCATACCAGTGAATGCGATTGACAGGGTGACACCGCACGGGCGACCCTTGGCCCCCATTGCCAACCCCATTCACAGGGTTGTGCACAGGCCCGATCCGGAGTAGATGAGACCGTCCCAAGCAGGACAGATCCCGGCGGAGCCTTGATCCGCCGGCCTATCTCATTGTATTTATAGGACCTTTCGAAGGTGAGGTGCTCCCGAACGGGGAGCGGCTGCCGATGCTGCGCGGGATGCGGAAAGTTTCGCACGGACTTGTCCACAGAGTCGTCCCCAGAAGCGGTGGAAATGTCTCGATCCAGCCGATGAGCTCCCGGTTGCCGCTAGATGTCCCGAGGTCTGCTGGATGAGGCGGGCGCTGGCCGCGCGGCCGGCGCAACAGGTTCGCCGGCTGGATGCTCCTTGGGATGCCTTCGGGAACGACGGCACTTTCCTTTTTGCGATGACGCGTTACATTCCGTTCGCTGTTTCTTTCCACGCCATGGCACCAGCCGTTGCCTGAACACCGTTGTCAGTGAAGGGATCCTTGATGAAAGTCACGTTTTCTGCGCCTGAACTGCCCCAGGAGGGCGCTGTCGTTGTCGGTGTTCTTGAGGACAGGATGCTGACGCCCTCGGCGCGTGCGCTGAACGAGACGCTGGGCGGTCTTCTGGAGCGGGCGATGGGGACAAGCCGGTTCCAGGGCCGGAAAGATCAGGCGCTCTCGCTTGTTGCTCCGGGTGAAGGCAAGCTCGACCGGGTGGTGTTGCTGGGGCTCGGCAAGGCTGCCGAGATCGACGATGTCCGCATGCAGGCGGCCGGCGGCAAAATCCATGCCGTGCTGGCGCCCGAGGGCGTCGCGGTTGCGACGGTTGCCGTCGATACTGTTGATGGTTGTCCCCTCACTGCCGAGGCGATGGCTGCCGAAATGGCCTATGGGGCGACGCTGCGCTCCTATCGGTTCTCCAAGTACCTGACCAAGGAGAAGGAGGAGGACAAGCCGGGCCTGAAGGCGTTGGCGTTCGCGTGTGAGAAGCATGCCAGTGCTGAGGAAAGGTTCGCCGTTCTTCAGAGAATTGCCGATGCCGTGTTCTTCACCCGCGATCTGGTGTCGGAGCCGGCCAATGTCATCTACCCGGAGAGCCTCGCCGCGGCGGCGAAGACGCTGACCAAGCTGGGCGTGAAGGTGGACATCCTGGGCGAGTCCCAGATGAGAAAGCTGGGAATGAACGCACTGCTGGGCGTGGGCCAGGGCAGTGCGCGTGAATCGCAGCTCGTCGTGATGCAGTGGCAGGGTGCGGGAAAGCCGAAGAAGAACGGCAAGGATGGGAGCGAGGATGAGCGCCCGATCGCGTTCGTCGGTAAGGGCGTCACCTTTGATACCGGCGGCATTTCCATCAAGCCGTCGGCCGGAATGGAAGACATGAAGTGGGACATGGCCGGATCTGCGGTGGTCATCGGCTTGATGATGGCTCTTGCCGGTCGCAAGGCCAAGGTCAACGCGGTGGGCGTGGTCGGGCTGGTCGAGAACATGCCCTCCGGGACCGCCCAGCGGCCGGGCGACATCGTCACGTCGATGTCGGGCCAGACCATCGAGGTTCTCAACACCGATGCGGAAGGTCGCCTCGTTCTTGCCGATGCGCTCTGGTACACCAAGGAGCGGTTCCATCCCAAATTCATGATCGACCTCGCGACCCTTACCGGAGCCATTCTGATCGCCCTTGGCCATGAGAGAGCTGGCCTCTTCTCCAACAACGACGATCTCGCCCGCAGCATCTCCGAGGCGGGTGACAAGGTGAAGGAGCCGGTGTGGCGGATGCCGCTCGGAGACGCCTATGACAAGGCGATCAAGTCCGATGCAGCCGACATGAAGAATATCGGCAATCGCGCCGCCGGCAGCATCACTGCAGCCCAATTCCTGCAGCGGTTTGTCGGCGAGACGGCATGGGCGCACCTCGACATCGCGGGGATGGCCTGGACCAAGGAGAATCGGGACGTGGTGCCCAAGGGCGCCACCGCCTTCGGTCTGCGCCTGCTCGATCGGCTGGTGGCCGACGGTTACGAGCAGGCGTAAACAGGGGTGGCCGGGCTGCGCATCCGAATCCCGGAGAAATGACGGACATCGCCTTTTATCATCTTCAGCGCTCGAGCTTGGAAGAGGTATTGCCCAAGTTGCTCGAGCGCACGCTCGCGGCCGGCAAGCGGGGAGTGGTCCTGGCGGCGACGGAGGAACGGGTAGAGGCGCTTGCCACCCATCTGTGGACATACGATCAGGACGCTTGGCTGCCGCATGGCAGCTCCCAGGATGGCTTCGCGGAAGACCAGCCCGTGTGGCTGACCGATCGGGACGAGAATCCGAACGGCGCCTCTTTTCTGTTCCTGACCGACGGTGCCGACTCCGAGCGCCTGGAGTCCTACGAGCGCTGCTTCGATCTGTTTGACTCCCGTGATGAGCAGGCGGTCGAGGCCGCCCGGGCGCGCTGGGCCGCGCGCAAACGCGCCGGCCACACCGTGACGTACTGGCAGCAGACGGAGCAAGGTCGCTGGGAGCTGAAAGCCTGAGATCAGTGCGTGCGGCGCGCGATCAGGCGAGCCAGTCCGGCGCCAGCGAGGGCGCAAACGGCCATCGCATGATAGGCACCGCCGCCGTAGGCCGCGTACAGCCAGCCGGAGGCGAGCAGCAACAGCCCGAGGCCCAGCCCCATCACCACCGCCGCGTAAAGACTCTGCGCCGTCGCCGACAGGTGTGCCGGAACCACCCGGCTGATGAAATGAATCGCGGCCAGATGGGCGGCTCCGAACGAGAACGCATGCAGGGTCTGTACGGCAATCACGAGGGGGAGGGTGTCGGTCATCCCGAGGGTTGCCCAGCGGACCCCGCCGGCGAGGCCAGCCACCGCCAGCAGCCATGAGGGCTCCAGCCGGCGGACAAGGCGATCGCCGAGCGCGAACAGCAGGATCTCGGCGATCACGCCTTCCGCCCATAAGGCGCCGATGACGGCTTCGGAATACCCTGCCTGTCGCCAGTGGATTGTGCCAAACGCATAGTAAACCGCGTGGCTGCCCTGGATGGCGGTGGTGGTGAGAAGAAAAAGGACGAACGAGGGCTTCCGCAGGACCTCGAGAACCGGCATCGGCCCGACCGCGAGCGCTCGCGCGGGGCGGGCGTCCGGTAGAAGGAGAGCCGCGATGACGAACAGCCCCAGGCTCGCCAGCAACATCCAGAACAGGACGTCCGGATGGCGTCCTTCCAGCGCATGGCCGCTGAGGATTGCGCACGCGATGAAGCTGATCGATCCCCACAGCCGGGTTCGTCCGTAGTCGATGCCGACGGCGCGGACATTGAGCATGGTCAGGCTCTCACCGAGCGCCATGATCGGAGGCCAGACGGTGAAGAACACAAGGCTGACGATGATCAGCGGCCAGAACTCGTGGACGGCGGCAAACAGCAGGAAGGAGGCGAACGCCAGGACGGCAAGTCCGATGATCGGCCGCCGCCGCTCACCAGAGCGGTCGGCGAAATGGGCGCAGATCGGATTGCCGATCGCCTTGGCGGCGATGCCGACCGCAAGCACCACCGCCATATCTTCGGGCCCCAGCCCCCGCGACGCCAGCCATACCGGCCAGAACGGCAGGTAAATGCCGACGAACGCGAAGTACGCGAGGTAGAAAAAGCACAACCGGGCAGCTACAATCCTGCGTTGCGTGGACTCATCGGGGCGTATCGCAACTCTCCTTCACCGTGGAGGCCGGAATGCGGCCGGACGCCGCCGCGGCTTCCCGGCGATCAATCCTGCGGCAACAGGCTCCCTTTTTCTCGCACTCTGCCGCCGCAGGCGATAGGGTCTGGCTCTCCAGAAAAGGGAGAAAGCCGGATGGCGCGAATCGCGGTGATGGGGTCGGTGGCGCGCGACGATGTCGTGATTTTGCATCAACCCCTTCGAGAAGGCACTCACATTGGCGGCAGCTGGCGCGGGCCGCGCCTTGGCGGTGGCGCCGCCTGCACCGCCGTGCCGCTCGCCTTTGCCGGCCATCAGGTCTCGGTCGTCGGCTCCATCGGCAGCGACGAGATCGGCGAGCAGGTAATGACGGAGCTGTCCGCAACGGGTGTCGACACCTCGCAGATCGTCCTTCTCGACCAGCCCTCGACCCGCTCCATCATTCTCGTCAACGGCGGCGGCGAGCGCACCGTCGTCAACGTCGTTCGCACTCACGAGCCGACACCGCCGGCGCGCCTGCTTGCTCTCGGCGCACAATGCGTCTACGTGCGCAGCCGCCGCACCGACCTGTCCGAACTCCTGCGGGAGCAGGCGGCAACGGCGTTGGTGGTGGCGCACGTGCCACCGGCGGAGGTGAACGCCCGGCCCGCCCATGTGCTGGTCGCCTCCGCCTCCGACGTTGATGCCGACGTGCTCGATGACCCGCTTGCCGCCGGTTATCGCATCGCCGGCGATCTGTTGCAGTGGATTGTCATCACCAGGGGCGCGAAGGGCGTGACCGCCTACAGCGACGATCAGACGCTGACGGTGATAGCGCGCGCGGTGACGCCGGTCGACACCACCGGAGCCGGCGACTCGTTCGCCGCCGGCCTGGTCCACGCTCTGGTCAGCGGCGCGAGCATGGCGGACGCGCTGGAGGTTGCGGTGAACTGGGGCGGCGAAGCCACCCTTTGGGAGAGCTCCGTGCTACCGCAGATCGCCGTGCAGAGGCTGCTTCAATAGCGCGCGTGCGAGCTGAACAGCCAGCCGGTCAGATTGTCGACGTCCAGCTGCGCCCACTGATAGAGAAATTCCAGTGCCTCGCGGCGGGCGACCAGGCCGACCAGCCTGCCGGCATCGACAACCGGGCTGTGCCGGATGCCCCGCTCGGCCATGTCCTTCAGCACATTCTCCAGCAGGTCATGAAGGCCGCAGGTGTAAACGTCCTTGGTCATGATGTCGGCGACGGTCATCTCGGCTGCCTTTTCCTCGTGCAGGCCAAGTGCGTGCACGACATCACCGAGGGAGACGATCCCGACCACCTGATCCTCCGCGTCGATGACGACGGCCACCGAATAGCGTTTGCCGCCGGTCAGGCGTCCGAACCGGCGCGCGCACTCGGCAACGCGCGTATCGGGGTTAACCGTAAAGACGGGCCCGCCGTACTTTCCTAGAAATCGCTCGACCTGCACTATGGCCTCCCGCTTCGAAAAGGTGTTTGAAAAAACGGTTCGCTCTCAAACAGGGAGTGCGCTGTCCCCAAGGGAGCGCGCCCCTCTTACCCGATCACGGCGGGCGGCGCAATCGAGCAACCGTTGTTCCGGCCGTTGTTATTGCGTCGGATCGGATGCCACCAACCGCCGCAGGTAGTCGAGGCCGGCGATCGCGCGGCTGCCATACCAGGAGACCATCTCGGCGTCGATCAGGATCGCCTTGCCGGCATGGGCCGGAAACGCTTGCCGGAACGCTTCCAGATGCCGCTCGGTGAACGGAAACGGCTCGGAGCTGAGCAGCACCCGCGCGCATTCGGCGAGAAACGCCTCGTTGAGGTCGATAGTCGGATAGCGGCGGTCGATCGCCGCCCGTGGCAGGGTGTGCCAATGGACCAGTGCCAGCATCCGCGAGATGTAGGTTTGCGGCGACACCGTCATCCATGGATCTTTCCAGATCAGATAAAGGACCGGCTGATCCGGCAGGTCCTCGGCTGCGGCGGTGAGCGCGGAAAAGGCGGACTGAAAGCGTGCGCCGAGCGCTTCGGCCTCGGCCTCGCGTCCGAACAGGCCGCCGATCAGCCGGAACAATGCCAGATTGTCCTTAACCTCGATCGGGTGGGTGACGACGAGCGTGCACCCCAGCGCGGCAACCGCATCGGCGAGTTCGCGCGGGGTTTCGTCGATGTTGACGATCACATGCGTCGGATCGAGCGCACGGAGCTTGTCCATGTTGACCTGCTTGGTGCCGCCGACGCTGCGCGCCCGCCGCACCGCGCCTTTGGGATGAACGCAGAACGCCGTCCGCCCGACCACACGCTCGCCAAGCCCGAGGTCGAACAACAACTCGGTGATGCTGGGAACCAGCGAGACGATTCGCGCCGCATCTCCCACGGCCTGATGGACCTGGCCCGCCGCATCCATCAATCGTATCTCAGGGGGCGGATGTCCCATGGTTGCAATCCCTTTCCGGCGCGGTCAAGCTTGCCGCCATTCAGCGTATCTTGCAAAGCACGGAATCGGCAAAGGCGTATTGCCGGGATGGGAAGCGGATACGTGCCGGTGCCGGCGCTGGCTGCCCGGGCCTTGACCCTGCGCGCCGTCCGCCTTACATCCGTGCCGGCATTAAGACATCAAGCATCATCCGTTTCACCATCCACGACCAGCAGGACCTCGGCTTGGAGAGCAGCGATACCAAGTGGCACGGCACAACCATTCTCGCCGTCCGCAAGGGCGGGCGCGTTGTCATCGCCGGAGATGGCCAAGTGAGCCTGGGCCAGACCATTATCAAATCCAACGCAAAAAAGGTGCGCCGTCTAGGCGATGGGTCTGTGATCGCCGGATTTGCCGGCGCCACCGCCGATGCGCTGACCCTGTTCGAGCGCCTCGAAGGCAAGCTTGAGCAATATCCGCGGCAGCTGCCGCGGGCCTGCGTCGAGCTGGCGAAGGACTGGCGCACCGACCGCTATCTGCGCCGGCTGGAGGCGATGATGGCGGTCGCCGACCACAACGTCACCTTGGTGCTGACCGGCACCGGCGATGTGCTGGAGCCCGAGGGCGGGCTCATCGGGATCGGCTCAGGCGGCAACTTTGCCCTAGCGGCCGCTCGCGCGCTGCTCGACCGGGACGAGATGGACGCCGAGGAGATCGCCCGCAAGGCGATGGAAATCGCCGCCGGCATTTGCGTTTATACCAACACCACCGTTGTCATCGAGAGCCTATGACCTCAAGCTTCACCCCGCGCGAAATCGTCTCCGAACTAGACCGCTACATTATCGGTCAGAACGATGCCAAACGTGCGGTCGCCATCGCGCTGCGCAACCGCTGGCGCCGCCAGCAGCTCGACGAGGACATGCGCCAGGAGGTGCTGCCCAAGAACATCCTGATGATCGGGCCGACCGGCGTCGGCAAGACCGAGATCGCCCGGCGCCTGGCCAACCTCGCGCAGGCGCCGTTCCTGAAAGTGGAGGCGACCAAGTTCACCGAGGTCGGCTACGTCGGCCGCGACGTCGAGCAGATCGTCCGCGACCTCGTCGAGATCGCGGTGCACATGACCCGGGAGCGGCTGCGCAAGTCGGTGTCGGCCAAGGCCGAGGTCGCTGCCGAGGAACGGGTGGTCGCTGCGCTGGTCGGCGAGAGTGCCGGCGCCGACACCCGTGAGAAGTTTCGGCGGATGCTGCGGGCGGGCGAACTCGACGCCAAGGAGATCGAGATCCAGGTCTCCGACAGCAGCGGCCTCAACATGCCGACGTTCGATATTCCAGGCATGCCCGGCGCACAGATGGGGATGCTCAACCTCGGCGACATGTTCAGCAAGGCATTCGGCGGCCCGCCGAAGAAGAAACGAAAGATGACCGTCGCCGACTCCCACGATGTGCTGATCGCCGAGGAAGCCGACAAGCTGATCGACGAGGAGCGGGTGACCAAGGAGGCGATCGAAGCCGTCGAGAACAACGGCATTGTCTTTCTCGACGAGATCGACAAGATCACCATCCGCTCGGAGCGGATCGGCGGCGCCGACGTCAGCCGCGAGGGGGTGCAGCGCGATTTGCTGCCGCTGATCGAGGGAACCATCGTGCCGACCAAGCGCGGGCCGGTGAAGACCGATCACATCCTGTTCATCGCCTCGGGCGCGTTCCATCTCGCCAAGCCCTCCGACATGCTGCCGGAGTTGCAAGGCCGCCTGCCGATCCGGGTCGAGCTCAGGGCGCTGACGCGCGAGGACTTCGTACGCATCCTGACCGAGACCGAGGCGAGCCTGATCAAGCAGTACAAGGCGCTGATGGGCGTCGAGAACCTGACGCTCGACTTCACCGACGACGCCATCGAGGAAATCGCCAGCCTCGCCGCCGAGATCAACGCCGGCGTCGAGAACATCGGCGCGCGCCGGCTGCAAACGGTGATGGAGAAGCTGGTCGAGGACATCAGCTTCACCGCCTCGGAGCGCGGCGGCGAAACCATCCTGATCGACGCGAACGAGGTGCGCGAGCGGGTCGGCGAGCTGGCCCGCAACACCGACATCGCCAAGTTCATCCTGTAAC
>CAZFBS010000023.1:0-43765 GCA_964517265.1 uncultured Rhodospirillaceae bacterium | reverse complement strand
CGACGGTGACCTCGCGCCGTGCGCACTGCCCCCCGACCATCGCTTCGACGCTGTTGTGAATGAGGTTCAAGATCACCTGCTCGATCGCAATCCGCTCCGCGCGCACCGGCAACCGCACGAGAGCAAGATCGAGGGCGACCGTCACCTCATGAAGAGCCGCCTCGGCGCGCGCAAACGTCGCCGCCTCGCGCACCAGTTCGTTCATATCGCACTCGGTCATGAGCGGCACATCCTTCTGGATGAACCGCCGAATATGCTGCACAATCTCTCCGGCGCGACGTGCCTGCCCTGCCAGCTTTTCCAGATAGCCGTCCACTTCCTGGGGAAGCCCCTCTTGCCCGGCGACCAAGCGCTGGCAGCCTTGGGTGTAACTGAGTATGGCAGCCAACGGCTGGTTGATCTCATGGGCCAGGGCGGCCGCCATCTCGCCCATGGTGTTGACCCTGAGCACCCGCGCCAGCTCCATTTGTTGCTGGTAGGCAGCCCGTTCGGCGAGCCTGCGCTCGGTGATGTCCACCCCGATCCCGAGTACCCCATACACATCCGCGCCGTCGATGGGCAGCACGGCGCAACGCCACTCGATGCAGCGGCGTTCGCCCGCCTTCGTCAGCCAGGGGTTCTCATGGGGTCGCTGCACCTCCGGCGCGAAGGGATCGGCAAACCGCGCCTGGACCGTGAACTGCCATTCCGGCGGCACGAACAGAGTGAGCAGATCTTTGCCGATCACTTCGTGCCGGGCATAGCCCGTCAGTTCCTCGCAAGCGCGGTTGAAAAGCAGGATCCGACCCTTATCATCGGCCAGAACCACCAGCGTTGGGGCGGTCTCGATCAGTTCGGAAAGCAACCGCTCTTTTTCGGCCAGCTCCAGCTCGACCCGGGCGCGGTCGGCAATTTCGCGCTGCAAGCGCTCGGTCTTCTCGCTGAGGTCTTCGCCCAAAACGAAAAGGCCGCAGACGGCGCCTTTGCTGTCGCGGTCTGCGATCAGCGTCATTCGCATCGTCCGGCAATTCCCATTGCACGGTACGACCATCTCGAACGTCACCCGCGCGCCGGCCACGGCAGCCTTTAAATGCGTTTCAATGGCATCACGAAACGCCGGCTCGACAAGCTCGACAAGCGAATATTCGGAGATAGGCGAACGTGGTTGGCTTAACCAGCCAGCCCAGGCCTTGTTGGCGAAGCGAATACGCCCATCGGGAGTGGCGTATGCGATCAGAACAGGCGCCGCTTCGGCAAATGAAACCAGTGCCTGCCTGCCCAGAAGGCCGGAGGCGATCGCCTCGGAGAGCGATCGGCAGACGCCAACCTGTTCGGTTGCCCAGTCGGTCTTGAAATCCATGCACTGCATGTCGCCTAAAGCGCCGATCGCGCTGACAAGGCTACCCTTTCTCCACTTATGTATTGATAAGTCTGCTGAAAACAATAGGCGAGGAGAGGCGCCGGCGGCATTCCTTCCCGCATTCCGGCACGCCAAAGCTCAGCGATTGGCGCCCGGCACCCAAAGAACGTCGCTCGCGCCCTTGTCATTGAGGAAGCGGGCGAGCACGAACAAATGGTCGGAGACCCGGTTGATGTAGCGGATGGTGACCGGATTCAGCGGTTCGATCTCGCCCAGTCGCGTCATCACGCGCTCAGCGCGGCGAGCGACCGTACGAGCCAAATGGAGATAGGCGGCCGCCGGCGTGCCACCTGGAAGGATGAACGATTGGAGCGGCTGCAACTCCGCATTCATCGCATCGATTTCTCGCTCCAAGCGTTCAACTTGACTCTCGGCGATGCGCAGTGCCCCTTCCGCCTTGCGTCCGGTCTCGGGCGTGCAGAGATCGGCACCCAGATCGAAAAGATCGTTCTGAATCCGGCTCAGCATCGCGTCGGCATCACCCTCGGTGTGAAGACGGGCCAAGCCGATCACGCCATTGGTTTCATCGACCGTGCCGTACGCCTCGACACGAAGATCGTGTTTTGCCACGCGTCGCCCGTCGCCAAGGGACGTCTGCCCTTTGTCGCCGCCGCGCGTGTAGATTTTCGTCAGTGTGACCATCGCCGGTATCCGACTACATCTGTGTCAACACGATCACCATGAAGATGGCCAGCGCGAACCCTTGCAACAGAACGCGCGCGGTCATCAGCTTCGTCGAATATTTTGCATTCAACTTGCTGTTGAAGGCGAAGCCAAGAATGCCAGTGAACAAAACGATAACCGTAGCGGCCATCGCGACCACGAGAAGAATTGCGAGAAGTGTGCTCATCGTCGACATATAGAGCGATTTGGCCCCGCCGTCACGGCCCGAAATGAAAAAGGCTGAGACGAAAAAGCGTCAGGCCGGTTTGCAGATAGGCCCCCCGAGAGCCACCGGCCCCGGGGGGACATTTTGGTTCCGCGTGTCGACAGAGGCTCAGTTGCGGGATGCCAGCAGCCCACGGGCAACAACGTGCGCCTGAATTTCGGCCGCACCCTCGAACACGTTGAGAATGCGCGCGTCGCACAGAACCCTTGAGATCGGGTACTCAAGGGCATAGCCGTTGCCGCCGTGAATCTGGACGGCATTGTCGGCGTTGGACCATGCCACCCGCGCCGCCAGTAGCTTGGCCATGCCGGCCTCGATGTCGCAGCGCTGGTCGAGGTCCTTCTGGCGAGCGGCATCATAAGTCAGCTGCCGAGCCGCCATCGTCTCAACCGCCATCCATGCCAGCTTTCCGGCAACGCGTGGAAACTGGAAGATCGGACGGTCGAACTGAACCCGCTCCTGTGCGTACTGAAGCGCAAGCTCAAGAGCATTCTGAGCCACACCGACGGCTCGCGCAGCGGTCTGGATGCGGGCACTCTCGAACGTCGCCATCAACTGCTTGAAGCCGTTGCCTTCCGAGCGACCGAGCAGGTGGGACGCGGGCACCTCGAAATCGTCGAACGCGATTTCGTACTCCTTCATTCCGCGATAGCCGAGCACCTCGATCTCGCCACCGTCCATTCCCTTGGCGGGGAACGGCTCGGCGTCGGTGCCGCGCGGCTTCTCGGCCAGGAACATGCTGAGGCCCTTGTAACCCTTCTCGTTCGGGTTGGTACGCGCCAGCAGCGTCATCAGGTCCGTCCGTGCAGCGTGGGTGATCCAGGTCTTGTTGCCCGTGATCTTGTAGACATCGCCATTAAGGACCGCCCGCGTGCGCAACGAGCCGAGGTCAGAGCCGGTGTTGGGCTCAGTAAACACCGCCGTCGGCAGAATTTCCGCCGACGCCAGCTTCGGCAGGTAGTGCTCCTTTTGATCGTCGGTTCCGCCGAGCCGGATGAGTTCGGCGGCGATCTCCGAACGGGTACCAAGAGACCCCACTCCGATATAAGCGCGGCTGAGCTCCTCGGTGACGACGCACATCGCCTGCTTGCCCATTCCAAGCCCGCCGTATTCCTCCGGAATGGTGAGGCCGAAGACGCCAAGTTCCGCCATCTCCTCGATGATCTCCATCGGAATCAGTTCGTCCCGCTCGTGCCAGCCATGAGCGTGCGGGGCGACCTTCTCCTCGCTCCAGCGGCGGAACTGCTCGCGGATCATCTCCTCTGTTTCATCGAGGCAAAGGGCGCCGAACTGGTGGTCGGCGATCAACTCCGCGATCCGCATCCGCACGGCGTCGGTGTTGCCGCTCTTGATCAAGGCGGAAACGGCGGGTGTGTAAAAGGCATGAACCGCGTCATCGCTGACGCCCATCGCGGAGGGCCGGACAATTTCGCCTTGGGAGATGGGAATCCCACCGACCATCTGGGCGAGATATTCCCCAAAGGTTGCTTGCAGATATAGCGACTCCAACTCGCCGAACTGCCCCTGGCCTTCCAGCCGTTCGGCCCACGCCGCCATCGCCCGCAAGCAGGAAACGTAGGTGGCCATCCAGGCATAGCCGTGGGCGGCAAACTGATATTTGTCCAAAAGTTCTGACGGAATCCGGCCGGTGCGAACCACCATTTTGGCCACTTCTTTGCGAACCTCGACAAGAAGGTGCTGGCTGGCGTGGTATGCCTCGACACAGGTGGGAATCAAATCAGGAAGAACAGGGCTTTCGGTGTTGCTGTTGGCGACGGGGGCATCCATGACGAATTTCTCTCCAAAAACAATTGGGGCCGGATGACTCCGGCCCCTCGTTGATGGTTCAGCTGCAGCGGTTCTCTCAAGCGTTGGATGGGGCCTACCACCTCAGCCGATCAGAACCTCCAGGATGTGACCGCCGCAGCGGACGTTGACAACCTGCTTAATCGACGGTGATCGCCTTGCGCACGATATCCGTCATCGACAGGACCCCGACCGGCTTGCCTCCCTCGGTCACCACCAAGCGATGAATTCGCTGCTTCATCATCATTGTGATCGCGGCGGACAGGGGGGCGTCTGGTTTGATGGTCGCGCACCCCTCGGTCATCCAATCGGCAACCGAGAATTGCCGCGCGTCATCGGCGGTCCGGCCCTGGCGAGCGAGCACGATGTCGGTCTGGGAGAGCACACCGCTGATGCTGTCACCGTCGATGACAACCAGGGCGTGAACGTCGTTGTCGATCATCTTCTTGGCAGCGTCGTGAAGCTTGTCAGTGGATGCGCAGGAGATAATCCCCGGGTGCATCTGATCGCGCACCTTGGTGCCGTCGTCGACGATCTTGATCTCCTCGGTCGCTCCGTCGACATCCGGCAGCGGCGCCGAAAGCGGATAGGGATGCGGGGTGTCGTGGACATCACCTTCCGGCAACGACGCCCGCGCCATCGGTTGCGGCGCTTCGGCACTCTTGCCGAGGCCGAAGTCAGGGGCACCGATCAAAACCGACATGCAGCCGTGCGGATGCTGGTTATCGTGCATCAACTGGTGCGAGAGCGGCAGTTCTTCGTAAGTGAACGCCCGCGACATGCACGGGTCGAGCTGGCCGTTGAGTGCCAGCTCATTCATCGCGTAGCACTGATCGTCGTTGGCGAAGTGCGAGCCCTGGAAGCGTTTTTGCCGCATCCACATGTAGCGCAGATCGACAGTCGCATTGTAGCCGGTGGTACCGGCACAGATGACGACCATGCCGCCGGTATCGCAGACGAACATCGAAGTGGGAATGGTCGACTCGCCGGGATGTTCGAACACGACGGTGGGCGAACGTTTCTCGCCCAGCGCCTCCCAGAATGCCGAACCGAACTTCCGAACGCCTTTGAGCCAGTTGTTGTACCCGACCGAGTCCTTCCAGTGGGGAAGCTGACCCCAGTGGTCGAAATTCTTGCGGTTGATGCAGCCCTGGGCGCCGAGGTCCTTGCAGTAATCGAACTTGTCCTCACCGGAGACGACCGCAACCGGAACGGCGCCAGCTGCTCTGACGATCTGGATCGCCATCGAGCCGAGCCCGCCGGCACCACCCCAGATCAGCACCGGATCGCCCTCCTTCATGGCATGCTCGGGCCAGCCATGCAGCATCCGATAGGCGGTGGCGCCGACCAGCGTATAGGCAGCAGCCTCTTCCCAATTCATATGAGCCGGTTTCGGCATGCATTGGTGCGCCTGCACCTTGGTAAATTGGGCAAAGCTTCCCCAGTTGGTCTCGTAGCCCCAGATCCGGAAGGTCGGCGAATACATCGGATCGTTGCCGGCCGTGACCCACGGACAATCGCGACTCCACATGCCGCAATGAATGACAACTTCGTCACCGACCTTAACGTTGGTAACGTCCTTGCCGACCTTGTAGACGATGCCCGAGGCGTCGCTGCCGCCGATGTGGAAGTCTTCAGGCTCTCCTTGCTTATTACGCGCTGCAATGACATTGACGGGAATACCGAGGCCGGCCCAGACGTTATTGTAGTTAATACCGGCGGCCATGACATAGACGAGACACTCGTCATCCTTGATGGGGGGAATGTTGACAACTTCCTTCTGAAAAGCCGTCATCGGTTGTCCGAACCGTTCGGCACGGATCAACCAAGCATTCATTTTCGCCGGCACCTCGCCGACGGGAGGTGCATCACCGATGTCATAAAGTTCTTTTGCCACTATCGTCTCCTCCACCCTCGGTTCCGGAACCATCCTGGTTTACTGCCGAAAGCGCGCAATGCTTCCGCTTCGCCGAAGTCCAGCATCCAGTAAAAGATGCTGGAGGACGCCACCAAGTACGTTCATCGTCTCATCACATCACAAACACCCTTTTTAGACGCTTGGATCTTTCTTCGCAACGCACAATTTGCTAAATTTTGCTGGACGCGCCTTGCGAATTGGCGCGAAATTAGAAGCTTTTCAGCGCGATCGCGTGATTTTGCGACGCAGCAGCAGGAGGAGGATTATGGCCGAGAATTTAGCGCCCGCAGCAAAAGCGCCAGCGGCGAACCGCGACAAACCCTGGCTCATCCGCACCTATTCCGGGTACGCCTCCGCGAAGGAGTCGAACGCGCTGTATCGCAAGAATTTGGCTCGTGGTCAAACCGGATTGTCGATCGCCTTCGATCTTCCCACCCAAACCGGTTACGATTCCGATCACGTTCTCGCCCGAGGCGAAGTCGGCAAGGTCGGCGTCCCGGTCTGCCATCTCGGCGATATGGGAACGCTGCTGGACGGCATCCCGCTGGACAAGATGAATACGTCGATGACGATCAATGCTCCGGCGGCTTGGCTGCTGTCGCTCTACATTGCCGCGGCGCAACGGCAGGGCGTTGAGCGCAAGCAACTGCAGGGCACGATCCAGAACGACATCATCAAGGAATATCTCTCGCGGGGGACCTATATTTTCCCGCCGGCACCTTCGATGCGCCTGACCTCCGACATCAT
Source organism: uncultured Rhodospirillaceae bacterium (assembly GCA_964517265.1). Classification (GTDB taxonomy): domain Bacteria; phylum Pseudomonadota; class Alphaproteobacteria; order Rhodospirillales; family Defluviicoccaceae; genus REEP01. Next base: position 37,006 of record CAZFBS010000023.1, on the reverse strand, counting down.
CGCCTACACCTACAAAGAGGTTCCGAAGTGGAACCCGATCAACGTCTGCTCCTACCATCTGCAGGAGGCGGGGGCGACTCCGGTTCAGGAACTGGCTTTTTCTCTGGCGACGGCGATGGCGGTTCTCGATGCGGTCAAGGCATCGGGGCAGGTTCCCGACGAAGAGTTCCCGGAAGTCGTCGGGCGGATCAGCTTCTTTTGCAACGCCGGCATCAAGTTCATCACCGAGCTGTGCAAAATGCGCGCGTTCGGCGATTTGTGGGACGAGCTCACCGAGCAGCGGTACGGGGTCACCGATCCCAAGTTCCGCCGGTTCCGTTACGGCGTTCAGGTCAACTCGCTGGGGCTGACCGAACAGCAGCCGGAAAACAACGTCTATCGCATTTTGCTCGAGATGCTGGCCGTCGTCCTATCGAAGGACTCACGGGCGCGGGCGGTGCAGCTTCCGGCGTGGAACGAGGCCCTCGGGCTGCCGCGCGCGTGGGATCAACAATGGTCGTTGCGGCTGCAGCAGATCATCGCCTATGAAACCGATCTGCTGGAATACGACGATATCTTCGACGGTGCCCGGGTCATTGCCGAGAAGGTCGAAGAGTTAAAATACCAGGCACGCACGGAACTGAAGGAAATCGGAGAGCTGGGCGGCGCCGTGATGGCGGTCGAGTCGAGCTACATGAAGCAACGGCTTGTGGAATCCAATGCCAAGCGGCTTTCGGCCATCGAGGCTGGAGAGCAGATCGTCGTCGGTGTCAACAAATTCACTGAGGGCGAACCTTCGCCGCTCAGCAGCGGCGCCGGCAGCATCATGACCATCGATCCGGACAACGAGGCACGGCAGATCGAGAGTCTCAAGGCATGGCGCGAAGGGCGCGATGCGAGCAAGGTCGATGCGGCGCTGAAGGAACTCGCCATCGCGGCGAAGGAAGGGCGCAATATCATGCCGTCCTCAATTGCCTGCGCCGATGCCGGCGTCACCACCGGCGAATGGGCGGGATGCCTGCGGGAGATCTTCGGTGAATACCGTGCCCCGACCGGGGTGGGGCAGGCCGCTGTCGTCACTGACGCAGTCGGGTTGCAAAAGGTGCGTGGACGGGTTCAGATGCTGACCGACAAGCTCGGCCGGCGGATCAAGATCCTCGTCGGCAAGCCAGGTCTCGACGGGCACTCCAACGGCGCCGAGCAGATTGCGCTGCGTGCGCGCGATGCCGGCATGGAGGTCGTCTACGAGGGGATCCGGCTGACACCGCAGCAAATCGTCGACGCGGCCCTCGAGGAGGGCGTCCACGTGGTCGGGCTTTCCATTCTGTCCGGCTCGCATGTCCCGCTGGTCACCGAGATCATCCATCAGATGCGCGCGGCCGACCTCGCCGATGTTCCGGTTGTTGTCGGCGGCATTATCCCGCAGGAAGACGCGGATAAGCTGATCGCTGCCGGAGTCGCGCGCGTCTACACACCCAAGGACTTCGATCTGAACACGATCATCGCCGACATCCTTGACATTGTTGAGAAGGCCACGCCCGCGGCAGCCTGAGGGAAAGACGCGCGACGTCATCCAGGTTTGGGTGCCAATGGGGGCGCGGATGGCAGGGGCCATGCTGACGGATCGATCCAGGATCCGTCAGCATCGGTCGTTCCGCCTCAGCCGCTCAGAGCAGCAGGTTCATGAAAACCAGTCGCGGCGGCGGGTGTCGTTGCGTTCTCCGGGTGGGGCAATGGCAACCATGGGAATGCCAGCCGCCGGATGGACATCGGAGGCAATCGCCGGCCGCAGCAGGCCGTTGAGATAGGCCACGGCGCCATTGCGGTATTCCGGTCGAACCAGCGCCCAGCTGATGAACAATCCGCCGTTGACCTCGTAACTCATCACGTCGGTGTTATCCGCCAACTGGTGAATGGCGGCGGCGAGATCCTCTGCGGCGGCCACATGGACCCACCGTGGCCGGAGGCCGGCATGCCAAACCACAAAAATGCCGCCGACGCCCGATAGGCCTTCCTTCTCCGGATCGAGATGAATGAGTCTGAAGAACACCCCCCGCGGTGTACGCGCCCAGATCGGATCGAAGCTGGCATGTTTGTTGGAGGCTGCAGACCGTCGAGCGAACAATGGCACGGGCTCCATGTTTCCACCTCCCACCCCCCCTTACCGGGGCCGGTGCTTCGGCAAAAAAACCCCGTTCTGGCCGAGGGCGAGCAGGGACCCAGCAGGAACTCTTACCGGTCAAACCTTAACAAAGCCTCTCGGCACCTTGATGATGCGGCACCGATCGAAGACGCCCCTTTTGCAAAAATCTGCCATAATCCTCGCGCCGGTCCCAGGAACCGCAGTTTGCGCAAACAAAGGTCCATTCCGTGGGGACTCATTTCGTCGGTTGAGGGATAGTGAGGGATGGCGATAAGCCGCAGGGATCAGCTCGTGGAGACAGCACTCGATCTGTTCTACCGGAACGGGTTCCATGCCACCGGCATTGATCGCGTCCTCGCCGCCTCCGGCGTCGCCAAGATGACCCTCTACAAGCATTTCCGATCGAAGGATGAATTGATCCTGGCGACGCTTCGGCTCCGCGACGAACGCTTTCGCCACTGGCTGGCGGAAGCTGTCGAAAGCCGGACCCGCTCGCCACGCAAGCGGCTTCTGGCGGTCTTCGATGTGATCGAGGAGTGGTTCGGTGCAGCCGGCTTCCAGGGCGATATGTTCATCAATGCGGCGGCGGAATACGGCGATCCTGCGCACCCTGTGCGGATGGCGGCTGCCGATCACAAGGCGGCGATGCGCGCGTACTTCCGGGATCTCGCTCTCGCGGCGGGAGCGCGTGATGCGGAGTCGCTTGCGACACAGTGGGCGTTGCTGGTTGACGGGGCGGTGGTAACAGCGCAAGTCGCCGGCAATATGCGGTCCGCAAAACACGCGCGACGGATCGCCAAGGGATTGCTGAAGAGCGCTGAGCTGTAAGTGCCGGCGTTGGATCGGGTCCATCGCCGGCTCGCCGAGCGAAAGACCGGTCGAGCCACGAACGTGTCGCTCGGGAGTCAATTCCCTTACTGTCGGCGGCAGCATCCATTCCGACATCGTCGATTCCTGCTGCGGATGCGAAGCATGTTTGCTAGATAAAAGGAAATGGGACAAAGTCGCACCGCGCGGCTTCATCAGGGAGAACAAGGCCGTGAGCGTCCACGCCAAGGCCAAGCGGGTTAGCGTACCCGATATCAAGTCTCGCAAGGGCGGCGATCCCATCGTCTGTCTGACCGCGTACACGTCGTTGACGGCAGTGCTTCTGGATGAGAACGTCGACCTGCTGCTCGTCGGCGATTCACTCGGGATGGTGCTGTACGGCATGGACAGCACGCTCGGGGTCACCCTCGATATGATGATCGCCCACGGTCAAGCGGTCATGCGGGGCGCGAAGCGAGCGTGCGTGATTGTCGATCTTCCGTTTGGCAGCTACCAGGAGTCGCCTGAGAGCGCGTTTCGCAACGCGGCGCGGGTGATGAAGGAGGTCGGCTGCGCTGGAATCAAGCTGGAAGGCGGCCTCGAGATGGCGGCAACGATCCGCTTTCTCGCCGAGCGCGGCATTCCGGTGTTAGGCCACGTCGGGCTGCTCCCCCAGTCGGTCAACACTGCAGGCGGGTTTCGCTCACTTGGACGCGAGGAGAAAGAGGCGGCAGCCATCATGGAGGATGCCAAGGCGGTTGCCGATGCCGGAGCCTTCGCGATGGTGATCGAGGGCACGGTGGAGCCGGTTGCTCGGGAGATCACCGCGGCGGTGCCGATCCCCACCATCGGCATCGGCGCATCCCCCGCGTGCGACGGGCAGATCCTGGTGACGGAGGATCTTGTCGGTCTGTTTTCCGGATTCAAGCCGCGTTTCGTGAAGCGTTACGCGGAACTGGGTCAAGGCATCGCGGATGCGGCAAAGGCCTACGCCGAGGATGTGCGCGCAGGCAGGTTTCCCGCCCTCGAACACTGCTTCGGGGTGAACCCTCCGCAGAAAAAGGTCGGATGAACGGGAAGAAGAACCATGAGGTGTCGGCGGACGCGGGCTTGGAAACCGTCCGCACGGTCGCGGATCTGCGCCGGGTCATTCATGGCTGGCACGGCGAGGGCGAGACAGTTGCTCTGATCCCGACCATGGGCGCGCTTCATGCGGGGCATCTTTCGCTGGTCCGGCGTGGATTGGCATCGGCCTCACGAACCTGCGTGACGCTGTTCGTTAATCCGACGCAGTTCGCGCCGCATGAGGACTTCAGCGTTTACCCGCGCGACGAGCTCGGCGACGCCGCCAAGCTGGAAGAAGTCGGGACACATCTTCTGTTCGCACCGTCCCGTCGCGAAATGTATCCCGACGGCGATACCACGCGGATTACCGTCGAGGGTATCGGCGGCATTCTTGAGGGCGAGTACCGGCCGGGGTTCTTTACCGGCGTTGCAACCGTGGTTACCAAGCTTTTGATGCAGGCGCTGCCGGACATCGCGATCTTCGGCGAAAAGGACTACCAGCAGCTTCAGGTTATCAAGCGGTTGGTCCGCGATCTCCACATCCCGGTCAAGATCGGATGCGCGAAGACCGTTCGCGAGCCGGACGGGCTTGCTCTGTCCTCCCGCAACGCGTACCTTTCCTGTGACGAGCGGGCGATTGCACCCGATCTTTACTGGACTCTGAACGCCGTTGCCGATCACGTCGCCAACGGCAAGAACCCGGAAGTCGAAGCAAGCCGAGGCATCGAGACGCTTCTCGAAGCAGGGTTTGCCAAGGTCGACTACCTCAGCGTCCGTGATGCCGTCACCCTGGAGCCATGGTCGAACCCGGAGCGTCGCGGCCGGGTGCTCGCGGCGGCGTGGCTTGGCAGCACCCGGTTGATCGACAACGTTCCGCTTCCTTCCGCCGGTTCCTGATCCGTCGCCCGGCGGGTGGCGATCAGCTCGGCTTGCGCACCGGCCGAAGCAAGCCGAAGCAGTTGTCGAGGCGGGGAAGGCCGATGTGCGGATAAAAGCTCATCGCGCCCGGCGCCGACAGCAACAGCAATGTTACATCTTTGCCGCCGGCGGCGCCGTGGGTCCTGCGGATCAACTCGCGCCCGATGCCCCGGCCCTGGAAGTCGCGGTCTACCGCCAGATCCGAGATGTAGCAGCAGAATGCGAAATCGGTGACGGAGCGGGCGACGCCAACCAGACGGCCTTCCGTGGTGCGGGCGCAAACGATGATGCCGGCGTTCTTGACCATGCGCCGGATGCGGTCCGAATCGTCGACCGGGCGCCTAGCGGCAAGACCAGAGCGATGGAGAAGGTCGGTGAACTCCGCCGGCTCCAGCCATTCTTCCGTTGCGTAGAGGATCACCATGGCGCCTCTTGTGAACCATAGCCCAAAGCATCATGGGGTGCCGCGCCGTCCCCTCGCAACCTCTTTCACCGTTCCCAATTCGCCTTGCACGATGGAACGAGCGCGGCATACCATTTAGAGACATTTGAGAGCCGAGGCGGGGCGATGAACATCGCAAGTCTGCTGGTGCGGTCGGGAAAGGCATTCGGCGACAGGCCTGCGCTCGCGGTCGGCGAATGGCCCCTGATGACCTATCGAGAACTGGCGGCGAGGGTGGCCGCGCTTGCGGGAAGTCTGCACCGTCGGTTCGGCCTGGACTGCGGCGATCGTGTGGCGATCCTGATGACGAACTGCCCCGCTTATCTCGAGGTGATGCTGGCCACCTGGTATGGTGGCTTGGTGGCGGTGCCGATCAACGCCAAGCTTCATGCCGAGGAGGTTGCCTATATTCTGCAGCACTCGGGAGCGCGAGCGTGCTTCGCCACAGCGGGGCTGGCCGATGTTGCCGGATCGCTGCAGCCAAGGCTACCGGATCTCAAGGTCGTGATCGCGGCGGATGAGGCCGCCTATCCGGAACTGTTACACGGTGATGCGTCGGCCCTGGTGTCTTGCGCTCCGGATGCGCCGGCCTGGCTGTTCTATACGAGCGGCACGACTGGCCGTCCCAAGGGCGCGATCCTCACCCATCGCAACCTTCTTGCCATGACCTGCAGCTATTTCATCGATGTCGACACCATCGCCCCTGGCGACTGCATCCTTCATCCGGCGCCGCTGTCGCATGGCTCCGGGATGTACGTTCTGCCGCATTTGGCGGCGGCGGCTCTCCAGGTGATCCCGGCAAGCGGCGGTTTCGATCCCGAGGAGATCTTTGCCCTGATCGCGTGTCACCCTGGCGCCAGTTTTTTCGCCGCGCCGACAATGGTGCGGCGACTGACGTTGCATCCGGCGGCCGGCAGTGGAACGCCCGGTAACCTCAAGACCATCGTCTATGGCGGTGGGCCGATGTATACGGAAGACTGCAAGCACGCGCTGGCAGTCTTCAGCGACAAGCTGGTGCAAATTTACGGGCAAGGAGAGAGCCCGATGACGATCACCGCTTTGTCCAAGGCGCATCATGCCGATCGCGCCGATCCGCGGTATGCGCAGCGCCTCGCCTCGGTCGGGATCGCGCAGACGGTGGTCGAGGTCGCCGTCGCTGATACCGAAGACCGGGTTCTGCCGGCGGGCGAGACCGGGGAGGTGCTGGTGCGGGGGGAGACGGTGATGGCGGGATATTGGCGAGATCCCGACGCCACGGCTGCCGCTCTGCGCGGCGGTTGGCTGCATACTGGCGATCTCGGTGCCTTCGATGACGACGGCTTCCTGACACTTAAGGACCGCTGCAAGGATCTCATCATCAGCGGCGCCGCCAACATCTACCCGCGTGAGGTGGAAGAGGTTCTTCTGCGTCACGAGGCGGTCGCGGAAGCGTCCGTCATCGGCCAGCCCGACCGCGAGTGGGGCGAGGCTGTGGTGGCCTTTGTCGTGTCGGAGTCGGGCCGCGCCGTTACGGCCGAGAGCCTGGATGCCTTCTGTCTGCAATCGCTGGCGCGGTTCAAGCGCCCGAAACGCTATCTGTTCGTCGAGGCGCTGCCGAAGAACAACTACGGCAAAGTTCTCAAAACGGAACTTCGCCGGATGTTGAGGGCGAAGAGCGAAGGAAGCCGATCATGACCGGCAGGCTGGAAAACAAGGTCGCTATCGTCACCGGCTGCGGCTCAACCGGACCGGGTTGGGGCAACGGCAAGGCGATGGCGGTGCTGTTTGCACGCGAGGGGGCCAGAGTGTTCGGCGTTGATATCAACGCCGAAGCAGCCGAAGAAACGCGGCAGATCATCGAGGCCGAAGGCCATGCGGTGCGGGTTCATGTCGGCGACGTCACTGATGCCGGCAGCGTGGAGGCGTTTGTGACGACCTGCATCGAAGCGTTCGGGCGCATCGACATTCTGGTCAACAATGTTGGTATCGCCGTCGTCGGCGGCCCGACCGAATGCAGTGAAGACGTTTGGGACCGCCTGATGGCGGTAAACCTCAAAAGTGTGTACCTGACGTCACGCCATGTTCTGCCGTACATGGTCCGGCAGGGGAGCGGCGCCATTGTCAATAATGCTTCCATCGCCGCACTTGGCTGGGCGGGGGTGAACTACGGGCTCTACGGGGCGAGCAAGGGCGCGATGGTTTCGCTGACGCGCAGCATTGCCGTTCAATATGCCAAACAGGGAATTCGCGCCAACTGCGTGCTGCCGGGGTTGATGAACACGCCGTTGGTGCACGCGGCGCTGACCCGCGTCTACGGCGCCGATGGCGATATCGAGAACCTGATCCGCGTGCGCGATGCGCAGTGCCCAATGGGACACATGGGCGACGCCTGGGATACGGCATACGCCGCGCTCTATCTTGCCTCCGATGAAGCCAAGTATGTGACTGCTGCCGAAATTGTTGTCGACGGCGGTCTCAGCACCCGGTTCGTCGGCTGACCGGCCGGCGACGGATATAGCCCAAGAGCCCTCTGCAGCGCCTCATTCAAGCGCGCATTCCTCTCCAAGGCTGGCCGCCGATGCTGCGAGGGTGAGTAAGGTAAAGGGCCAGGAGCCGTTTTCGCGGTTTGGCGGGCCATGGCCCTCCTCCCTCTGCAAGAGCCCACTGGTGCCTCACGGAGAACAGGTTTCGCATGAAGAATGCCGAAAAGGCCACCAGAGCCGTCTCCGGCATGGGGCTGGAGGGAACAGCCGCCATGCGAAAAGCCTTTCTCTTGGCTCTTGGCTCTTGGCTCTTGGCTCTTGGCTCTTGGTCGATCCCGCTTAACTCCAGCAGCCAGCCGCGATGATGCCGCACCCCAATCGCATGCTGTTGCGCCAGGAACGTTGACAGATCGTGCTGGCGGGGGTACCTGCAAAGAATTCAAAATCCGGATATCCGAATTGAGATGGTAAAGAAAGCAACTGCAGTGACGAGGAAAATCCTTGCCGCGGTGATGGTTGGCGCGTTCGTGGTAAGTTGCTCCGGCGCGGACGTCGAAGGAGAGTTTCCGAACCGGCGTAGAAGCGACTCGCAGCCCTATAATACCTACGATTCCGTGTTCGGCCCGGGCGGCATTTCGTTGGGAGGGGCACGAGGAACGCCGGGCGCCGCCGAGGAAGAGGGCGGCGGCGGTATCGGCGTCAACGGGTTTCTCTGGCGGGCTTCGTTGGACACGGTCTCGTTCATGCCGGTCAACTCCGCTGATCCGTTCGGCGGCGTGATCATTACCGATTGGTATTCCCCGCCGGAATCGCCGGACGAGCGTTTCAAATTGAACGTCTATATTCTCGGCCGCGCGCTGCGCGCCGACGGTGTCCGCGTAGCAGTGTTCCGACAGGTCGCCGACGCACGCGGTGGCTGGCGCGACGCGCCGCTGGCGGATGAAACCGGCGGACAGATCGAAGATGCGATCCTGACCAAGGCGCGGCAGCTTCGCTTCGAGGTGCTGAAGGAGTAGGGAGGCGTTCTCGCGCGTCTTCGCCGGCCCTGCGCGGGGTTGGCGAGCGGCGCGCGTTTCATAGGACAGCCTCCGGGCACCGTGGCTGCGGGTTTGCAAGCCCCCCTCAAGTTCCTTCAAGACCGTGAGTGTTTCATGACCGATCAAGCGCCACCGGCGAGCCGATACAACTTCAAGGAAGCCGAGGCGCGCTGGCAAGCGGCTTGGGAAGTCGATGGCTGCTTTTCCGCGAGCGAAGATCCGGCACGCCCGAAGTATTACGTGCTGGAGATGTTCCCGTATCCGTCGGGCCGGATCCATATGGGCCATGTTCGCAACTACACGATGGGTGATGTGGTTGCCCGCTTCATGCGCGCGCGCGGCTATAACGTTTTGCATCCGATGGGCTGGGATGCCTTTGGCCTGCCGGCGGAAAACGCGGCGATCGAGCGCGGCATCAATCCTGCGCAGTGGACCTACGGCAACATCGCGACCATGCGCGGGCAACTCAAGTCGATGGGGCTCTCGATCGACTGGAGTCGCGAGATTGCGACCTGCGATGTCGCCTATTACCGCCATCAGCAGAAGATGTTCCTCGACTTGTTGGCGGCCGATCTGGCTTACCGGCGAGAGTCCTGGGTCAACTGGGATCCAATCGACCACACCGTTCTTGCCAACGAGCAGGTGATCGAAGGACGTGGTTGGCGCTCCGGTGCGCTGATCGAGCGGCGCAAGCTCAGCCAGTGGTTTTTTCGCATCACCCGCTTTGCCGACGATCTCCTTGACGCCTTGAATCGGCTCGACCGATGGCCGGAGCGGGTCCGCCTGATGCAGCAGAACTGGATCGGCCGGTCGGAAGGCGCGCGGGTGTTCTTTCCGCTTGTGAGGGGGGAAGGCGAGCGGCTTGAAGTGTTCACGACCCGGCCCGACACGTTGTTCGGTGCGTCGTTCTGTGCAATCTCGCCAATGCATCCACTGGCGAGCCGACTTGCAGCCTCCGACCCCGGCCTTGCCGATTTCATCGCCCGATGCAGCCGCCTCGGAACCAGTGAGGCGGCGATCGAGACCGCCGAGAAGGAAGGCTACGATACCGGCATCCGAGTGATCCACCCGTTCGACCCCGAGTGGCAGCTGCCAGTTTATGCCGCCAATTTCGTGCTGATGGAATACGGTACCGGCGCCATTTTCGGCTGCCCCGCCCATGACGAGCGCGATCTGGAGTTTGCTCGAAAGTACGGGCTGCCGGTGACGGCGGTGGTTCGGCCGAACAGCGAGGAGGAGCGCAGGCGTATCGAGACGAGCGGCGAGCCATTCACCGGCGAAGGCACGCTGATCCATTCGCGCTTTCTCGACGGCCTCGATGTGGGCGCGGCCAAGGCAGAGGCGATCCGCCGGCTGGAGGCGTCCGGAGCCGGCAAAGCCGAGGTGACTTACCGCCTGCGCGATTGGGGCATTTCTCGCCAGCGCTACTGGGGCTGCCCGATCCCGGTGGTCCATTGCCCAGGCTGCGGCGCCGTGCCGGTTCCGGCTGAGGATCTGCCGGTGATGCTGCCGGAGGATGTCCAATTCGATGCGCCCGGCAATCCGCTGGATCATCATCCGACATGGAAGCACGTCGGTTGCCCGCGGTGCGGCGAGGCCGCCCTGCGCGAAACCGATACAATGGACACCTTCGTCGACTCCTCGTGGTACTTTGCGCGGTTCTGCTCGCCCCATGCCGAACGTCCGGTCGATCCGGCGGCGGCGGACTACTGGCTGCCGGTCGACCAGTACATCGGTGGGATCGAGCATGCGATCCTCCACCTGCTTTATTCCCGCTTCTTCGTCCGGGCGATGAAGCAGGCAGGTCATCTCGATCTGGACGAGCCCTTCGGCGGCCTGTTCACGCAGGGAATGGTCTGCCACGAGACCTATAAGGACGGCGAGGGGAAGTGGCTGTTCCCGAACGAGACGGTGCGCGATGCCGAGGGCCAGCTCGTCCATGCCGTCACCGGCGATCCGGTCCGTATCGGCCGCTCTGAATCGATGAGCAAGTCCAAGCGGAACGTGGTCGATCCGGAAACCATCATCGACGCCTACGGTGCCGACACCGCGCGTTTGTTCATGATGTCGGACACCCCGCCTGATCGCGATCTGGAGTGGACCGAAGCGGGAGTGGAAGGGGCATTTCGGTTCGTCAACCGGCTGTGGCGGATGATCGCCTGTCCCTCCAGCCGGGTGGCGGCGGCCGATGCCCCCTCGCCTTCCGGCTTTGATCCGACCGCGGCGAACGATCCGGCTGCGCGGACCTTGCGTGAGATGCACAAGACGATCGCGCGGGTGAGCGACGATCTTGAGCGCTTCGGCTTCAACCGGGCGGTGGCGCGGATCCGGGAGTTCACCAACACCCTGTCGGCGCTGGAAGGGGATGACGACGCGGCGGCGTTCGTGCGGCGGCAAGGAGCGGAGACGCTGAGCCGGCTGATCGGACCGATGATGCCCCATCTCGCCGAGCAGTTGTGGTCCAGCCTCGGGCGAACGGAACTGCTGGCATGGGCGCCGTGGCCGCAGCCGGATCCGCGGCTGCTGAGCGAGGAAATGATTACGGTCGGGGTGCAGGTCAACGGTAAGCTGCGCGGAACCCTTGATCTCGCCAAGGACAGCAATGAGGAGCAGGCCAAGGCGGCAGCCCTGGAGCTGCCGGGGGTAGCCCGGGCGCTCGGTGGCAAGACACCGCGCAAAATCATCGTCATTCCGAACCGGATCGTGAATGTGGTTCTCTAGCGCCATCGCCGCCGTGTGCCAAAGATGGCAGGTCTGCCGAATTCGCTGCGCGAGGCTGGCAGTCCTGTTGCTGGTGGTGTTGGTGGCGGGCTGCGGCTTTAGGCCCATTCATGCGACACAGCCTGTTGTCGACCAAGCCACCGCACCGCCGGTGGCGCGGGAGGCATTGGCGGCGACGGACGTGGCACCGATTGCGGATCGCGCCGGGCAACTGCTGCGCAACGAACTCGTCTTTCTGTTCTCCGGCGGGAGCGAATCCGTCGCGCCGCAGTACGTTCTCGGCGTCGATTTGGCCGAGACTTTATCGACGATGGCGGTGCAGGTCACCGGGATTGCGACCCGGGCCAACCTGCGCTTGAGCGCGCGCTACACGGTGACCGACCTTGCCAGTGGTCAGGTCGTCTTGCGGGGACAGGCCGACTCCTACGGCAGCTTTGACCTTCTCACCGATGAATTCGCGACGCTGATTGCCGAGCGCTACACCCGCGAGCAGGGCGTCGAGCGGCTCGCGCGGATCCTTCACATGCGGCTCGCCGCCTTCTACGCCACGCGGACAGGCGAGACCGGCGGAGCCGATGGTTGATCCTGAAGGGACCGCCGCTCGACGGGTTCCTTCGCAAGCCTGATGGGCGGGTCCGTGCCGTCCTGTTCTACGGGCCGGATTATGGTCTGATCCAGGAACGGTCCCGCCTGTTGGCGAACGCTGCCGGAGATCCCGCTGATCCGTTCGCCTTCATTACCTTCAAGCCGGAGACGATCCAAAGCGATCCTGCGCGACTCGCCGACGAAGCCGCGGCGCTGACGTTCTCCGGACGTCGGCGCGTAATCCGGATTCGCGAGGCCGGAGACGGTCTCACCCGCGCCTTCGAGTCGTGGCTGGAGGAGGGCCTCGGCGAGGCGTTGGTCATCATCGAGGCCGGCGAGCTTAGCAAGCGGTCGTCACTGCGCGCCCTGTTCGAGAAAAGCAGGCGGGGCGCCGCGGTCGCCTGCTATCCCGACACCGCCGCGACCACCGCGCGGCTGATCGAGCAGTTGCTTGGCGAAGCGGGCCTTACTGCCGAGCCGGACGCGGTGGCATTCGTTGTCGGCAGCGTCGGCGCAGATCACGGGGTGACGCGGCGGGAGCTGGAAAAGCTGGTGACCTACATGGGCGAGGCGAGGCGCGTCACTGTTGCCGATGCCCAGGCGTGCGTCGGCAACAGCACCGTGATCGGTCTTGACACCCTCGCCGACGCGGTATGTCTTGGCGATCTAAAAGCGCTCGATGGCATTCTCCACCGTCTGATCACGGAGGACAGCCAGCAGCCCGTCACCATTTTGCGTACGGTCCAGCGCCAATTGCAGCGCCTCTTGCTGGCGGCCGGCCTCGCCGCCGCCGGACGCTCGCCGGATCAGGTCATGGCGCAGTTGAAACCGCCTGTGTTCCAGAAGAACCGCGAGATCTTTCGCCGTCAGATGGCGCTGTGGCCAGTGCAGCGGCTGGGCCCGGCAATCGCAATCCTGATCGATGCTGAGTTGGACTGCAAGACAACCGGGATGCCGGAGAAGGCAATTTGCGAGCGCGCCTTGCTCAGGGTGGCTCACGCCGCGGCGGCATCGCCCCGCCATCGTTGATCGCGGGGCCTCCGGGGTCAACGACGGTCAAGAAACCTGCGCTGCACCGATTGGAGATCCTGCGGACCACTGCGCGAATTCGGCGGCATCGTGAGCGCAGTGGATTTGTACGCGATCTCCGCTCCTTTCTTTGAGCGCGTGCAAGCGCTCCTGGTTGGCAAGGCGCTTGGTGCGATCGACTTCCATCATTCTCTGATAGGCACGAAGACCAGGCGGACAGCCGGGGCGCGCAAGATCCGTTTCCTTTTGATGGAAGTAGGCGTCGCCAGCATGGAGAAGCCAGCCGTCACCCTGCTGGATGGCGACACTGGCATGGCCCCAGGTGTGCCCGATGAGGGGAATGAGCAGCACCTCCGGCGGTAGGCCCTTGAGATCCCGTACGCAGGCAAAGCCCAACCAGGGCTCACCGCCGCTTTCATACCGCTGCCAATGGCGGACCTGATCCCATTGCTGTGGCCGATAACGACGCCGACCGATCATCCCGCGGCGCTCCTCGGCAGCACGCAGCTCTGGGCTCATGAGGTGAACGGTGGCTTGGGGAAAATCCGCGATTCCACCGGCATGATCGAAATCGAGATGCGTGAGCACGATGTGTTGGACATCCCCTGCCCCGAAGCCGAGACGCTCGATCTGGCGCAGCGCCGTCTCCTCCTCCTTCAGCGGCAGGCGCATGAGGGTCAGAAAGAACCGACTGAGGCGCCGGGTCGCGGCGCGCACATTCTGCAGGCCGAGACCGGTATCGACGAGAATGAGACCGCTTTGGTGGGTTTCGATGAGAAGGCAATGGCAAACGAGGCGCGCGGGAGCGGACCGGCGGCCCGTCATTAAACGGCCGCCGATGGGGCACATGGTCCCACAATTGAGATGATGAACCCGCATGTTCGGCTCTCCAACGCGAAGCCCTGAAGACCCCAGCGTCCCCGAGCAAGTCAGCTGAGCGAACGCTGATGGAGAACCAGCCGTCGAAGCAAAAGTTCCCTCCTGTCTATTGGTCCGGATGGTCATACAGCACGGGCACAGCCACCAGGGGAACCGCGCCGCTGTCGGCCCCCTCAGACTTCAGGCGGGAGCGGCGGGTGCTCAGCCGCGCGTGTCTTCTGTGCCGTGGTCAGACTCCGGATCGGCTGATGTATTCCATTGGCGGTCCCCGAATTCAACAACAACACCTTGCTTGTCCGAGCGCGAATCGCCATCGACAGGATCCAAGCGGCCGCTGTTTCGTTTGCTCGTGCTTAGGCTGATTCGATCTTCGTGACGGCCGTGGCTGAGCCGGTGGAGAATGTCATCCAGCTGATCGAGAGAGCTGTAGTTGAGTACCAGTGAGCCGCCGTTGCGGCGCAGCTTGATCTCGACGGCGAGGCCCAGCAGGTTGCCAAGATCGCGCTCCAGCGCAAGGGTATCGGCATCCTTTTCGACCGGCCGGGGCGGCGTGGCGCTGGTGCCGGCATCCATCTTCGCCAAATGCTCCGTCTGGCGGACATTGAGTCCACGCTTGAGCACTTTCTCCGCCAGCGCCGTGGGGTCGCTGGTGCCGATCAGGGCGCGCGCGTGGCCGGCGGAAAGCTGCCCGTTGTCGAGCATTCTTTTGACCGTATCGGGCAGGCTGAGCAAGCGCATCATGTTTGCTACGTGGCTTCGGCTCTTGCTCACGCTGCGGGCGAGGTCGTCTTGGGTATGGGCGAACTCATCGAGCAGACGCTTGTAGCCCTCGGCTTCTTCCAGCGGCGAGAGGTCCTGCCGCTGCAGGTTTTCGATCAGCCCGATCTCCAGGGCTTCGCGATCGCTCAGATCACGGATTACAACCGGCACATCATGGACTTGCGCCATCTGCGCCGCCCGCCAACGCCGCTCGCCGGCGATGATTTCATAACTCTCGGGATCGTCCGGATGGCGACGAACCAGGATCGGCTGCAGGATTCCTTTCTCCGCAATCGACTGGGCAAGATCCGCGAGTGCTTCATCGGCCATGTGGCGACGTGGCTGCAGGCGCCCCGGACAGAGCAATTCGACCGGAACCATGGTGGTGGCGCCGGGTGCTGACGCGTCCCGCTCCGGTGCTTGGCTGATATCGTCGCCGAGAAGCGCCGACAGCCCCCGGCCCAGACTTCGGCGTTTCCCATCGGCGGGCATCAGACGACCGCCTTTCGTTCGCGCCGGAGCACTTCGTTAGCAAGATGCAAATAGGCACGAGAGCCGGCACAGTTGACGTCGTAGATGACCACCGGCCGGCCATGAGAGGGGGCCTCAGAGATACGGACGTTCCTCGGAATCATGGTGTCGTAGACCTTGTCCTTGAAGTAGGCGCGCACATCATCGGCCACCAGCGTGGAGAGATTGTTGCGCTTGTCGAACATCGTCAGCACGATTCCCTGAATTTCCAGGCGCGGATTCAATGTCTTTTTCACCCTCTCGACCGTGCGCATAAGGTGGCTGATCCCTTCGAGGGCGAAGAACTCGCACTGCAAGGGCACCAGCACGGCGGCGGCCGCAACCAGGGCATTGATCGTCAGCAGCCCCAATGCCGGCGGGCAGTCGATCAGCACGAAATCATAGTTGGTGACGTTGCTGCGCAGAGCCTTGCGCAGGAAGAATTCCCGACGCTCAAGGTTGACCAGCTCAATCTCTGCCCCGGAAAGATCAACTCCGGCAGGGATCAAGCGCAGGTTGGGCACCACCGTGTCGACAACCGCTTCCGCCACACCAGCGTGGCCGATCAGTACGTCATAGATATCGTGGCGCTCCTGCTCGCGCTCGACGCCGAGGCCGGTGCTGGCGTTGCCCTGCGGATCGAGATCGACGATCAGAACCCGCTTGTCGATCGCGGCAAGGGCCGTACCGAGATTGATCGCGGTGGTGGTTTTGCCGACGCCCCCCTTCTGGTTGGCGATGGCGATGGTCCGGGGTGTCAGCCGGTCGATCAGCCGAGGTGGACTTTGCGAGTCTGGAGTCATCCAAGTTCGGGGTCATCGCGTGGATGAAGATCGTCCACTACTAGGATCATACCGGAAGAATCGGAATGACTTGGCAAGCGGGTCGTTTGCATCATCCACGTTTTTGCGGAGGCCGTCAATTCTGCCGCAGCGGTCTTGCCCTTGAGAAACAGGCATCGACCACCGGGCCGCAGCAAAGGCGCCGCGTGCTTTAGCAGTTGCGGCAGTGGCGCGCACGCACGCGCCGTGACAACATCGGCGTTGAGGGCGCCAACGCGCTCGATCCGTGCATTATGAATGGTGGTGGAGGCTCCCGTCAGGCGCGCGGCCTCCCGCAGAAAGGCGCATTTGCGGACATCGCTGTCGACGAGATGAACCGGGCGATTCGCGACAATTGCTATGACGAGGCCGGGAAAGCCGGCGCCGCTGCCGATGTCGACAATGACCGGCGCCCGTTCAGGAAGCAGCGGGACGAGCTGCGCCGAATCGAGGATGTGGCGTCGCCAGGAATCCTCTAGTGAGCCGCGGCTGACCAGGTTGATGCGCGGCTGCCATTTCTGCAGAAGCTGCAGGAAGGCTTCAAGCTGCTCCCGCGTCGCATCATCAATCCTGCTCAGCTTTTGAAAGGCGTCCGCGGTCAGGGGCTGTTTCACGTGAAACATCGATCTTCTGAATCACGCCTCCTCCGCCGGTGTTCGATGACCGGCCGTCTTCGCGATGTCGCTGCGCCTTTCCTCACGCGGACAGCGTCCGGTTCATAACGGTGGATGCTCGTTTGCGGACATGGCGCAAAAGGACGGTCAGCGCCGCAGGCGTTATGCCGGAGATTCGTGCCGCCGCTCCGAGGCTGGCGGGCCGCGCCGCACTCAGCTTCGCTCGCGTCTCTAACGACAATCCGGCAACCGCTTCAAAATCCAGATCCTCCGGGATCTCCAATGCTTCGTCGCGCCGGAACGCGCGGATGTCAGCCTCCTGGCGGTCGAGATAGCCGGCATAATGAGCATCGTTCTTCAGCTGCACGGCAATGTCCGGAGCGATAGCACCTAGCTCCGGCCATAGCCGCGTCAGCACGCTCACATCGACGTCAGCATAAGACAGCAGATCGAGCGCCGATCGCCGCTGGCCGTCATCATTGAGCTTGACCGTCAATGCTGCCACGCGCAGCTCCGGCGGCGTTGCCGTCCGCTGCGCGAGCGCCGCGCGGGCCGCCTCCAACCTCCGCCGCTTGGCGATGAAGGCCTCCCGTCGCTCCGCCGTTACCAGCCCTGCCTCCGCCCCTTTCGCCGTCAGCCGCTGATCGGCGTTATCCGCCCGCAGCAACAAGCGATATTCGGCGCGGGAGGTGAACATCCGGTAAGGCTCATTGGTGCCAAGCGTGACAAGGTCGTCGATCATTACCCCGAGGTAACCCTCCGCCCGATCGATCAGAAAGGGACCACCTCCGCCGACGGCTAGAGCGGCATTGGCGCCGGCAATCATCCCCTGCCCGGCCGCTTCCTCATAACCCGTGGTCCCGTTGATCTGTCCGGCGAAGAACAGCCGGGGCACTCGCTGCGTCTCCAAGGTTGGCGCCAGTTCCCGTGGGTCGACGAAATCGTACTCGATCGCATAGCCGGGCCGGATCATCCTCGTTTCCTCGAGCCCCGGTATGGTCTTCAGCAGCGCCCCCTGCACGTCGATCGGCAAAGAAGTCGAGATTCCGTTTGGATAGACGGTGTCATCATCAAGCCCTTCTGGCTCGAGGAAAATCTGGTGGCGATCGCGCTCCGCGAAACGGACGACCTTGTCCTCGATCGAAGGGCAGTAGCGGGGCCCAGTGGAGTCGATCTGTCCCGAATACATCGGCGCGCGATGGAGGTTAGCCTGGATCAACGCGTGGGATGCCGGGGTCGTTCCGGTGATCGCGCATTGGATCTGGGGCGTGGTGATCGTCTCGGTCAGGAACGAGAACGGCTCCGGCGGATCATCCCCGTGCTGGATCTCCAGGTTCTGCCATGCGATCGTACGGCCATCCAACCGTGGCGGCGTGCCTGTTTTCAGGCGACCCATCCGGAATTGCAGCCGACGCAACGTGTAGGCGAGGCCGATGGCGCGTGGCTCGCCCGCACGGCCCGCCGGGATTTGCCGCTCGCCGACGTGGATCAGTCCTCGCAGGAACGTACCTGTCGTCAACACCACCGCTCCCGCTCGGATCTGCATTCCGTCGGCGATGCGAATGCCGGTTACCGTGCCTCCGCTGCCGAGTACAAGATCTTCGACCGAAGCCTCCAGGATCTGAAGGTTGGCCTGCACGTCCAACAGCCCCGCCATCGCTTGGCGATACAGTCGACGATCTGCTTGTGCACGCGGGCCTCGCACCGCCGGTCCCTTGCTGCGATTGAGCACCCGGAACTGGATGCCGGCCTGATCGATCGCCCGCGCCATTAAACCGTCAAGTGCGTCGATCTCCCGCACCAACTGTCCTTTCGCCAGTCCTCCGATTGCCGGGTTGCAAGACATCTCGCCGATGGTCTCGCGCCTATGGGTGACCAACAGGGTGCATGCGCCGATCCGAGCCGCCGCGGCGGCCGCTTCGCAACCGGCATGGCCGCCACCAACCACGATTACATCCCAGGCCCGGCTTCCTAGCTCATTTCGCGCCGAGCTCGTCGTCCATACTGTAGCATCCATTACTCGCACTCCTTCCCGGGCGAGGCCTGTGGGACTTTAGCGGCATGCACAAGCGCAGCCCGCAACTTCGCTATCAAGAAAGCGCCCTTGTCGAGAGCATTCAGTGCGGAGACGATCGGTCGAATGTGGGCGATGACTTGATCCCGCTCCGCCTGCCATCGATGCTCAAGGCCCCCGGTCCTGTGAACACGAGCAGCAGAAACACGAAGCAATAGAGAATGGCCGCGTCACCCCCATTGAGGATCGGGTAGAAGCTGCGAGGAGCGTGGAACATCCAGTACGCCACCGCCATTTCTCCGGCGAGAACAAAGGCGACCGGCCGGGTGAACAGGCCGATCAGAACCAGGAACCCGCCCAAAAATTCCAGGATGGCGCCGAACCAGAGAAGCGAAAAGGTGGAAGGCAGCCCCTTCTCCGGCGGGGCGGGGAAGCCGAACAGCTTCTGCGTGCCATGCTCCATGAAAATGAGCGCCGCCGCAATCCGAAGCGCCGCCAGGGCATAAGGAGCATAGCGATCAAGGGTTCCTCCGGTGTCTGGCATAAGTCCTCCCGACGTAGGCAGTTCGAGCTCATTACGTGCACGCGGCAACGGGTTGCGCAAGCGCACGTCACCGCTTTGTAAGACGGTGGTTCCGCAGCCAATCTGGTTGACCTCGCCAAAGGTCGTCGACGAGGCTGATAGTTTCTTCCTTATCCGCGATCCATTTTCGATGAAATGCTCTTTTTGTCGAGAAGGACTGTTTCACGTGAAACAACACGACTTCCCGCCGATGCCATTCTCGTATCGTGCTCACTTGCCGATACAGAAATCCCGAAAGATCACATCAAGAATATCTTCCACATCGACACGGCCCGTAATGCGACCGAGCTCGCGGATCGCAAGACGAAGATCCTCCGCTACCGTTTCACTGGCGCCCGCCGCCAGCGCTGCGTCCGCCGCAGCAACGCGCTGCAGACACAAAGCACACCTCTCCAAAGCATCGCGGTGGCGCACCCGTGTCAGCGCCACGCCTTCACTGCCACCCCAGCGGCCGGCCACCTCTGCCTCCAGGCGCAGCAGAAGGTCAGCGACCCCTGTGCCGGTCAGTGCCGAGATGGGAACTCCCGTCACATCGTTCACCACCACCTGCTGAGCCAAGACCGCTCTGTCGCACTTGTTGACGACGAGCAGCGCGTTCTCATCGACAAGTGCGGCGGTCGCGTCGTCGACCTCGGCCCCGGTGATCCCATCGAGCACCACCAGCTTGAGGTCCGCCTGCGCGGCCGTCAACAGACTGCGCCGCACCCCCTCCTGCTCGATCGCCTCCATCGTCTCGCGCAAGCCAGCGGTATCCGAAAGCAAAACGGGATATCCGGCCAGGTCGAGATGTACTTCGATCACGTCTCGTGTGGTTCCCGGAATTGCTGTGACAATCGCCGCCTCGCGCCGCGCGAGAACATTGAGCAAACTTGATTTGCCCGCATTGGGCGGGCCGACGATGGCGATTCGAAATCCCTCCCGAAGCCGCTCTCCGCGGCGGTCGTCAGCCAGATGAGCGGCCATCTCCGCCGCCAGCGGCACCACCTCCGCCCGGACCCGCTCCGCCGTGTCCGCGGGAAGATCCTCATCGACGAAATCGATCAGCGCCTCCTGATACGCCAGCAACCGGATCAATCGCTCCCGCCAGCAGTCATAGAGGCGGCCCAGCGCGCCCTCCATCTGCCGCACCGCCTGCCGCCGCTGTTCCCGCGTTTCGGCGTCGATCAGATCGGCGATGGCTTCTGCTTGGGTGAGGTCGAGCTTATCGTTTTGAAACGCACGGCGGGTGAACTCACCGGGCTCTGCCGCTCGCAGGCCGCCCACTGCCGCCAACGCCTGAAGGACGCCGCTGACAACGGCGCGGCCGCCATGGACGTGAAGCTCCGCCACGTCTTCCCCGGTGAAGCTGGCCGGGGCAGGAAACCACAGCACCAGTCCGACATCGAGCGTCTCGCCCTGATCATCCAGGACCCGGGCGCGTGTTGCCCGCCGCGGCACCGGATCGCGAAGACCGGTCAATCGGGCCAACGCCGCCGCCGCCGCCGGCCCGGAGATGCGGATCACGGCGACGCCGGCCGGCCCCAACCCACTCGCCGGCGCAAAGATCGTCTCGTTCACGTCTTTATGCTCATCAAGGCCACTGACTGAAAGGACGGGTCAGCCCGACGAGCGAGGCTACGTCATCTGCGCCGGCCTCAGGACGTTCTTGAAGGGTGAAGGACGCTTGCAATGAAAATGTCATTCTTCAAGATAGTATGCTTCTTCTGAAGTGTGCGCGGCGTCGTAACGCACTTCCCTTTTTTCCCGGCATGAGCGGGCACGGCAATGCAATATGATTTCGAATGGTCACAAGTGATTGAAAACTTGTTACGGGTGCTTGCCGCTCTTGCCATGGCGCTGCCGATCGGCTGGGAGCGGGAACACGGCAGCTCAAGCGTCGGCTTGCGCACCTTGCCGGTAGTCGCGATGGCTGCTTGCGGCTTTGCCCTCGTCGCCAGATGGACACCCGGGGCAGACGCCGAAAGCCAAGCTCGCGTGATCCAGGGTATCGCGTCCGGCGTGGGTTTCATCGGCGGCGGCGCCATTTTGAAAAGCGGCATGAACGTCCGCGGGACAGTGACCGCCGCCACCATCTGGAACGCGGGCGCGATCGGAATCGCCATTGCCTACGCCATGGAGGAGATCGCCGTCGTGCTGGCGTTCATGAATTTCCTGCTCCTCTTGATATTGACGCCCCTGGTGCACAAGGAGGAGTTTCACAACAACAAAAACGAGAAGAACTCCTGACTCCGCCATTTCCGCTACCGGCATTCATGGCTCCGACGGGAGCATCAGCCGAGTTACCCGGCCCCCCTCGATCAGGTGCTTTTCAAGAATTTCGTCGACGTCGGCACGGCTTTCATAGTGATACCAGACACCTTCGGGATAGATCACCATGGTCGGCCCCAACTCGCAGCGGTCGAGACACCCCGCAGCATTGATCCGCACCCGTTCGAGGCCTAGCGCCTTGGCTTTTGCCTTCATGTAGTCCCGCAACTTAACGGAGCCGCGGGCGGAGCAGCATCCGCGCGGATGATCGCGCGGGCGCTCGTTGACGCAGCAGAACACGTGGCAGCGATAGAACAATTCCCCCTCGCTGCCGCTCATCGGTTCTACTCCTGCCGATTGGTGGGCTCGTTGGATCCCGTCATCCGGGACCAAATGAATTTCTGCCACTGCTCCAAGCCCTGAACGCCGACCGGCAACCACATTTTGATCAGGGCTTCCGGCTCCATCGCCGCAAGGCTTTTCTTCATCCGGCCTTCGATATCGTCCATCAAGGCCTTCTGCATCGGCTTCACGTCCGGCAGCCCGAACAACGTCCGTGCTTCCTCCGGCGTGAGATCCATATCCATATGAATTTTCATTGTCTGGTCCTTTCGACCGTTCTTCCGCGCGTCGCACTTCGATCCCTGCGAACGCCGTTCCTCATCTCGCCCCGCACTCGGGAACTCCAAGTTTCAGAGATAGCATCGGCCGACCCGGCAACCCATGCTCTTTTCCGGCATGGCGTTTTCAAGTTGCCCTCCTCCGAGAGGAGCACAAACTAAGCGACAGTGGCGGGCGGTGCAATCGGGCAAGTGACGCCGCGACGTCCCCGAATACCCTTCCCCGAAAGGGCAGCACCGGGTCATTCAGAACGCTGCCCTCGCAAAAAGCAGGAGCCACAGCCATGTCACAAAACCTCCTCCTCGCCGAAACCAGCCCCTACCTGCGTCAGCACAAGGACAACCCGGTGCACTGGCGCGGCTGGCGTCCGGAAGCGTTCGACGAAGCCAAGCGCGCGAACAAGCCGATCCTCTTGTCGATCGGCTATGCCGCCTGCCACTGGTGCCATGTCATGGCCCACGAGAGCTTCGAGAACGAAGAGATCGCCCGGCTGATGAACCGCCTGTTCGTCAACATCAAGGTAGACCGCGAGGAGCGCCCCGATGTCGACAACCTCTACCAGTCGGCCTTGGCGTTGATGGGCCAGCAGGGGGGATGGCCGCTGACCATGTTCCTCACCCCCGCCGGCGAGCCGTTTTGGGGCGGGACCTACTTTCCTCCGACGGCGCGCTGGGGGCGGCCGGGGTTCGCCGACGTGCTGCGGTCGGTGGACGAGGCCTACCGCCACGAGCCCGCGGCCATCGAGCAAAACGTGATGGCGCTGCGCCAGGGTCTGGAACAACTCTCGCGGCCACGGGCGGGCGGCGGCTTCACCATGGCGCTGATCGATCAGGCCGCCGAGACCGCGCTCAGCTTGATCGACTTCGAGCGCGGCGGAACGCAGGGCACGCCGAAGTTCCCGCAGCCGACCTTTTTCCGCTTTCTATGGCGCGCCGGGCGGCGGACCAGCGATCCGCAATACGCCCGGGCGGTGACGATGACCTTGGATTGGATGTGCCAGAGCGGCATTTACGATCATGTCGGCGGCGGCTTCGCGCGTTACGCAACCGATGAGGACTGGCTGATCCCGCACTTCGAAAAAATGCTCTACGACAACGCCCAGCTGATCGAGCTGATGTGCGAGGTGTGGCAGAATACGGGCAATCCGCTCTATCCTTTGCGCGTTTCCGAGACGATTGCCTGGGCGCTCTCCGAGATGCGCAGCAATGCTGGCGGCGAGGGCGATTTCGCCTTCGCCAGCGCCTTCGATGCCGACAGCGAGGGCGTCGAGGGCAAGTACTATGTCTGGGCTGACGAGGAGATTGACAGCATTCTCCGGGCCACTCCCGGAGCCGACGCCGCCCTGTTCAAGGCGGTCTATGACGTGACCCAGCAGGGCAACTGGGAAGGCCACACCATTCTCAACCGGCGCCGGGCGCAGGAGCTGCGCGCCCCGGAGGAAGAGCGGGTCTTGCGCGTCTGTCTCGACGCGCTGGGCGCTCACCGCCAACATCGGGTTCCGCCGCTGCGCGACGACAAGGTGCTGGCGGACTGGAACGGCCTGATGATCAGCGCTTTGGCAAACGCCGCCGCCGTGTTCGACGAGCCTCAGTGGCTGGACGCCGCACGCCGGGTTTTCGCCTTCATCGTCGGAGGCATGGCCGAGGACGGGCGCCTTTTCCATGTCTGGTGCGCCGGCACCGCGCACCAGCCGGGCGTTCTCGACGACTACGCCCAGATGGCCCGTGCCGCCCTTGCCCTCCACGAGACCACCGGGGAAGCTGAGTATCTCGGCTGGGCCGAGCGGTGGGTCGCCACCGCCGACCGCCACCACTGGGACGACGCCAAGAGCGGCTACTTCCTCTCAGCCGACGATACCACCGACATCGTCGCCCGCGCCAAGACCATCGCCGATCACGCCACCCCGTCGGGCAACAGCGCGATGGCAGAGGTTCTGGCGCGGCTCTGGTTGCTGACCGGCAACGACGCCTACCGCGAACGCGGCGAGGCGTTGATCCGCCTCTTTTCCGGCAAAGACGCTCGGTACCTCATCAGCGTGCCCGGCCTGATGATGAGCTACGAATGGCTGGAGCGCGGCGCCCAACTCATTATCATCGGCGATCCCGCCGATCCTGCGAGGCGGGCGCTGCAGCGCGCCGCCTTCGCCGCCGGCGCGCCCTTGAAGGTGGTGACGCTGCTGACACCAGAGCAAACGCTACCGCCAACCCACCCCGCCGCCGGCAAGAGATTGGTGGACGGCAAGCCGACGGCGTATGTTTGCGCCAACATGACCTGCGGCGCGCCGGTGACCGACCCCGCCGCTTTGCAACCACAACTGGCTGGACGCTAGAACAGCGACATCTGTTCAACTTCGTCGAGACGAATGACGCCATCCAAATGTCCGGGTATTGCGGATTAGAGCCCGAGAGTCTTTTTTTTTTGGCGCCGTCAGACCAGCTCCAGCTTGATGGCGCGGCCGACAGCCTGCGCCGCACGGGCCAGGACTGCGAGCGTCACACCGTCATTTCCTGGATCGAGAAGTCGGTCCAGTTGGGCGCGGCCGGTCGGGTCAGGCTCAGCGCCCCCTCCCACCCGGCTCCGGTGAAGCATCGGCATGGCGCGATCGCAACCGCATTGATAACGTCCATCGCCATTCAGGAACCGCTCGATGCTCAAAACGTTGACGGGATGGAGACGTTGAGCAATGAACAGGTTTGAGCCGGATAAGCAAATTCGTCAAGGAGGAGCAAACCATGTACAACACCGCGGCTTACTCCGCTGCCAGTGCGACATCGCCACTCGCCGTCGATACCATCCCGCGCCGCAATCCGACCGACAGCGACGTGCAGATCGAGATCCTTTTCTGCGGTATCTGCCACACCGACGTGCATCAAGTGCGCAACGAGTGGAGCAACGTCATGCCCACCGTTTATCCGATTGTCCCTGGGCATGAGATCGTCGGCCGCGTCACCAAGGTCGGTTCGGCCGTAAGCAAGTACAAGCCCGGCGACCTCGCCGCGGTTGGCTGCCTGGTCGACTCGGACGGCACCTGCCAGGAGTGCAAG
The DNA here is from genome assembly GCA_964517265.1 of uncultured Rhodospirillaceae bacterium. Classification (GTDB taxonomy): domain Bacteria; phylum Pseudomonadota; class Alphaproteobacteria; order Rhodospirillales; family Defluviicoccaceae; genus REEP01. Next base: position 11,726 of record CAZFBS010000023.1, on the reverse strand, counting down.
GACGGCCATGAGCAGTTCTGCCCGAACATGACGTTTACCTTCAACGGCCCGGACAAGCACCTGGGCGGCGTGACCTACGGCGGCTACTCCGAGAGCATTGTTGTCGACGAGCGCTTCGTTTTGCGCGTTCCCTCAAACCTCGATCCCGCCGGAGCGGCGCCGCTGCTCTGCGCCGGGATCACGACGTATTCCCCGATGCGCCACTGGGGCGTCACCGAGGGCATGAAGGTTGGAGTCGTCGGTCTTGGCGGACTGGGGCACATGGGCGTGAAGTTCGCCCATGCGTTCGGCGCTCACGTCGTCGTTTTCACCACCTCCCCCGGCAAGAGCGAAGACGCGCGCCGCCTCGGCGCCGACGACGTCGTCGTCTCGCGGAATGCGGACGAGATGAAGAAGCATGCTGGCAGCTTCGATTTCATTCTCGACACCGTCTCCGCCGATCACGACATCAACGCCTACCTCGCCCTGCTCCGGCGCGACGGCAACATCACTCTGGTCGGTGTTCCCCAAAAGCCTTTGGACGTCGCGGCCTTCAGCCTCATCATGGGGCGCCGCACTCTCTCCGGCTCCTTGATCGGCGGCATTGCCGAAACCCAGGAGATGCTCGATTTTTGCGGCGAACACACCATCACCGCCGATGTCGAGGTGATCCCCATCCAGAAGGTCAACGAGGCCTATGAGAGACTGCTGAAGTCGGATGTGAAATACCGCTTCTCGATCGATATGGCGTCTTTGAAGTCCGAGGCACCGCGGCCACAGGTCATGGGATGAACCCTCAAAGAGGCGTGATCGAAGGGCATGGCGCGGGCGGTCCGGCCATCGCGGTGAAGTGCCGCCGGGAAGGTTGGCGCCGTCATCCCGGCAGCGGCGATGAAAAACAGCCAGCGCCTCAGAACGCCGGCGGCGCTACCATTTCTGCCCGCGTATCGTTCTTCCGTTACGTCGGCAACTGATCCGCAAGCCCTGCAAGAACAACTTACCGTGCGGTCGCTGTTCGATCGCAGGCTCTACGTGAGAAAAACCCCTGCTCGATCGTCGTCTCTGCTAAAGGAGACGGGACGGGGACGGCAACGTCCTTTCTTTGCAGACACTGAGTCGAGGTTGAACTGAGCATCGGCGTGGCCCTGTTCGAGACGACCGGCGACGATGACTATCTCAGCTGGGCTGAGACGTGGACACGTCTCAAGACCTGCGGCGCTCCGGTGACGGACTCCGAGGTCCTTAAGGAGCAACTGGCCGGGAGTTAGAACAGCGACATCTGTTCAATTTCGTCGAGACGAATGATCCCATTGATCAGCCAGGTGTCGGGGTACTGCGAATGTGTCCCCATGGCGAGAAGCATTCCCTTCTGCGGGTACTCCTCGCCAAAAACTCGCCGTATGTCCGCCAGAGCGCGTTCCTCTCCATTTTCCCTTGACCATCTGAAAAATGTCGCCTCGATTTCCCAATCCTGGCAGGTGCCTTTACGCAGCCCGTCATCGCTCTCATACCGATATTTGAACTGATAAGGGCACGGTTGATAGGGAATGATCGGCTTCGTGTTGAACAGATCCTTTTGTGCGCGGAGGGCTTCAAAACGCCTGAACTCTTGTTCAAGTTCGGCGTCTGGCTTCTTCTCAATTATGAACTTGAGTATCTTTGCTTTCAGAAGCGCAAGGCTCCGCCCCGCAATGCCTTCACGCTCCAAGCTGGTGACAATCTTTCCGCCAAGAAATCTCTGACGCTCAGATTTGTTCAACTCGCCGACAATCCTGATGCTGTTGTGATCGACGCGACGGCTCTCGGTACGGCGGTCGTCAATCGGTTTGCGCCACTTGAACTTGATTCGGTCCCATCGACCGAATTTCTGACCCTCTTCCAGCGTCCGAAACGAAATTGGGTAGAGCCTCAGCCAATGGCCCTGCAGATCGACGCCGGCACAGCAGACTGTCTCCCCGTGCCTCTGGCTTGGCTGAGGCGCGGCCTTAATGATAACCACTGCTTCAGTTTCACCGGAGTGCAAGTTGCCGGTCGTTCTTGCGCTGATCATGGCCTTTCTTCTGCATGATAGTGTCCCGGGAGACCCTAAGATGCCGAATGGTGAAACCGGCCTTTTTGGAAAGTGCCTCGGCAACAATGGTCCGGTGGCAGTGCTCGTGCTCGCGCTCGAAACACAAGAGACATGATGCCGTCTGGCGAGCTATGCGGCTTGCGGTCTCCAGCGCAGCTTGCGCATCCGAACCTTCCAGATGCTGGTAAAAAATCTTCCTAAAGGTGGCGAACTCCCCGCGCTGTGCAGCCTCGCGCCCTGGCTTTGGATCACCGAGTTCCTTGAGGTGGATATATGCGATGCCATTGCCATCCAAGGCCTCGGCCAGTGCTCTCTTCGAGAATCCGCGCTTTCTCGACAGCGGAACGTCACGAACGTCTATAACTTTCGCCACGCCCGATGCAACAAGCGTTGCCACAAAATCCGCCGACTCCGCTCCCTGATAACCGATAGTAAAAAGCGACTTGGCATGCATCCGCCCGTTCCTTGAGGCCCCATCGCAGTTCCTGCGTCCCCGGTGGCGTACCACTCTTTAACGGTCATTACACGGGACTTTTCGCGCAACCTGCTGCGCGTAATAACCGTGCAGCCGGCTCGGTCGCAGGAGCGAGGGGCGTGAGGGCAAAAACCGCTTCGCCTCCGGCGGCGCGGAACGGTACCATGGCTCGCCGCCGTCGCAATATACGGTGGAACCATCCAATTGCGAGCTGACCGCGAGAAGGAGCACCGCCATGAACCACGCCATCCGCATTCATGAGACCGGAGGGCCGGAGGTATTGCGTTGGGAAGGGGTGGAGGTCGGTGAGCCCGCTGCGGGTGAAGTGCGCATCCGTCAGACCGCGGTCGGCCTCAATTACATCGACACCTATCACCGCACCGGGCTCTACCCGGTGCCGGCGCTGCCGTGCGTGATCGGCATGGAGGCCGCCGGTGTGATCGACGCCGTCGGCGATGGCGTCAGCCATCTTGAGGTAGGGCAGCGGGTCGCCTACGCCGGCGTCCTCGGAGGGTATGCGCAATCGCGGCTGATCAAAGCCGATCGGCTGGTGGCGCTGCCGGAGGCGATCACCGATCAGACAGCAGCGGCGATGATGTTGAAGGGGATGACGGCGCAGTACCTCTTGCGCCGGACCTACCGCGTGCAACGGGGCGATCCGATCCTCGTCCACGCCGCGGCCGGTGGGGTGGGGCTGATCCTTTGCCAGTGGGCGAGCCACCTCGGCGCTACCGTCATCGGCACCGTCGGCAGCGATGAGAAAGCCGAGCTTGCCCGCAAGCATGGCTGCGAGCATCCGATTGTCTACACCCGGGAGAACTTCACCGAGCGGGTGCGCGCCCTCACTGACGGCGATGGGGTCGCCGTGGTCTACGATGGGATCGGCAAGGACACCTTCATCGGCTCGCTCGATGCCTTGAGACCGATGGGAATGATGGTGAGCTTCGGCAATGCGTCCGGGCCGGTGCCGGCCTTTGATCCGGCACTGTTGTCGCAAAAAGGTTCGCTGTTTCTGACCCGGCCGACGCTGATGACCTACACCGCCAAACCGGACGATCTACAAGCAAGCGCGTCTGAGCTGTTCGAGGTTGTCGCGGGTGGCTACGTCGCGATCAACATCGATCAGACTTATCCCTTAAGCGAGACCGCGCAGGCGCATCGCGATCTCGAAGGCCGCAAGACGACAGGCTCCACCGTACTGCTGCCCTGATGCCAGCACCGGCCGCCCTGTTCCGACGGCTCTTGCAAGATGGTATGCGACAGAAGAATCGATGAGCACCTTCAGGTGCCCATCCCGCATTTTGACGCTTGCCATCGACGGCGACAGCGACCATTGTTGAAGGATGCAAAGGTCCCGCCCCAAGGTCGCCCTGTTTGTCACCTGCCTCGTCGATTTGATGCGGCCAAGCGTTGGCTTTGCGGCCGTCAAGCTGCTGGAGGATGCCGGCTGCGAGGTGGCGGTACCGGCGGCGCAGACGTGCTGTGGCCAACCGGCCTACAATTCCGGCGATGCCAAGGACGCCGCGGCCATCGCCCGCAACGTCATTCGCACCTTTGAAGGCTTCGATTACGTGGTGGTACCCTCCGGCTCCTGTGCCGGCACCATCACAGTGCACTACCCGGATCTGTTCAAGGACGACGCCAAGATGGCCCGGCGGGCGCGTGAGCTTGCCGGGCGGACCTATGAACTGACGACCTTCCTCGCCGATGTTCTGAAGGTGGGGCCGATTACCGGCCGCCACCCCAGGGTTGCCGCCTATCACGACTCCTGCTCGGGTTTGCGCGAGCTGCATATCCACGACCAGCCGCGTGCACTGCTCGCCGGTATCGAGGGCCTTGAACTGAGGGAAATGAAGACTGCCGAAACCTGCTGTGGCTTCGGCGGCCTGTTCTGCGTGAAGTACCCGGAGATTTCGGAGAAAATGGTCGATGTCAAGGTTGATGACATCAAGGCCACGGGCGCCGATATGCTGTTGGGCGGCGATCTCGGCTGCCTGATGAACATGGCCGGCCGATTGTATCGCCGTGGCGAGGAGATCGAGGTCCGGCATGTGGCGGAAGTGCTGGCCGGGACCACCGCCGATGCCGCGCCGCTTGGTGCCAGCCGGGGGCAGAACGGTCCGGGTAAAGGCGCCTGAAGGCCGAGCACGGGCGGGAGGCAGAGGTTTCAATCTGGAAGAGGGACCAATCCGGTGGAATCGACAGCCCGATCGTTCGTAGACAACGCACACCGAGCCATCGAAGACGTGAAACTGCAGGGGGCGCTTGCGCGCTTTCCCGATGGCTTTCCGGTCAAGCGGCGGCTCGCGATGGAGCGGTTGCCGGAGTTCGACGCCCTGCGTGACGATGCGCGGGCGATCAAGAACCATGTTCTGGACAATCTCGACTTCTACCTGGAGCGGTTCGAAGCCAAGGTGATCGAGCGTGGCGGCCATGTCCACTGGTGCGCCGATGCCGATGAAGCGCGCGAGACCCTGATCCGCATTTGCAGTGAGGAAGGCGCAACCAGCATCACCAAGGCGAAGTCGATGATCGGCGAGGAGCTCGGCGTTAACGCCTGTCTGGAAAAGGCTGGGTTCCGCCCCGTGGAGACCGATCTCGGCGAGTACATCATCCAGCTCCGCCACGAAGCGCCAAGCCATATCATCGCGCCGGCGATCCATCTGTCCAAGGATCAGGTCGCCGACGCCTTCCGCAAGCAGCACACGGACCTGCCGCCGGACCGGCCGCTGGAAGAACCCGCCGTGATGCTTGACGAGGCGCGCAACGTGCTGCGCAAGGAGTTTCTCGGCGCGTCCCTCGGCATTACCGGCGCCAATATGTTGATCGCTGAGAGCGGAACGACCGTTCTGGTCACCAATGAAGGCAATGCCGATCTGACCCAAACACTGCCGCGGGTGCAGATCGTCATCGCGAGCATCGAGAAGATCGTGCCAACCTTCGAGGACGCGGCGACCCTTTTGCGCGTGCTGGCCCGCTCAGCGACTGGGCAAGACCTGTCTGTCTATACGACGTTCACCACGGGACCACGTCGAGCGGGCGACCTTGACGGGCCGGAAGTCTTTCACGTCCTGCTGCTCGACAACGGCCGCAGCCGGATGCTGGGCGGACCCTATCGCGACATGCTGCGGTGCATCCGCTGCGGTTCCTGCATCAACCACTGTCCCATCTACGGTGCCATCGGCGGGCATGCCTACGGCTGGGTCTATTCCGGGCCGATGGGCGCGGTGCTGATCCCGAACTTGATCGGCATCGATGAGGCCGGACATCTGCCCAACGCGTCCAGTTTGTGCGGCCGCTGCGAGGAGGTCTGTCCGGTCCGCATCCCGCTGCCGAAGATGCTGCGGCAGTTGCGCCAGGATCAGTTCGAGGCACGCAAGGGATCGGGCGCGGTGCGCCAGGGCTTGAAGGGGTGGGCGTTCCTCGCCCGCCGACCGGCTCTGTATCGCCTGGCGATGCGGATGGGCGTTGGCATGCTCGGGCTGATGGGGCGGCGCAAGGGCCGGTTCCAGGCGCTGCCGCTGGCGGGCGGCTGGACCCGAGGGCGTGATTTGCCCGCTCCGCAAGGCCGCACGTTCCAAAAGATGTGGTCTGCCCGGAAAGGCGCCCGCACATGAGCGGTACCAGCAGCGGCGCACGCGAGCGGATGCTCGGCAGTATTCGCGAAGCCCTTGGCCGCGGCCGCTTGCCGCCGGAGGCGCGGAAGGCGCTGGAACGTCGGCTGCGGTTTCCTCGCGCCAATGTCGTCCCTGCCCGGGGCCAGAAGGACGGGGCGGCCCGAATCGAGGTGTTCATCGCCGAGGCTGAGCGAGTCAACGCAACCACCGAGCAGTTGGATGGCTGGACACGGGTTCCCTCCGCCGTTGCGGCCTATCTGCGCGCACACAACCTTCCAATGGCGGTGCGCGCCGCGCGCGATCCGCAGTTGGAAACGCTTTGCTGGACCGACGAAACCCCTGTCGTTGTCAGCGGGGGCGCCGCCGAGGCGGGCGATCTTGCCAGCCTTACCTCGGCCTTTGCTGGGATTGCCGAGACCGGCACGCTGATGTTGTTATCGGGGCCGGAGTCCCCAACTTCGCTCAACTTCCTCCCCGCCGATCATCTGGTTGCGATCGGACGAGAGCGGATCGTCGGCACTTACGAAGATGCCTTTATGTTGCTGCGCAGTGAAGTCGGAGTTGGGATCGGACTGCCACGGATCGTTAACTGGATCACCGGCCCTTCGCGTACTGCTGACATCGAGCAAACGCTGCTCCTCGGCGCGCATGGTCCGCGCCGGCTGCACATCATGATCGTTGACGGCGGCGACAGCCATGAGCCCGGGTGACGGCCCATCTCGCTCTCCCGGTTATCCCGCCGACAGCGATCTCTGGCGCCGCGTCGCCGGCAGTGTCCGCCCCCTGCCCCGGCACAATGGCTTTCAGTCGCCGCCGCAGGCCGAGCCTGTGGGAGAGACGGCCAACCCACCCGCGGGGCCAACTCGGCGGCAACCGCATCGTCGGCCGGATCCACCCGCCCCACTGGCGGTACCGTCCGCACCGCCACGGGATCTCAGTCATGGCACTGCCTCCGGCCTTGACAAGCGTCGTCTGGCTCGGCTGCGGCGGGGACTGTTGCCGATCGAAGGCACAATCGATTTGCACGGCATGACTCAGGCGCAGGCGCATATGGCCCTGCACCAGTTCATTTCTGCCTCGCAACAACGGGGGCGACGCTGCGTGCTGGTGATTACCGGCAAGGGCAGCCGCTCGGAGGGCGTATTGCGGACCACCGTGCCGCATTGGCTGAACCTGCCCGCGACCCGCAGCCTCGTCCTTGCGTTCGCTTACGCGACGCCGGCGCACGGGGGGGACGGTGCGCTCTATGTCCTGCTGAAACGCAGGCGCACGTAATCCACTGCAGCTCCTAAAGAAATGACGCCTGTTTTTCGACGGCGCGGAGCAATCCGGAAATACCCGTAGCTTACCTGCTGAACGCGGAGAATTTTTTCGACCGTCTCCCGCGATGCGGTTCACGTTGACACCGGGCTTGGACCTCCAATCCCATCGGAACCGGCAATTGCGGCGTTTTCTCGCGGCCTCCTCACCGCAGGCGGCGTTCTTCGATCGCATCGTCGGCATTGCCCCGGTGCGGATGACAAGAGGCGGGAGAAGGCGGGGGACAAAGAGGGGACACCTTGGGGACAAGCACCTGTCCGACAGCGGCGCTCTGTTCGATGCCGGAACCACAGAAAGTCATGCACAGGCTCGCTACCCGACCGCCAAGGCCCGCGAAACAACGCAGATGACGGGGATCGTTTGACCGACGATCCTGTTCTCCCCGTTATCCCCCGGTTGCAGAAAGGTGAGCCGGGCAAAGATTTCCGACGTATAATCCTGCATCGATCGGAGCTTTCGCAAAATCATCCACAGGATTAGACACAGGAAGGTGAGCACCGGCATCGTGCCAACTTTTCTGGGGATGATTCCGGGAAAGGAAATAATCCCCACAATTTCGGCCCCAACAACAACTACAACCTTTCTTAAAGGAGTCCTTAAGATGATGGTGAATCGGTCGGGCGGTGGCGCTGCTACTGGACAACTGTGGTGAACCCGCACGCCAAGCCGCTGCTCGCTGCCTTCCAAGGCGACAAGGAATCGCGGCCGCCATTCTGGCTGATGCGCCAAGCGGGGCGTTATCTGCCGGAGTATCGGGCCTTGCGGGAGAGGAATCGCGACTTCCTTGCGTTCTGCTACGATCCGGAGCTCACCTGCGAGGCGGCCTTGCAGCCGCTGCGCCGCTACCAGATGGACGCAGCCATTGTGTTCAGCGACATCCTCGTTATCCCGCATGCGCTCGGCCGCGACGTCGCTTTCATTGAGGGCAGCGGTCCGCGGCTGGATCCGGTTCGTTCCACCATCGATCTTGAATCGCTGCGAGCAGGGCAGCTCGAGGAACGGCTGGCGCCGGTGTATGCCGGCGTGCGCCGACTGAAAGCAGCCTTGCCCGAACAGATCGCCTTGATCGGATTTGCCGGGGCGCCCTGGACGCTTGCGGTCTACATGGTCGAAGGCCGCGGTGGCGGAGAGGCGGACGTTCCACGGAGCTGGGCCTACCGCGATCCGGCCGGGTTCTCGAGCCTGATCGCGGTCTTGACGGATGCGGTGGTCCGCCACTTGGGTGCGCAGATCGAAGCCGGCGCCGATGTCGTCCAGCTGTTCGACAGCTGGGCGGGGCTGCTGCCGGAAACCGAGTTCCGGCGCTGGGTGATCGAGCCCACCGCGCATATCATCCGTCGCTTGAAGGCGGCTCATCCCGCCGTGCCGGTGATCGGCTTCCCGCGTGGCGCCGGCGCCCTTTACCAAGCTTACGTGAATGACACCCGGATCGATGGCGTTTCGCTGGACGCAGGCGTTCCGCTCGATTACGCTGCTGAAGCCCTGCAACCACGTGCACTGGTCCAGGGAAATCTTGACAACCTTGCAGTGGTCGCCGGCGGCGCCGCGATGGAGCGGGAGACGGCGCGGATCCTGAATCGCCTGTCGCGCGGGCGATTCGTGTTCAATCTCGGCCACGGTGTTTTGCCGCAGACGCCGCCGGAACACGTTGCCGCGCTGGCCGCCCAGATTGAGGCGTTCCACCCGGAGGGGGCTCGCCGGCAGGGGGAGGCTCGATGACGATGCGCCTTGCCGTGGTGCTATTCAATCTTGGCGGTCCCGATTGCCCCGAGGCAGTCGAGCCGTTCCTGTTCAATCTGTTCAACGACCCGGCGATCATCGGCCTGCCTGGTCTGCTGCGCTGGCCGCTCGCGCGCTTGATCGCCCACCGCCGAGCCAAGGTTGCGCGGGAGATCTATGCCCGGCTGGGAGGCAGCTCGCCGTTGCTGAAGCTGACGACCGCGCAAGGAGAAGCGCTGGAAAAAAACCTGCGCGGTCTCGGTCTCGAAGCGCGAGTGTTCGTCTGTATGCGCTATTGGCATCCCCTCAGCGAGGCCGTCGCTACCGCAGTGGCGGCATTCCGCCCCGACGAAATCGTTCTGTTGCCGCTCTACCCGCAGTTCTCGACCACGACGACGCTCTCCTCGCTGCGGGACTGGCGCCGGGCAGCGGCGCGGCATGGGCTCGACGGCGGGGAGCATGCGATCTGCTGCTACCCCACCGAGCCTGGATGGATCGCGGCGCAGGTCCGGCTGCTTCGGGCGGCTCTCGAGCAGGCGACGGCAGCGGGACCGCCGCGCGTGCTGTTCTCGGCGCATGGCCTGCCCAAGCGGGTGATCGCGCGCGGCGATCCGTATCAGTGGCAAGTGGAACAAACGGTGGCGGCAGTGGTCGCCGGTCTTGGCGTCGAGGATCTCGATTACAGCGTTTGCTACCAAAGCCGGGTCGGACCGCTGGAATGGATCGGCCCGGCGACCGAAGCGGAGATCGAGAGAGCGGGGCGCGATGCCAAGGCGGTGGTGATGGTGCCGGTGGCCTTCGTTTCAGAGCATTCCGAGACGCTGGTGGAGCTCGATATTGAGTATGCGGAAGCGGCGCGCAAGGCCGGCGTTGCCGGCTATGTTCGGGTGCCGACGGTCAGCACCTCCCGGGAATTCATTGACGGCCTGACTGCTCTTACCCAGGATGCCCTGAGCCGGCAGCCGGCAACCGGCCCCGCTGGTGGCGCCCGCCTCTGTCCGGCGACGTTCGGCGGATGTCCTTGCCGCACCTTGCCCGTGACGGGAAGCCCGTGACGATCACGCCGTGACCACTTGCCCTTGACCCGCTGAGAGGATCGTTGTGGACGCTTATCTCTGGCTCAGATTTCTGCATATCATCAGCTTTGTCGCCTGGATGGCGGGGTTATTCTACTTGCCCCGGCTGTTCGTCTACCACACCCAGAAAGCGGCCGGCTCGGATGCCGCCGATACCTTCGTGGTGATGGAGCGAAAGCTACTGCGGATCATCATGAACCCGGCACTGATCGCGACGCTCGTAACCGGCGGACTGTTGATCTGGCTGACCGATGCTTGGGTGCAGGGCTGGTTGCACACGAAGCTGCTGCTCGTCGCCCTTCTGATTGGGTTCCACATGGCGCTGGCCCGCTGGCGCAAACAGTTCGCTGCCGGAGAGAACGCACATTCGGAGCGGTTCTACCGGATCATGAACGAAGCGCCGACCGTGCTCCTGATTGGCATCGTCTTCCTTGCCGTGTTCAGGCCGTGGTAAGCTCTGCGGGGGGCCAGCGCTAAACTTTGTTTGACAGTGCATGAGGAAGTGGTTCAAAGTGCCCGTGTTGCCGATCAAGTCGATTTCAGGCAAATCTTACCAACGTTCTCGTCTTTTACGGCGTCGGAGCCGCTAGCACGGCAAGGCGACGCGCCTTTCATTTCGTCATTGGACTCGAGGCCCTCACCCGGCAGGCGCTCTGGTGTCCCAGCTCTCCCAAACAGTGTTCACGAGTGTGAATCGACCATGAATCTTAAGGAACTCAAGACAAAACCCGCCGCGGATTTGTTGTCGTACGCGGAAGATCTGCGGATTGAGAATGCGAGCTCGCTGCGAAAGCAGGAGATGATGTTCGCGATCCTCAAACAGCTGGCGGAGAACGAGGTTGCTATTTACGGCGACGGCGTTCTGGAAGTCTTGCAGGATGGGTTCGGTTTCTTGCGCTCTCCCGAAGCGAATTATCTACCGGGACCCGATGATATCTACGTCTCGCCCAGCCAGATCCGCCGCTTCAGTCTGCGCACCGGCGACACGGTGGAAGGCGAAATCCGCTCGCCCAAGGACGGCGAGCGCTACTTCGCCCTGCTCAAGGTCAACGATATCAACTTCGCCAATCCGGCCGAGGTGCGTCACCGCATCAACTTCGACAACTTGACGCCGCTCTACCCCGAGACCCGGTTCAAGATGGAGCTGTCTTCGACCGAGAGCAAGGATCTCACTTCCCGCGTGATCGACCTGATCGCGCCGATCGGCAAGGGCCAGCGCGCCTTGATCGTCGCCCCGCCGCGCACCGGCAAGACGGTGATGCTGCAGAATATTGCCCACTCGATCGCGGTCAACCATCCCGAATGCTACCTGATCGTGCTGCTGATCGACGAGCGGCCGGAAGAAGTTACCGACATGGCTCGCTCGGTGCGCGGCGAGGTCGTTAGCTCCACGTTCGACGAGCCGGCGGCCCGCCACGTCCAGGTTGCCGAGATGGTGTTGGAGAAGGCCAAGCGCCTGGTCGAGCACA
>CAZFBS010000022.1:0-44298 GCA_964517265.1 uncultured Rhodospirillaceae bacterium | reverse complement strand
CGACCCCGAGAGAACGACCCCGAGAGAACGACCCCGAGAGAACGACCCAGGGGGCAAACCAAGCGGTCGTTCGGCTTCGGCGTTTCCGTCACGGGAGTGGGTGGCAAAAAAAGGGTGGAGGCTGACGGATGGCTCGCACCCGTCAGCCCCCGCCATCGCCTATAGCCTCAAGCGCACTCTCAGCCTCACCGCCAAACCTGGCTGATCAAAAGCCCCCGAGTTTCCCCGGGGGCTCGCGTTCACCGCTCTTGATCGAAATCAGTCGGCGAGGGTCAGATTTTCCGCCGAACTCTTGCCATTGCGGCCGGCGACGATCTCGTATTGGACCCGCTGACCTTCGTTCAGGCTATGCAGCCCGGCCCGCTCGACGGCGGAGATGTGCACGAAGGCATCGGGCCCCCCGCTGTCCGGCTGGATGAAACCAAAGCCCTTGGTCGGATTGAACCACTTTACTGTTCCGGTCTTCACGTCAGATTGCCTCACATATACAGGTAACGCGCCGAGCAACACGCCATGACGCGAGATAGCTTCAACGTCTTTTCGGGAAACTAAGCACACGACGCAGATAGCGAAGCAGCAACCAGAAACAGAAGCGTCAAAAACTAGCTTCCCTTGAGATAGGGCAATTCTCTCTGCCGCACAAGGATCCTCGTCCGCGGACCGCATCCCAATCGCTTCATGCGCGCAAGCGAATGCTGAAAGCGTCGACCCCTTGTGCCGGGCAAACGATCGGCAGATCGATGCCAGCACGAACCGGACGCCGATTTCGATGTTCTCGCCGCCGATTACCAGAAAGCCGAATGGAGAATGCTCAATCGCGGAAGGACGATGATCTGCCTCAGCAGCGAGATGACGGAATCGACTGCGACGTCTGCCAATCGATCACTTCAGATACGCGTTCGCCTCGGCCATTCCTGGACGTGCTGAGCCTTCGGCCAAAGTGACCAGTTCGGCATAATGGGCCTCCGTGGCATCCTTATCGCCAGCCGCGGCGGCGGCGCGCGCGGCACCCAGCAGAGTGTTGTAGCGCCCGGGCCATACCTCGTTGGAGGCCCGGTACGCTTCGAGCGCCTCGGCCGGGCGGCCGAGATCCAGGAGCAGGTCTCCCAACGCCTCATAGGGCGGCAGGAGGGCGCCCGGAGTGACCGGGTGCTTCTCTAGGGTGCTCTCCAGCTCGGCTGCGGCTTCGATCCGTTGGACTGCCTCCTCGGGATTGTCCTCCGCACGAGCGATCCAGCCGGCGAGGATCAGGCGATCGACCTCGATGTAAGAGGCGAAGGCCTGCTCATCGGCGGCTCTTGCGGTGTCGCGCAGCGTTCCCAACCTCTCTTCCGCCTCGCGCGCGCCATCGAGATCACCGGTATGCACCGCGCCAAGGCCGCGCGCCAGCCACGTCAGGCCCTCGGCCCAGAGCGCGTTGTCCCATGGCAGATAGTGTGGGGAGCGCGGCGCCAATGCGGCCGCTTCGGCCCACGCGCGTCGTTCCACGGCATAGCGCGCGGGCACCGATGCCAAGTGAAAGGCGCTGATGAAAGAGCGCTGGTAGTTCGTCTTGGCGAGCGTCTCCTCGACGACGGCTTTGGCCTCGTCATCCTTGCCCATCTGCAGAAAAGCGTAGACCAGATAGTCGGTTGCGTGCGGATAGTGATGCGAGACCGCATCACCGGCCGGATACTGAAGGGCGGCGTCGGCCGATCGCCGGTTCCATTCAACGACCTCCGGCCACTCCCCGAGGCGCACGAAGATGTGGGTCGGCATGTGCAGCGCGTGCGGCACCTGTGGCGCGATGTCGCTGTAGCTCCTGACGATGTCCAGCGAGCGGTCGGCCCGCCCGGTCACGTCGTTGGCGTGAATGGTGTAGTGAACCGCGCCCGGATGCGTCGGCTCCTCGGAGTAGACGGCACGGAGCACGCTCTCCGCCTCGTCGTGCAGGGCCGCTTGGTTTTCGCTCACGGACGCCAGGGACAGTCGGGACAGCGCGTAGAGGGCCGCCACGTCCAGATCGCCCGGCGCGGCACGATAGGCCACCTCCATCCCGTCGGCCCATCGCCGGATGCGCGTCCACCAGTCTGCCGTTTCCGGCTCGCGGAAGAACGCCTCGCTCGCCGCCACGAGATGGCGCTCGCGCTCCGTCGCCGGAAGCTTGGCCTGTGCCTTCTGGATCTCGCTCCAGCCGCGGCTGAGGTCGTCGGCGCTCGGCCGGGTGGGCCACAGCGGCTGGAACAGCGTGGTCGCGATGCCCCAGTGCGCCATGCCGCACTCGGTATCGCTTTCCGCGATCCGCTCGAACGCCGTGCGCGCCTGCTCGTACATCATATGATGCAGGAACCCGAGGGCCTGATCGAAAGCTGGCTGCGATGCCTCGGCGCAGGAAACCCGGAAGTCAACCCTGCCAACCGCCTCGCCACCGGCGTACGCCTCATGGTCCGCGTGCATGGCGGCTTCGTGTGCCCGGGCACTCGACGCCCCGCCTGCGGCAGCGGCGAGAAGGAGAAACGCAGAAGCGGCAACGGCGACGCGGCCAAGTCGTTCTGGATGTGTGACATATGCCATGGCAGCCTCCCGGCTCTGAGGAGCTCCTTGAGCACAAGGCAGAAACAAGAAATCCTCTTCTACTCGGTATTGTAGCAGATTTGCGACTGACTGCCAATCGCACCAGCAGGTCTCAATGCGATTGCGGCGCGTTTGCATGGTGAGATGGTACTGGAGATTGAGTTGAACTGACCGTGGATCATGAAAAAGCCTTTTCACGGGCGGGCGAAGCGTGATTCCACGGCGGCATGAGCGCCCTTGAGGAACTTCTGTCGGACCTGCGAGCGTTCTGTGCCGGGCTTGAGGATAAGCGCCTCGGGCAAGGCTACTTCTACACCATGGCGGATATCGGTCTGGCGGCATTCTCGGTATTCTTGATGCAAAGCCCCTCGTTCCTGGGGCACCAGCGCGCGCTGGGGCGGCGAGAACGAGGCCGAGAACCGGCGCAACGGCTACGGCAAGCCGAGCCCGGCCAACCTCCTGGTCAGCCTCGATCTGCTCGCCTTCGCGTTCCACACAGTCGCCAATCTCTGTGTTCTCGCGTGGCGCTCCGCGCTCGCCGCCGGCGGCGCCAAGGTGCGCTTCTTCGAGTATCTGCGCACGATCACGGCATATCTCGTCTTCCCAAATTGGCAATCCCTGCTCGCCGTCATCGCCAACCCGAAGGAACGGCCGCCCTGACCGACACAGCTCGCCCGACCATCCTCTTCAACCCTCCTGACACTCCATCACGCGGTCCTGAAATCACCTCAAAACCCAAAATGAGAACTGCTGCTGGATGCTACATTTACTTCCTCTAGCCCCTGGCTTATGCTGAAGCAGCCGGAGGAAAGTCCGGCATGATCTTTGAAACAACAAAGAAGAACCACAGACACGGGAGGAAGAGCCGATGAGCGCGATCGTGGTCGCTGTGATCGGCCTGGGCGCATTCGCGCTGGGCTACATCCTTTATTCCCGCTTCATTGCGACCAAGATCTACCGCCTCGACCCCGACTTCGTGACGCCGGCGCATGCGATGGAGGACGGCGTCGATTACGTGCCGACCAACAAGTTCGTCCTTTGGGGTCACCACTTTACATCCGTCGCGGGGGCAGCACCCATTATCGGACCGGCAATCGCGGTCATCTGGGGTTGGGTCCCGGCGTTCCTCTGGGTCGTGATCGGCACCGTCTTTATCGCCGGCGTCCACGATGCCGGGGCGATCTGGGCGAGCATCCGCAACCGGGCGCGGTCCATCGGCGCGCTGACCGAGGACGTGGTCGGCCACCGCGCCCGCAGCCTGTTCATGATCGTCATCTTTCTGCTGTTGCTCATGGTCAACGCCGTCTTCGGCGTCGCCATGGCAACGTTGTTCGTCAGCTTCCCGAGCAGTGTCTTTCCGTCATGGAGCGCCATCGCCGTCGCTCTCGTCATCGGCTACCTGATCTATCGCCGCGGCGTCGGGCTGTTGTGGCCGTCGCTCGTGGGAGTTGCGGTTCTCTACCTTGCTGTCTACCTCGGCGACATGATACCGCTCGAGCTGACGGAGGGGACCTTCGGCCTTGCCACCAACGCGCAGTGGATCATCCTTCTGTTCCTCTATGCGGCAATCGCCTCGCTCCTGCCGGTCTGGCTCCTGCTCCAGCCGAGGGACTACATCAACGGCCTGCAACTCTTCGTCGGCCTCGGCCTGTTCTACGCCGCCGTCCTCGTGCTTAACCCTTCAATCGTGGCGCCAGCCTTCAACACGAATGTGCCGCAAGGCACGCCGCCGCTGATTCCGCTGCTCTTTGTCACGATTGCCTGCGGGGCGATCTCCGGCTTCCATGGGCTGGTCTCGTCGGGAACCACATCGAAGCAGCTCGACAAGGAGACGGACGTGCGCTTCGTCGGCTTCCTCGGTGCCGCCGGCGAGGGGGCGTTGGCACTCGTCGCGATCCTCGCCACGACCGCCGGCTTTGCCACCCTCGCCGAATGGCAAGGCATCTACACCGGCTTCGGCAAGGGCGGTTTGACGGCCTTCGTCACCGGCGGCGCCAACATTCTTTCCGGAGGCCTCGGACTCTCGCACGCGTTCGCCACCACCTTGCTCACGGTGATGGCGGTGCTGTTCGCCGGCACCACCATGGACACGGGCGTTCGTTTGCAACGCTACATCATTCAGGAGTGGGGCAACATCTACAACCTGCCGGTGCTGACCAACAACTATGTCGCCACTCTGCTCGCGGTCGGCGCTTGCCTAGCGCTGGCGTTTGGCGCTGGCGGGGCTTCCGGTGCCGGCGGCATGATCATCTGGCCGCTGTTCGGCACCACCAACCAGCTTCTCGCCGGGCTCACCCTGCTTGTCGTCAGCGTCATGCTGGTGAAGCTGATGCGGCCGGTGTGGTTCACCGTGATCCCGCTGGTGTTCCTCCTGGCGATGACCATCCTCGCCCTGCTCTACCAGCTCTGGGAGTTCTTCGTGGCCGGCAACTGGCTACTGGTGATTATGGACGTGGTCATCCTGATCGCCGCCATCTTTGTAGCACTGGAGGCGACATCGGCCTTCATGCGCGAGAGACGACGTGCCGCCCAGGTCCGGGCAGCGGAGTAGGGGGGCGAAGGACGCTCGGGCAATGAACGCAAGCGTGATCCTCATCCGTGAGTGGGAGCAGCAGATGTCGAGCAGCGGCTGCTGCGGGCGGATCGAGGGTGACATGCTGGGCGCGGGCGATGCCCGCATCTTCGCCGAGCGGCGGGCGATCATGGAGGCAATGGGCCCTCTCTACCGCGCGCTCAAGCAGACGGCTGGCGGCATTGCGGAGGTGACAGTCCTTGATCCGCGCAACCTGATCTCATTGTTGCCGCGCCTCCTGCGTGATTTCTGGCGCTACAGGACCGGCTTCGGCGCGGCACTCGCCACCCTGCGGGACCTCTCCCCGCAGACGGTGGTGGTCAACGGCCGGATCTTTGCTCGCGGAGACTGGCCGGATCCCGAGGCGGTGTTGCGCCACCTCAAGGACCTTCGAGAGCAATAAAGATGGACCAGCCGGGCACCCGACCTCTTGAGCGAGAAAGCCTGCTTGGGCGTATCCGCCATTTCCTCGGCGAGTACTACGCTGCTCCTTACCGGGGAGCCATCGCGCGAGCCAAGCGCGACGAGGATGACCTGTTCATGCTGTTCATCTTCGCCGAAATGATGGGGGTTCCCAACCCCGCGACCTATTACACGCTGGAGCTGCAGCCGCTCCTCATCGAGCAGTTCCACGATTGGCACCAACGGATGGGCATGGAGCACTCCCCACTCGACCATATCAAGTGCTGCTGAGGGTGAGGCGATGGACTTGCCGGATTCCTCTCTCTGATGCGCGCGCTGCTGGGCCGGCGCATACTCTTCGTCGGCGGCAAGGGCGGAGTGGGCAAGACCACCTGCGCCTCGGCAATGGCTCTTGCCGCCGCCGGCAGCGGCAGGCGCTGTCTTCTCGTCTCCACCGACCCCGCCCATTCTCTCGGTGATATCTTTGGTCGCAATATCGGGCAACGGGAGACGACACTTGCTCCCGAGTTGACCGGCCTGGAGATCGATCCCGATATCGAGGCCGACCGCTACATCGAGCGGGTCAAGACCAACATGCGAGGACTGGTGCGCCCGGCCCTCTATGCCGAAGTCAGGCGACAGATGGATCTCGCCCGTTTCGCGCCGGGGGCGGTTGAGGCCGCCCTTCTCGAGCGGGTCGCCGACTTGATCGCCGCAGGCATCGAGCGATTCGACCTCGTCATCTTCGATACCGCGCCCACAGGGCACACGCTTCGCCTGCTCTCGTTGCCCGAACTGATGGCGGCCTGGACCGACGGGATGCTTCGCTCCCGCGAGCGCTCGGGGCGACTCGGCCGGGTGCTGGAACGACTTGGCGGTAAAGCGGCGCAGGCCGGAGCGGATGGTCTCACCGACATCGTCGAGAAGGGTGGCGGGAAGGGGGAGGGATCAGGCAACGATGCCCGCTCACGCATTGAGACTCTGCTGCTCGACCGCCGGCGGAAGTTTCACCGGGCCCGAAGAACCCTGCTGGACCCCCGGCTGACCGCCTTCATCATGGTGCTGACGCCGGAACGTCTGCCCATTCTTGAAACGCGCAAGGCGCTCGCCTTGCTTGGCAAGCTCCACGTACCGGTCGCCGCTCTGATCATCAATCGGGTGATCCCGGAGGTCGCCGACGGCCAATTCCTGGAGATCCGACGCCGGCAAGAAGCGGAGCATTTGCGCGAAATCGAAAGCTATTTCCCAGACCTGCCAAAGCACCGTCTTCCGCTCCTGGAGAGGGATGTGGAAGGGATCGATACCCTCACCCGCATCGCAGCAGCGCTGGTCGTTTGAGGAATCTCTCCCTCGACGGCTTGTCATCTCATAGCGCAAGCGGGCGTGCGCCAACGCCCAAATCCTGAACAAGGCGGCGCTTGATCGCGTCCCGAGCGGCAACGCGATGCAGGTTGCTCATTGCAAATGAACGATCCCCGTCCGAAAGACGGGACCATTCGGGATGGGCGCGAGCCAGTTCCAACTCTTCAGGCAACGCTTCCGCCGCCCAGCGCCCGCGGTCCGCAACGGCGCCTGCAGCCAGCCTGACCTTGTCCTGGCTGGCATGCCCGCGGGCAAGCAGCGCCTGCATAAGTTCCAGCTGCCGCAGGGCCAGGAGTTTGACAGTTTCATCCTCAATGCGGAGTTCGGTATAGCCTCGGAACACGTGAGCGAGCCGCTGGCCATGCGTGCGTACGGTGCCCCAGACAGCGCCAACGGTCGCACCCACCGCTGCAGCCGCACCCAAAGACAATCCCCCCGTCATGGCATCGATCGCAAGGCCGGCCAGACCGCCGGCCGCCGCACCACCGCCGGCTTTCAGGCCGAAGCGTTTCAGCGAAGCCGGACTGAACAGATCAAGTCCCCAGCGGCCGCCTGCGATCGGCAGGGCATCGGCTTCGTAATCGTCCGAGCGGAATCGGAACAGCGCCAGCAGATCGGTCACACAAGCCTGTTCACGCTCGCGCACCACCTGCTGCAGCGGAGCGACGGCGGTCATGGGATCGTCCTGCTCGGGAACCAAGCGGACGTATGCGGCAACATCGATCAACAGGTCGGCGATCAGTTCTGCGGCACCCTGAACCAATTCTTGACGCCGACGCCGCCGATCCTCGATCAAGGCATCGAGGGTTGGCCGGACCGGGTCCAACAGGGTCCGCATCTTCTCGAACAAGCGCTGTTCGGCCGTTTCGTTGAGCACGACCGTGTCGAATTCTGCGATGGAGTGAAGATTGAGCCGGGTCAACTGGTCTCTCCACTCTGCGGTGCGGGCGTCGGCGCTGGCGATGAAATTCAGCACCGGCACCACCGGGCGAGCACATCGTGCCAGAATTTCCAGCTCGTCCCGGTGCTTGCCGAGCACCCTGTCACGGGCGTCGATAACATAGAGCGCCACGTCGCTCGCAAGGACCTGCCGAAGCGCTTTCGCCTCCTGTTCAAACCGCCCCCAGCTCTCGGGGTCGGTCACGACAGCGCGAATGATATCAATCCAGTGGTCCCGCCGGTCGGTCCGCCGGGTCTCCAATAGTTCGAGAAGACCGATCGAGTCCTCCAGTCCCGGTGTATCGTAAAGCTCGATCAGAGGCTGGCCATTGACCAGCAGCACGGTTTCCTCGACATGCCGGGTGGTGCCGGGCCTATCACAAACGTCACCGAACGTTGTGTCCCGGGTCAGCGTGCGGAGGAGGGAGGTCTTGCCGGTATTGGTATGGCCGACGACGGCGACCTTGAGAACGGGAAGCTCGGGCCAGGCGCTCACGATTGCGCTCCCGCGCCATGAAGGGCGTCTTCGAGGCGCTTGCGAACCCCATCGAGCCAAGCGCGTGCCGCCGCTGCGTTGGGCAGGCGCGGCACATCGTCCTCGCCCAGGGTTTGATCCAGTAGATCCGTGATCGCTGCCTCCGGGCGCCCCTGAAGGTGCATAATCAGCGCAAACATTGCCGCAGCAGCGACCGGCTCGCCGAAATCGGGATCGTTTTCCGCAACCTCCGCCCGCCTGGGTATCGTGCGATCCAGCACCGCGGCCAGGGCCGCTCCGAGGCCGCTCCAGGCCGGCAGGGCCGCGAGCGCCACCGGTGCCGCCAGCGTCGCCGTGGCCAAACAGCCGAGAGCGCCGGCAAGCGCACCCGCCGCCAGCCAGCGTGGATTGACTCGCAGCCGGCCCGGCAACAGCGTAACGACGTGCCCGGCCGCCGCCGATAGGGTGGAAACGTCAGGCATCCCGTCCTGCCACTTGAGCGGCAGGTTTCCTGGCCAGCGGCTGACCTTGTTCCGGTACAAGGCCGCGATCGCGTGTTGCAACGCCAGCCGTTGACGTTCGTCAGGCCTGTCCTGCCAGTGGTGCATATGCTCCACGATGAGGTCGAACGCTCGGTCGATGAGGGCCTCTTCTTTGATGCTGCGGGACGGCGAGCCAGGATCGCCAGCGAGTCGCCGGGCGAGGCGCTGCGCGCTCTCGTCGGTCAACTGATCGAGGTCCGCCTCGATGATCCGGTCCTCCGGCACTCCGGCAGAGAGCGCCAGACGGCGCCAGTCGGCAATGCGTGTCGCCAGCGCTTGCGGATGACCACGCGCCCGCAGCCGCTGACCGCCGGTCAGCACGATCAGGAGCGCAAGGCCTGTCTGCCCTTTCAACTCACGGAAGAAGGCAAGGTGGCCGCGATCGGGTGTCACCGTCAGCGTACAGACGATGACCGCGGCGCGCGGGATCGGCATCGCGGTGGTCAACGCGCCCAGCACGCGATGACGATCGGTACGATCGTTGACGAAGCCCAGATCCTGCCATGCGAGACCGGGGACAGAAGGCGGCCAGCCGCTTTCGGGTTGATCCATTTCCAGACCGAGCAGCGCAAAGGGTCCTTCCCGGCCGACCGGCGGCGCTGCCGATTCGTCCTCGGCTCGCACCGTTTCGACCGCGCGATCATCAGGATCAACGATTCCGACCGATCTCGCCACCGGCATCAGCAGCGGCCGCAAGCGAGCAAATCCGGCGTAGCTGGTTTGCAGCCGAACGCGACCGAGCGCCCGTCGCGCGGCCAGAGCGCAAAACGAAAGCGCTGCCACGCGCGGTAGGATGCCGTAGACGACAATGCAACCGAGCAGCAGTCCGGCCCACGCGTGGCGGGCGACTGCGGACATCGTCAGAGACGGCTTTCTGCTCTCCGCCACAATCGAAGGGTCGGGGACCGGAAAACCCAGCCAACCCGGCAGCGCCGCCAGCACCCGGGTTGCTGCCTCGTAATGGTGTTGGGCAAGGATCGTGGTCTCCCAGTTGAATGCATACTCCCGCGTGCTGAAGTGCAGCAGCAGCACCGCGAGGACTCCGAGCAGATAGGCGAGCCAGAGCAGGTGGCTGAGGGCTCCGCTCAGCCAGCCGGCGGCGCCGCTCTCGACAAGAACCCGGCTTGCCGCACGAACCAGAGCCAGTTGCGCCAGCCCATCGTCGAACCAGCGGGCCAGACGCCCCGCGAACGAGAGAATGCCGCGGCCGACCATGCCTGTCGCCATCCGCCCTGCCGTCATTGCGACAAGCACGAGCCAGACGATCAGGGTCAGCACCGGCAACCCCAGCAGCGTGACCAGTGAGAGGAACACGTTGACCGGCCCGCTGCCGGTCGCGGTAAGTAATGTGTGGGCGGCGGTCCCGCCACCGGTCAGGGCCAGCACGACGGCAGCCGTGGTGGCAACAATCACAGAGCCGCGCAGGTGCGTCAGTGCCGCGAGTAGCGACTCCGCCGCCGGTAGTGCGTAGGCACGGCGAATGATCCTGGCCTCGAAATCACCACCCTCGGCGCATGCGGCGGTCGTGGCATCAGCGGCGCCGTCGAGCGTGCCCGACGTCTCTTCGATCGATCGGACCGCCTCGGCGAGAAGGATGCCGTTCAATCGGGAGTCCGCTCGATGATGCATTCCTGCCTGCTGATTGATCGCCCACGGTGGCCATGGGATTTAAGTCGATACCGGATGAAACGGAAGCGGCAATCATTGCGGAGGCCGCCACACCGCAGTCGTTCCTCGCGACTGCGTTGCGTGATCATGGGCTCAGTCAGCCAGTCTATCGGCTTTAAGGAAGGGCGTGCTCAAACGTAAGCAATCAGACGGCCAAGCGCCGCGATCATGAGCCAGAGGGCCAACGAAATGACCGCAACAAGCTTGAGGCCGGCATTCGAGCTGCTTGTGGTGGGGATCCGGGAAAGCATGATTTCGAACGCAAGGACGTTAAAAAGAGCGAGCAGAATCATCCCAAGCTTGATCTGAAACGCGGGATTCTGCGCGATATGACTTGCTTCCGGCAGGAACAGCATGATCCCGGTGACGGCCTGCCCCACCAGCAGCACGATCGCAAGCGGCCGCAACCGGGTGATGAAGGCGCGCACTTCGGCTACGTTCGATCCGCGCACCGCCTTCATATCCATTGCCGCCACGCTGGCAAAAAAAGCCATCAGCCCCAGAACATGAAGAACGTTCGCAAGCGGATATAGCCATACCGACCGGCGCAATGTATGCGCAAGAGCCGAGGCTTCGATTGCCGTCAAGGCTCCTTCCACGCCTCGCGCTCCGCCCCTTGTGCTCCCGCTTTAGCGCAGCTGGAATTGTCGACCGTTTACCTCGATCCACTCGGCACGAATTTCAGCGCTGCCGTCCCGCTTCCGATAGCCGTAAGCGATCACCGTCCTTCCTTCCCGGACGACGTCCGCCGTCGCGCCGCGCGCATTCATCCGCGACAGCGGTGCCAGCGTAACGAGCCACGGCTGGCCTTCGTGGGGGACGATCATCTCGCCGTGGGGGTTCTGCAGGGTGACCTTTTCGATCGGCCCTTCAATCGTTAAAGGGTTTTCCGCGTCGTAAGAGCCCCAGCCGTGATGGGCGAACGCGGGAACGGCAATGCAGGTTGCGAACAAGATTGACAACGGAAGTCGCATTATCGGCCTCCTCTTCGATGCACGGCTACAATGCTAATGCGTCGCACCCGCTTACCGCAAGAGAGCGTATTTCCACGACCAGGGTGAGATCATGGGGATTCTGCAGCACTCGCACATCTGCTTCTTGCCCCTTGGTCTCTTTCCCTGGTGATCCCCTCCCGGGGATCGGCTAAGGTCCGGCGATCATGACCGAACGCGTACTCATTGTTGATTTTGGCTCCCAGGTCACTCAGCTGATCGCCCGCCGCGTGCGAGAAAGCGGTGTCTACTCGGAAATTCATCCCTTCAACCGCGTTGACGCCAGTACCCTTCGGGCGTTCGGGCCGAAGGCGATCATCCTCTCGGGTGGTCCCGCATCGGTGATGGACGCCGCCTCGCCGCGCGCCGACGAGGCTGTGTTCACGTCGGGGGTGCCGGTCCTCGGCATTTGCTATGGGCAGCAGACGATGGTCGCCCAGCTCGGCGGCGCGGTGACAGGCGGCGACGTCAGCCGTGAATTCGGTCGCGCCTATGTCGAGATCATCGACGATTGCGCGCTGTTCCACGGTGTCTGGGACACCGGCAGTCGTGAGCCAGTGTGGATGAGCCATGGCGATCATGTCACGACGCTGCCGCCGGGATTTCGTTCCGTCGCCGTCTCTAAGGGCGCCCCGTTCGCCGCGATCGCCGATGACGTTCGCCGTTTCTACGGGCTCCAGTTTCACCCCGAGGTGGTGCACACGCCGCACGGCGCACAGCTTCTTCACAATTTCACGCACCGGGTTGCCGGCTGCCACGGGGATTGGACGATGACCGCCTTCAGACAGCAGGCGGTCGACAGGATCCGCCGGCAGGTCGGCAGCGGCCGGGTGATCTGCGGCCTCTCCGGGGGAGTTGATTCGTCGGTCGCGGCGGTGCTGTTGCACGAGGCAATCGGCGATCAGCTTACTTGCGTGTTCATCGATCACGGCCTGCTGCGTCACCAGGAGGCGGCGGAAGTCGTCGCCCTGTTCCGCGGCCACTACAACATCCCGCTGGTCGATCGCGACGCATCCGACGTGTTTCTCGCCCGTCTTGCCGGCATCGACGATCCGGAACGCAAACGCAAGATCATCGGCGCGACCTTCATCGACGTCTTTGAGGAAGAAGCGAGAGGGCTCGGCGGCGCCGATTTCCTCGCCCAGGGGACGCTGTATACCGATGTCATCGAATCGGTATCGTTTACCGGGGGTCCCAGCCAGACCATCAAGTCTCATCACAACGTCGGCGGCCTGCCCGAGCTGATGAACATGGCGCTGGTCGAGCCGCTGCGCGAGCTGTTCAAGGACGAGGTGCGCGTCCTTGGCCGCGAGCTCGGCCTGCCGGAGAGCCTGGTCGGCCGTCATCCCTTTCCCGGCCCCGGCCTCGCCGTGCGCATTCTCGGCATGGTGACGGCCGAGCGGGCGGACATTCTGCGCAAGGCGGACGCTATCTACCTGGAGGAGATCCGCCTCGCCGGCCTCTACGACGCCATCTGGCAGGCCTTCGCCGTTCTTCTGCCGGTGCGCACGGTCGGCGTGATGGGCGATGCTCGCACGTATGAAGCCGTCGTGGCGTTGCGGGCGGTGACCTCGACCGATGGGATGACCGCCGACTCCTTCCCCTTCGATCACGCCTTTTTGAGTCAAGTCGCCAGCCGCATTGTCAATGAGGTTCCCGGCGTCAATCGCGTCGTCTACGACGTCACCTCCAAGCCTCCTGGCACCATCGAATGGGAATGATTTTTGCCACTCCAGCAGTATCCGAAACTACGCTACGATACGCCATAACGCACTGAAATATCTATATAAAGCATTCGCCATCTTTCGCGGACTATCGCCGGGTAGGCGTCCTGCCTGACGGTATTTCCGACGGTATGCGCACGCTTGATCCATTGACATTTCGAAGATACCGTCAGGGCTAAGAGAGCTTTTGACGGTATTTTTTAAGGCTTCAACGCATTGAAGAAAAACAATAAATTGCCTTTAGGACAGCCATTTTTGGCCTGACGGTATTTTTGAGGCTCTCCCCCGTTTTTGATCCAATCCCGAGGGAGTAGATGCTAACGGATGCTGGCGTTAAGGCTCTGAAACCTAAAGAGAAATCATACAAGGTCACGGACCGTGACGGTATGTATCTCGTGGTCCAGCCGTCGGGCACGATTGTGTTCCGCCTCGACTACCGGATGAATGGTCGTCGAGAGACCGTGACGCTGGGCCGCTATGGCGCAGCGGGGATTTCGTTGGCCCGCGCCCGCGAAAAGCTCATCGACGCCAAGCGGGCGATCACGGAGGGGCGATCGCCGGCACAGGAGAAGCAGCGAGAGAAACGGCGACTGAAGGAGGCCAAGAGTTTCGGAGAGTTCGCCGAGCGTTGGTTCCAGGAAGGGCGCATGGCCGACAGCACCAAAGCCATGCGAAGGGCGATCTACGAGCGCGACCTCCTGCCCAAGTACCGCAACCGTCTGCTCACTGAGATCACGGCAGAGGATTTGCGGGCTCTATGCGCCGCGGTCAAAGAGCGCGGTGCGCCGGCGGTCGCTATCCACGTCCGCGATATCGTGAAGCAGATCTACGGTTTCGCGATCCTGCACGGAGAGAAGGTCCACAATCCCGCAGAGGATGTCGGGCCGGCGTCCATCGCTCATTTCGTACCGCGCGACCGGTCTCTGTCTCCGTCGGAGATTCGGATCATGCTCAATCAACTGGAGCATGTGCCTACCCTGCCGACGATCCGACTTGGCATGAAGCTCTTCCTGCTTACCATGGTCCGGAAGAGCGAACTGCAGGACGCGACCTGGGACGAAGTGGATTTCGAGAACGCCGTCTGGTCCATCCCGAAAGAGCGCATGAAGCGGTCGCGGCCGCACAACGTCTACCTGTCCCAGCAAGCGCTCGACATCATGGTCGCGCTCAAGACGTGCGCCGGCAATTCGCGGTATCTCCTGCCGTCGCGATACGACGCGGACGCGCCGATGTCCCGGGCCACCTTCAACCGGATCACGACCGCGGTCGTGGCGCGCGCCAAGAAGGAAGGGCTGCCGCTGGAGTCGTTCACCGTGCATGACCTGCGGCGGACAGGATCGACCCTACTCAACGAGCTGGGCTTCAACAGCGACTGGATCGAGAAGTGTCTCGCCCATGAGGATGGGCGGTCGTCGCGCGGCGTTTACAACAAGGCTGAATACGAACATCAACGGCGCCACATGTTGCAGGAGTGGGCGAATATCGTGGACGCCTGGGCGGCCGGTCAGAAGTATGTCCCGTCGCTCTATCCGCCTTCGATGGACTTGCTGGCGCCAGAGCCTAATGTCTGACGGGGCGCGTCTTCCGCAATCCGACATCGGGAGAAGGTGCGCGTTTGATGGTCTTCGCTCTCGAGGCCGCTCGGCGCGCCTCCAGCCAGGCCTCCACCTCGGCGAGATCCCAGACCACGCTGCGCGAGGTCAGATAGAAGCGCTGCGGGAATTCACCGCGTTGCTCCATCTCGTAGATCGTGCTGTCGGCCAGCGGCACGATCTCGCGCAACTGCTGGCGCCTTATCGTTCTGCTGATCTGCTTCTGGGCTCCGTGACTCACGCCGCTCCTCCACTTCAAAGACGCTGGAGGAATAGAAAGCGATAGATGGAGGGTGACGGAAGGCCTCGCCGGGACGCGTGCGGGAATATCGTGCCATGGCGTGCAGATCGTACGGGGCGCGGCGCGCGAAGCGATATAGTGCAGGCGACAATGTCAGGACCGGCTTCGGCATAGCGGTCGAAGCCCACCACCTCTCGCCGAGGCCGCGCGTTCGAGTGGCATCGGTGCGTCATTCAGTTGATGATGAAAACTATGTCCACCCCGTTGCCCCTTTAAGGCTTTGCTGAGGTGTCGTGAGCCGGCAGTCCGCGTGGAAATCCTCTTTGCTCGACCGCTGCGACTGACACCAGGCGTTTGCCTAGGAGGGAAGTCACGTCCTTTCGCGATCAATCCCGTCGCCTTAGCGCGTCGACGATGACCTTGAAGGCAGGAAGGTTCTGACGGCGGCTCGGGTAATAGAGGAAATAGCCGTCGAAAAAGGGGGACCACTCGTCGAGAATCTGCACCAGCGACCCGGATTGGATATGCGGCTCCACGATGTCCTCCGGCACATAGGCGATGCCGTAGCCGTTCACCGCCGCGTCGATCATGGCGTAGGAGTTGTTGAAGGTCAGTTGACCGTCTACCCGGACACGCAGCGCCTGCCCGTCCTTCTCGAACTCCCACGCATAAAGACCGCCCGCGGTCTCGTGGCGCATGTTGATGCAGACATGCCGGACCAGATCCTGCGGATGGCCCGGCGCGCCCCGCTCGGCGAAATAGCCGGGCGATGCCACGGCGACCAGGCGCCAGTCCGGCCCGATGCGAACCGCGATCATGTCCTTCTCGACGCTTTCGCCAAGCCGGACGCCGGCATCAAAACCTTCCTCGACGATGTTGCGGAAGGTGCTGTCCAGGATCAGTTCGACCTGGATATCGGGATAATCGCTGAGCAGCGGCTTCAGCTTAGGCCAGACGACGCTTTCAAGCGCATGGTCGGACAGGGTCAACCGGATGGTGCCTGACGGTTTGTCGCGGAACGCCATCAGCGCCGCGATCTCATCCTCGATTTCGCCGATGCGCGGGGCGATGGTCTGTAGCAGCCGTTCGCCCGCCGCGGTCGTGGCGACATTGCGCGTGGTGCGCGTCAGAAGCCGCAGTCCCAAGCTCGCTTCGAGTTGCTTGATCGTGTGACTGAGCGTCGATTGCGCAACGCCGAGCTTTGCCGCCGCCCGGGTGAAGCTGCGCTCCTCGGCGACGGCCTGGAACCACGTCAGTTGGTTGAGATCGGTTTTGGCCATGGCGGTCCTCGCTTGTCGCACGCTCGGCAGACTATTCGATCTGATCGATAAGTTCATGCCGATTTCAACAGCTAATTGGTTTATCGCAAATCCACTAGGTTGCACTGCAACAATCTTTGCAGGAGCCAACCGATGGCCGTCGCCGCCACATTCGATGCAGACAGCAGACCCGTTGCAGCTTGGGGCGCGGTCCTCTCCATGGCGCTGTGCGTGGCGATGCTGATCGCCTCGGAGTTCATGCCGGTCAGCGTGCTCACGCCGATGGCCGAGGGACTGCGCGCGACAGAGGGTCAGACCGGACAGGCGATTTCGATCAGCGGCCTGTTCGCAGTAGCGGCCAGCATGGTCATCACCACCGCCGCCGGCACGCTGAACCGGAAATGGGTCCTGGTCGCGATGACGGGTTTGATGCTGCTGTCGCTGGTACTGGTGGCGGCAGCGCCGAATTTCGCGGTGCTGATGATCGGCCGCGCCCTGCTTGGCATCTGCATCGGCGGCTTCTGGGCTCTGGCCACCGCCGTCATCATGCGGCTGGTTCCGACAAGCGACGTGCCGCGTGCGCTCGCCCTGATGTATGGCGGGCAGGCCATTGCGGCCGCCTTCGCCGCCCTGATCGGCAGCTATCTGGGCGACCTGTTCGGCTGGCGCGCGGTGTTCTGGGCGCTGACGCCCATCGTCGCCTTCAACCTCGTCTGGCATCTGGTTGCACTGCCGTCGTTGCCCGCCCGGCAGCGTCAGGATTTTCGTTCGATGGTCGCGCTCTTGCAGCGCCCCTATTTCCTGCGTGGCCTGATCGCGGCGATGCTCACCTGGGGATCCGCCTTCACCATGTTCACCTATCTGCGCCCGTTTCTGGAACAGGTGACGGGCGTGGATGTGACGATACTCTCCATCCTTCTGCTCGTGCTGGGCTGCGCCGGCTTCGTCGGAACCTGGGCGTCGGGCCAGTTCGTGAGCGGCAATGTCGCGCCTCTGCTGAGACTGCCCGCGCTGCTGATGGGCGGCTGCACACTCGGCCTGCTGCTACTCGGCGGCTCGGTGATCGCGGCGGCCCTGTTCCTCGCTCTCTGGGGCGCTATGAACACCGCAATGTCGGTGATCTGGATGACCTGGATGTCGCAGAACGCCGACGATGCGCCAGAGGCCGCCGGCAGCCTGATGGTCGCGGCGATTCAGATGTCGATCCTGCTGGGCGCCGTGGTCGGCGGGCTGCTGCTGGACGGCATGACGATCTCCGCGACCTTCATCGGCAGCATGGTTCTGGCCGCCCTTTCGATCGCGGTCATCGGCAATGGCCGGCGCCTGCTGAAGCCCGCGTGATCGGCACGGCTGACCAATCTGGCGGAGCGGCTCAATCCCAACCGAACACATGCACCAGCAACAGAAAGGAGACAGACATGAGAACGCATACTTCCGGCAATACAGCAGAACCGGCACGCGGCCTGGACTTCGGTCGCCGCGACCTCCTGAAGCTGACCGGCGCCAGTGTCGCCGCCTTCGGCGTCGCTTCAATGTTCAACGCTTCCAACGCAAAGGCTCAGACTATGGCAAACGAATGGGACAAGGTTTTCCCAAAGAGTGAAAACGTCGACCATGAGAAGGTCACGTTCAGGAACCGCTACGGCATCACCCTGGTGGGCGATCTCTATCTGCCGAAGAACCGTGCCGACAGGCGCCTGCCGGCGCTCGCCGTCAGCGGTCCGTTCGGGGCGGTGAAGGAGCAGTCTTCGGGTCTTTATGCGCAGACCATGGCGGAGCGCGGCTTCGTCACGCTGGCTTTCGATCCGTCCTATACTGGTGAAAGCGGCGGCGAACCACGCAATGTCGCCTCGCCGGACATCAACACCGAGGATTTCAGCGCCGCTGTCGACTATCTCGGCCTGCATTCTTCCGTCGACCGCGAGCGGATCGGCATCATCGGCATTTGCGGCTGGGGCGGCATGGCGTTGAACGCCGTCGCCGCGGACAAGCGCGTCAAGGCCGTTGCGACCAGCACCATGTACGACATGACCCGCGTCATGTCGAAGGGCTACAATGACAGCATGACCCTCGAACAGCGCACGCAAATGCTGGAGCAAATGAGCCGGCAGCGCTGGGCCGATGCGGAAAAAGGCGCCCCGGCTTACCAGCCGCCCTACAACGAGCTGCACGGTGGCGAGGCACAGTTCCTAGTCGACTACCACGACTATTACAGGACGCCGCGTGGCTTTCACCCACGCGCGGTCAACTCGGGCAACTCCTGGACGCAGACCACGCCGCTGTCGTTCATGAACATGCCGCTCCTGACCTACATTGCGGAAATCTCGCCGCGTCCGGTCCTGCTGATCCATGGCGAGAATGCCCACTCGCGCTACTTCAGCGAAACCGCCTTCGCGGCCGCGGCAGAGCCGAAGGAACTGATGATCATTCCGGGCGCCAACCACACCGACCTCTACGACAAGGTCGACGTGATCCCGTTCGATAAGCTGCAATCCTTCTTCGAGCAGCACCTTGCATGAGCGGCGAGATGGAACCTGAGCCTTTGGGTGAGCTGTAGCGTCCATCACCTATCTCGCTAGCTGCCATTCAGAGACCTGATAGCGACTAGGCGAGCTCGCCACTTAGCGGGGCGATCGCAGGTGCGCCGGCGATGCTCTTCCAGGTGCGGAATAGGCTCTACCATGGGCGGCAGATGTTCATCCCCGGTCGCGGAGAGCGTCGAGTATCACGGCCAGGGCGGGAGACTGCTGACGGCGGCTCGGATAGTAAATGTGGTATCCTGGGAATGGAGGGCACCAATCCTCCAGCACGCGTTGCAGCCTCCCTGCGTCGATGTCGGGTTGAACGTAATCGTCCGGCAGGTAGGCGATACCGGAACCGGCGATGGCTCCCATGCGGGCGAGCCTGATGTCATTGACGGTGCACTGGCCGCCGACGCGCACATTGAGCGCACGGCCGGCCTTCTCGAACTCCCAGACATACACGCCGCCGTGTGTCGGAAAACGAAGATTGATGCAGTTGTGCCCCGCAAGATCGTCGGGCGCGCGCGGCAGGCCCCCTCGTTCGAAGTACGCTGGCGAGCCGACGGCCGCCATCCGCATGTCCGGTCCGATGCGAACCGCGATCATATCCTGCGCGATCGTCTCGCCCATACGAACACCGGCATCGAAACCTTGCGCTGCGATATCGACAAAGCCGGCATCGACGCTGATCTCCACCTTGAGGTCCGGATAGGCTGGCAGGAGCGCGGCTACAGCGGGCATGAGAATCGTCTCGGCTGCATGGTCGCCGGTGGTGATGCGGATCGTTCCGGCCGGCTTGTCCCGAAGCTCGCTCAGCCCATCGACCTCCATGCGGATCTGATCGAGGTGCGGGCCTACGGAGTTCAACAGGCGTTCGCCGGCCTCGGTCGGAGAGACGTTCCGGGTTGTCCGGATGAGGAGGCGAACGCCGAGGCGCTCCTCGAGCTTGCGGATCGTATGGCTGAGCGCGGAAGCCGACACGCCGATTTGCGCCGCCGCCCGGGTAAAGCTGCGTTCCCTGGCGACGGCCAGGAAGGCGACGAGGTCGGCCATTGTTTCTCGAGTCATTACTGAATCCTGCTCATTACCGTTTGCGGATTTTACCGTCTAATCGAGACAATGAGCAGTCCATAGGTTGTTGCTTCAAGGAGACGACGATGAAGTCAGCTGCAGCAATCTTGTCGATGTCATTGGCGGCCGTGGCAGCGGCGCCATCACAGGCGCAGCCTTCCTCGGCGGGAGGAGGAGCGCAGATGGAAATCAGCCGTAATGGCGCCCGCCCTTCGGTGGAGGGGCCGTCCGAGAACTTCACCGGCTCCGTGCGGATCGATCCGCTGTTCGGCGCCGTGGAGCCCACGCGCGCTTCCGCGGCGCTCGTCACCTTCGAGCCGGGCGCGCGCTCGGCATGGCACACCCACCCGCTTGGCCAGAAACTGATCGTGACCTCGGGTGTCGGCCGGACACAGGTCGAAGGCGGGCCCGTCGAGGAGATCCGCCCGGGCGACGTGATCTGGTGCCCGCCCGGCGTCAAACACTGGCACGGTGCGTCATCCACGACGGCCATGTCCCACATCGCCGTGCAGGAAGCCGAGAACGGCTCCGTCGTCTCCTGGATGGAGCAGGTGACCGAGGACCAATATCGCGCCGCCCCTGCGGAGTAAGTGAGGAGCAGGACCATGCGCGCAACCGTCATGCACAAGGCCGGCGACGTCCGGATCGAGAGCGTCCCCGACGCCGCGATCATAGAGCCCACGGACGCGGTCATCCGTATCACCCGCGCCTGCATCTGCGGCAGCGACCTGTGGCCCTATAATGGCGGCCCGAACATAAGCGGCCAGCAGATGGGTCACGAGGCGATCGGCGTGGTCGAGGAGATCGGCAGCGGCGTCCATCGGCTCCGGCGTGGTCAGGTCGTGATCATGCCGTTCGCCTACTCCGATGGAAGCTGCATGTTCTGCGACGAAGGCCTGCAGACCGCGTGCGTGCACGGCGGCTTCTTCGGCAGTGGCGGCGACGCCGGCGGCGCACAGGCGGAAGCCCTGCGTATTCCTCAAGCTGACGGAACCCTGTACCCGCTGAACGTCGGCGAAGATGACGCGCTGATGCCTTCTCTCCTCACGCTCTCGGATGTGATGGGCACCGGTCACCATGCGGCCGTCACCGCCCGCGTTCGGCCCGGCGGCACGGTCGCCGTGGTGGGCGACGGTGCGGTCGGGCTCTGCGGTGTCATTGCCGCCAAACGGCTCGGGGCCGAGCAGATCATCATCATGGGCCGCCACCCCCCGCGGCTTGAACTCGCCAGGCAGTTCGGCGCGACGGAGATCGTGAGCGAGCGCGGCGAGCAGGCGATCGAGCGCGTCCGGGAGCTTACCGGGGGCATCGGCGTCCGGTCCGTCCTCGAATGCGTCGGGACGGGGCAGGCCATTGAAACGGCTATGGGCATCGCTCGTCCAGGCGGCGCCGTCGGACGGGTAGGCGTTGCACATTACGACGCCATCCCGGGCGCGCAGCCGATGTTCTACCGCAATGTGACCGTCGCTGGCGGTCCCGCCCCGGTGCGCGCCTATATCGACGAGCTGCTTCCGGACGTGATGGAGGGCCGGATCGAACCCGGCCGCGTGTTCGATCGCACCGTGGGGCTGGACGGCGTGCCCGATGGCTATCGGGCGATGGACGAGCGCGAAGCACTCAAGGTCCTGGTCCGCCCGTGACTGCCCCGATGCCTGCTTGAGCGCCGCGTAAGATGCCGTGCTCCGCAGGGCCGCAAATTGTCAGGATTGCCAGGAGACCGAAATGAAGCGTCTATTCGCCCCCCTCATGGGAGTTCTCATGATGACAGCCACGAACGCCGAAGCTCAGCAGCCGAACGTGGAAGGACGCCGTCTTTCGCCCGAGCAGGTTCGCTCGGTCGCGCCCGCGCTGGAGAGGTACACGCAGGGGCGTCTCTATGGCGAGATCTGGAATCGTCCCGGGCTCAACCGCCGCGACCGCAGCCTGATCACGGTCGCGGCGATGATCGCCCAAGGGCAGGCGGGCGCGCTCGGATATTATGGCGACCAGGCGCTGGAGAATGGCGTCACCCCGGCGGAACTGTCCGAGACGATCGTCCATCTCGCTTATTATGCGGGCTGGGGCGATGCGATGGCCGCCATCGGGCCGGTAGGCGAGGTCTTCGCCAGGCGCGGCATCGGCGTCGACCAGCTTCCGCAGGAGACGGCGCCGCACTTGCCGTTGGACGAGGCCGCCGAGGCGCGGCGCGCGCAACGCGTCGCCGGCCAGTTCGGCGACGTGGCGCCCGGTGTGGTCGAGTACACGACCGATTACCTGTTCCGCGACCTGTGGCTTCGTCCCGGCCTGGCGCCGCGCGACCGGAGCCTCGTCACCGTCGCGGCGCTGATCGCCACGGGCAAGACCGAGCAGATCCCCTATCATCTCAACCGGGCGATGGACGCTGGACTCACGCAGGCGCAAGCCGGCGAGGTCATCACGCATCTCGCCTTCTATTCCGGCTGGCCGAACGCCTTTTCGGCGCTGCCGGTGGCCAAGGAGGTGTTTGCCGGTCGCACGAAGGGCGGAACTGGAAACTAGCCGGAAGGGGCATGAAATGAACAGGCTGGGAACCAGGATGTTAGCCCTCGGCGCCATTCTCGTGCTGGCGATTGGCGCCGCGTCGTGGTCGCGTGCCGAAGCCCAATCTGATGGGCCCGTCGCCCGGCCAGCAGCGGAGAGCATGATGGTTCGTCTTGTGGAATTGGAGATCGATCCTGCCCAGCTTGAAGCCTTCAGGGCGATCGGAGCCGAAAATCAGGAGGCGTCGGTGCGGCTGGAGCCGGGGGTCCTGATGCTGCACTCCATCCAGCTCGCCGACGATCCCACGCAGGTCCGCCTGCTCGAAGTTTACGCCAGCCGCGAGGCTTATGAGGCGCACATCGGGTCACCTCACTTCCTCAAGTACAAGACTGGCACCGAGAGAATGGTGAGGTCGCTCGAGCTCGTGCCGACGAACCCGCTCATGCTCGCCGCCCAACCGCGTGGTCAGGCTGGAGCCGCCTTCACCTGCACCAGAGATCTCGCGACCTAATCAGGTCGTGCGAACAAAGTGCCTGACCCATGGTCGAACCGATACGACGAGGATGCTTCAGAGAAACGGAGAGATGACCACATGCTTAGATCCCTGTTGAGCGCCGCCGTCATCGCACTGGCAATGGTTGGACCTGTCATGGCTCAGGATCGTATTCGCATCTCGTCCGATTGGGGCGAGGTCACGGCTGATCTCGTCGAGAACGACGCCACCCGTGCGCTGGTCGAGATGCTGCCGCTCACCATCGGGATGAGGGACCATCTTCGTCAGGAAAAGACCGGCAATCTGCCGTCCTCTTTGCCAGAGATGACACGACAGCGCGACTTCTCCACGGGCACCCTGGGCCTGTGGAGTTCCAATCATTTCGTCATCTACTATCGCAGCGGCAGTGTCCCGTCGCCGGGCATCGTCATCCTCGGACAGGTCACGGGCGACGTGTCGATTTTTGACCGCCCCGGCCCCGTCACCGTCCAACTCGAAAATGCCGACTGATAGGTAAGTGCCGACTGATGGTGTTGGGTGCAACGCTTGCCGCGTAAACTCACGAGCAAGGTAGCGGGCGCTTCGACAACGAAGCGGTTGACGGATCTTTGTTACTACTCCCCTTGGGGCAATCTGGCGATGTTCCATGGTCCGTAACGCTGGTCGCGCGGCCTGATCCAGTTCGGCCGTCCGGACCACGGAGCCAAGCCGTTGCTGGTGCGCGGGAACATCCGTTTCGCGTCGAAATCTTTTCCTGACATCAGAGTTCGTGAGCGATGGGCCGGAAAAGGATCTCGTTCATGTCGATGTCCTCTGGCTGCTCC
Source organism: uncultured Rhodospirillaceae bacterium (assembly GCA_964517265.1). Classification (GTDB taxonomy): domain Bacteria; phylum Pseudomonadota; class Alphaproteobacteria; order Rhodospirillales; family Defluviicoccaceae; genus REEP01. The sequence goes on along the minus strand of CAZFBS010000022.1, from coordinate 20,568 downwards.
ATCGCAAAGATGACCGCAGCGGCGAATGAGCCTGCGAGAATAGCGGTCGTGCTGCTCAGGTACAGGTCGGCATCGAGAAAGAGTAGTTTGAATGAAGCCGTTCTCGGGGCCGAGCCGAGCTTGCGTTCAAAGGCCTTGAGAGAATGGTGAGGAAATCATGCCCCGACCGAGGATCGAGCTACGCCACATCCGCTATGTGATCGCCGCCGCCGAGCGCGGCAGCTTTCGGCGAGCTGCGGAGGCCCTGGGCGTCGAGCAGTCGGCGGTCAGCCGGCGGATTCGGGACATCGAGGAAGAGATCGGCGGCCTGCTGTTCCGACGCCTTCACACCGGCGTGGAACTCACCGAGGTCGGACAGCAGTTCCTGGATCGGGCGCACGCGGGGATGAGTGAGATCGGCTCGGCGTTGGACGCCGCCAGCCTGGCCGCACGGGAATCATCCGTGTTGAGAGTCGGCTTCTTCGATCCCCTGGCGACAGGTTTCCAGTCCGAGCTTTTCAGGAGCTTCCGGCTGGATCGACCGAAGGTCCGGATCGAGTTCATCGAGGCCGGCTCGGCGGAGCAGATCGCCGCCGTTCGGCGCGGGCAGATGGATGTCGGCTTCGTCACGGAAATCCCGCCCGGAGCGGGCTACAAGCTCATGCGTCTCTGGAACGAGCCGATCCACGTCGCGACGTCGATCGAGGACGCGCTGGCCGGACGGGAGACCGTCACGTGGGACGATCTCGCCGATCGCCATTTCATCGTGACGGATATGGCCCCGGGGCCGGATGCCGCGAACTACATCCCTCGACATCTTGAGGCGCGAGGCCATGCGCCGAGGATTGAACGACAGGCGGTCACACGCGAGTCGCTTTTGCACATCGTCTCGAATGGGAGCGGCGTGACGATCGTCGGGAGCACGGTGACCGGGCTGGGCTTTCCCGATGTGGCCTTTCGCCCGATCGAGGGTGCGGTTCTGGAGTTCAGCGCCGCCCACCCGTCGGCCTCGACCAATCCCGCCGTCGGGCATCTTCTGCATCTGGCGCGGAGGCTCTCCGAGCGGGACGAAAGCTGGTTCGCCGGCCACCGCCTCATACGTCCTTCCGCTCCGAGACGCGGTCGACCCGCCGCGCCTTTGCAAAACCCCGATCCGTCGAAATGAACCGCTCCAGCATGGGCACGATGAGTCGGGCCGGATCGATGGCGGCCTGACCCGTCTCGCGCGCCAGCACTTCGGCATAGGCGACGAGGTCGCGATGTAGCGGCGCCGGCAGCTCCAGCGTGACCTTGACCGGCTTGTCGTCGGCGATGGGGCCGAGCTTGAGCTTGGTCATCGGAGCGCTCCATAGGGTTCGAGCACGAGGTCGCGGGTGACGATCACGCGAACCGGAAAGCCCGGCCGAATGGTCAGCGTCGGGGCGACATTGAGTTGGCGGCGGACGATCTGCTGGCCGGCGTCGTTGATCGTGTCCTGGCCGCCGTTGCGGATGGCCTGCACCAATCGATCATCGTCATCGACGGCGAGTTCGGCGCCGACGGCAAGCAGCGTCGACAGGCCGGCGGCCTTCGCCAGATCCCACCAATGATAGTCGACACCGTCCTCGAGACCGGCATAGCCCTGCGTGTCGGCGCCCGGCTGCCGCTCCAGCACGATCGAGCGGCCGTTCGGGAAGATGAGCCTGTTCCAGACCAGGAGCACCCGGCGCTGCCCGAAGCCGACATCGTTGCTGTATTCGCCGATGATCCGGGTGCCCTGCGGCACGAGCAGGATGCGGCCGGTCGGGCTGTCATAGATGTGCTCCGTGACCTGCGCCGTGATCTGGCCCGGCAGGTCGGAACGGATGCCGGTGATGAGCGCCGCCGGGATGACCGCGCCTGCCTGGAGGACATAGGGCGAGGCCGGCGCCGCGACGCGATCGGGCGCGACGGTGCGCCGGTCGACCGCGGCGTTGAGGAAGGCGAGCTGGCGATCCTGCGCCGTCAGCGCGCCCGGCTGGCCGGGTAGCCCGAGGCCAGCGAGGTTGGGGCTGGCGATGCCGCCGGAGGCGCCCGCGGGAGCGGCGCCCCGCGCCTCGGTCTGAAAGAACACCCGGCTCGTTCGCGCCGCCTCTTCCTCGGCGAGCCGCCGCTGCTCGGCCGGATCGACGCGGGGCGCGGCCACGGCCGGCGGGACGACCGGCTGGCCGCGGTTCTGGGCACCCACGATCGGGCGGCCGAGATCGCCGGGAAGCGGCGGCCCCAGGAGCGGGCCGGTATAGTCGCGCGGCAGGCCGGCGAGACCGTCGGCCGTCGGCCGGTTCTCGGTGGAGTAGAGTTCCTCGCCGCCGGTGCCGGCATTGCGCGTCTGCAGCGCATAGATCAGCGCGCCGCCGACGCCGATCGCGGCGACGAGGCCGAGGCTCGCCAGCACCTTGCGCGACAGGCGCGTGACGCGCGGCGGCTCGGCGCGCAGTCGCATGGGGGCCGCGGCCTCGCCGGAGGATGCGGTGAGCGGCACGTCGGTGTCGCGGGTGTTCTCACTGTCGCTCATGACGTGCGCCTTCCGTCGGTGCGGACGATCCTGACCGTCTGCTGGCGCTCGCCGCTTCCGAGACGCAGCTCGGCGGCACCGAACAGGCGATCGACGATCAGGACGTTCTGATAGATGCGGCTGTTGACGATCTGCGGTTCGCCATCGGCGCCGATGACGAAGTGCGGCGGCATCTGGCCCTGAACGATCCCGCGCGGGAACTCGACATAGACGCGCCGGCCGTCGTCATAGACCGCGATCGGACGCCAGGGCGGAGTGTCGCCGGTGAGGCCATAGCGATAGTTCCGGGCCGCCACCGCCGGTATGACCGGCGTGGCGGGCACAGCCTGCCGCTGCGAGGCGGGCGGCTGCGGATAGGCCCAGGCGACGGCCGGCATGTAGGGTTTCTCGCCCGATCGCAACTCGATCATGTAGACGCGCCGGTCCGTGGTGATGACGAGATTGGTCGAGATGTCCGGCCGCGTGGGCTTGACCAGCACATGCACGCGCCGGGTCGTGCCGCTGCCGCTCTCGGTGTCGCCGATAATCCAGCGCGCGGTGTCGCCCGCGGCGATCGGGCCGGCACCGGTGAGGTTCTCGCCCGGCTCCAGCGCGATGTCGGAGATCTGACCGGGCGCGGCATAGACCTGATAGAGGGCGCCTTCGCTCCAGGGATAGATCTGGATCGCGTTGTAATAGCCTTCGCGGCGGGGCTGGACGCGCGCGGCGGTGTTGGCGTTCTCGACCCGGCCGGACGGGGTCGAGGCGGCGGAGCCGCCACGGGCCGGCGTCCAGGCCGGAGGGGTGTGCAGCGGCCGCGGCGCCGTCTCCGTCACGGCCGCCGGGATCGCCGGAAGCGGCGGCACATCGGCGTCATAGCTGATCTGCGGGGGCCGGTTGGTCGCACAGCCCGCGAGAACGAGCGCGGAGAGCAGCACAAGCGCAATGCCGGATTTACGGAAAGCCGGGTCTCCGGTTCCGCGGAGAGGTGGTGTCATTGTCCCATCTCCCGCGACCAGTTGATGGCGTTGATGTAGATGCCGAGCGGATTGGCGCGGAGCCGTTCGGTGTCGCGCGGGGTCTGGATCACGATGGTCAGGATCGCGGTCCAGCGCTGCGTCGTGGAAAGCTGCCCGTTCTCGTAGTGGCGTTCCGTCCAGGCGACGCGGAAGCTGTCGGGCGAAGCGCGGATGACGCTGGAGACCTCGACGGCGATCTGTTGCTTGCCGACCTTGGTGAACGGGTCATTGGCGCGGGCATAATCGTTGAGCGCCGCCGCGCCGCGATCGGTCGTGAATTCATAGGCGCGCAGCCAGTTCTGCCGCACGACGATGGCGTCGGCGGGGATCGAGCGGACCTGCTCGATGAAACGGGCCAGATGCCACGCGACCTGCGGGTCGGTCGGCCGATAGTCGGCCTGGGCCGGCGCGACCGCTTGCGCCTGGCCGAGATTGTCGACCTGCACCACCCAGGGCACGACCGTCCCGCGCGCCGATTGCCAAACGAGAGCGGCGGCGAAGGCGGCGGAGAGGATCAGGCAGCCGAAGGCCATGAGGCGCCAGTTCTTCGCCTGCACGCGGGCCGAGCCGATGCGCTCGTCCCAGACCTGCGCGGCCCTTTGATAGGGAGTCTCGGGTTCGGGGGTTTTTCCGTAGTGGGTCCCGGGGCGTTTGAAGAAGCTCATGTGCGGTCGCTTTCGGAGAGATTGATGGAGGAGCCGCCGCCATGGCCGTCGCCCGAACGGATCGCGTGGGCAGCGAGGGTGACGCCGTGGCTCATGGCCCGGCCACGCCGCATGCGCCGGGCCCAGGCTGGCGGACCCTCGGCGGTCGGCGTGCTCGCGGCCGCGCCAGCGTCGCCCGCGACCGTGCCCATGCTCGATGAGCCCCCGGTGGCGCCGAAACCGACTTTCGCGCCGGCGGAGAAGCTGGATTTGACGCTTTCAGCAGCACGGCGAAGGGGCGAGGCCGCCGCGCTGCCGGCCGCCCGTGCGACACCCCCAAGACCACCGGCAACGCCGGCAGCGCCCGATTGGCCCAGGGAGCCGAGGCTGTAGGCCGCCGAGGTCGCGCCCGCCGCGGCCGCCCCACCCCTTATGGCCGCGGCGCCGCCGGACATGGTTGCGGCGCCACCCCGCAGGGTGAGACCGGCAGCGCCTCCGGCGGCCAGTGCGGCGCCGCCGACCGCGATGCCGGTGCCGACCGCCGCGCCCGCGCCGAGTTGGGGACCGCCTGAGACGATGCCATTGGCGATTCCAGGACCGAAGATGCCGAGGCCGAGAAGGGAAAGAGCGGCCAGAACGACGGCCATGGCGTCGTCGATGGTCGGCGTCGCGCCGCCGAAGCCGGCGGTGAACTGACTGAACAGCGTCGAGCCGATGCCGATGATGACGGCCAGTACCAGCACCTTGACGCCGGAAGAGATGACGTTGCCGAGCACCCGCTCGGCCATGAACGCCGTCTTGCCGAACAGGCCGAACGGGATGAGCACGAAGCCGGCCAGGGTGGTCAGCTTGAACTCGATCAGGGTGATGAAGAGCTGGATCGCGAGGATGAAGAAGGCGAGCAGGACCAGCGCCCAGGCGAACAGCAGGCAGGCGATCTGGATGAAGTTCTCGAAGAAGGCGATCCAGCCCATCAGGTTGGAGATGGATTCGAGCAGCGGGCGCGCGGCATCGAGGCCGGTCTGGGCGACCCGGCCGGGCCGCATCAGATCCTGCACGGTAAAGCCGGTGCCGGATGCCTGAAGGCCGAGGCCGGCGAAGCTCTCGAAGACGATCCGGGCGAGGTTGTTCCAGTTGCCGATGATGTAGGCGAAGACGCCGACGAACAGCGTCTTCTTCACCAGGCGGGCGATGATGTCGTCGTCCGCGCCCCAGCTCCAGAACAGGGCGGCGAGCGTCACGTCGATGACGATGAGCGTCGTCGCGATGAAGGCCACCTCGCCACCGAGCAGGCCGAAGCCGGAGTCGATGTAGCTGGTGAAGACCCCGAGGAAGTTGTCGATGACGCCGCTGCCGCCCATGCTTCACCGTCCCTGGTCGGAACGTGGCGGCGGCGCGGTGCGGTTGCCGAGGAAACGCTCGCGGGTCTCGGCCCAGACGCGCAGGCATTCGGGGTCGCGGGCGGCGGCCTTGCCGAGCTGCTGGCACCGACGCTGCCCCTCACGGAGCGGATCGCGCACGGGCTCGAGGACGGGGGCCGGCCGGAGCGCGGGCGCCTCGTCCTTGCGGGTCATCTCGATCGCCGTCGCGGTGATCGCGAAGGCGATGAAAACGATGGCGCCGAGCCGGGCGAGCATCTTGCCGTCCACGCCGCCCCCCTCAGTTGCCGCCGGGGAACATCCGGGCGTTGCCGGGCTGATAGCCGGAGCCGGGCGTCAGGAAACGGCGGCGCTGTTCGCGTCCCTGCTCGGCGGCCGCCGCACGCTCCGCATCCGTCAGCGCCTGCGCCCGGCCGTTCGCCGAGATGACCGCGATGAGGTCCGCGAGCTGCTGTGACTGGAGCGCGAGGAGCTGGTTGCCGGCTTGCGTGGCTTGTAGCGCGCCGGTCGCGCCCTGGCTCTGGCCGACGAGCGCCGCCATCTCGGCGCGGTTGGTGTCGATATTGCCGACGACGCCGGCCTGAACGCGCATGGCGTCCTGGAGCCCGGCCACCGTGTTCTGCCAGCGGGACCGCGCATCGGCGACGAGCTGCCGGTCGGAGGTCGAGAGCGAGATGTTGCCGTACTGGCTCTGGAACACCTGGTCGATCTGCTGGACGTCGAAGGCGATGCGCTGCGCCTGCGCCAGAAGCTGCTGCGTGCGCTGCACCGATTGCTGGAGCTGCCGGAGCGCGGAGTAAGGCAGGCTCGCGAGGTTGCGCGCCTGGTTGATCAGCATCTGCGCCTCGTTCTGGAGGCTCTGGATCTGATTGTTGATCTGCTCCAGCGCGCGCGCCGCCGACAGCACGTTCTGCACATAGTTGGTGGGATCGTAGACGATCCATTGCGCGGCGGCCGGCGGCGCGAAGACGGATGAGACGAGGATCGGAAGCGAGAGGATGGACCCGGCGAGAAGCGCCGCGCGCGAACGACGGATAATCATGGCGTGGTCTCCAGATTGGTGAGATCGGGAATGAGGTCGGCGGCCCAGCCGACGTCGCGGGCGCGCAGCCAGGCCGACAGGAAGCCGTCGCGGCCATGCTCGGCGAGGATCGACTGGATGGCCGTCTGGTCTGATTTCGAGGAGGTAGCGCAGAGCGCCAGCGCAACCTCGGACAGGCCGAGTTCGAACAGGCGGTTGCCGCGCCGCGATTGGCAGTAGTAGTCGCGCTTGGGCGTGGCGCGCGCGAGGATCTCGATCTGGCGGTCGTTGAGGCCGAAGCGCCGGTAGATGGCGGTGATCTGCGGCTCGATCGCGCGTTCGTTCGGGAGCAGAAGCCGCGTCTGGCAGCTCTCGATGATGGCCGGCGCGACGGCGCTGACGTCGATGTCGGCGAGCGATTGCGTGGCGAAGACGACCGAGGCGTTCTTCTTGCGCAGCGTCTTCAGCCATTCGCGGAGCTGCGCCGCGAACCCCTCGTCGTCGAGCGCGAGCCAGCCTTCGTCCACGATCAGCAGCGTTGGCCGGCCGTCGAGGCGATCGCCGATGCGGTGGAAGAGATAGGCGAGGACGGCCGGCGCGGCGCCGGCGCCGATCAGCCCTTCGGTCTCGAAGGCCTGGACCGAGGCCTGGCCGAGATGCTCGCTCTCCGCGTCGAGCAACCGGCCATAGGGGCCGCCGACGCAATAGGGCCGGAGCGCCTGCTTGAGATCGTTGGATTGCAGCAGGACCGTGAGGCCGGTGAGCGTGCGTTCCTCGAGCGGGGCGGAGGCCAGCGATGTCAGGGCCGTCCAGAGATGCTCCTTCACCTCCGGGGTGATCGTCACGCCTTCCCGCATGAGGATGGCGACGATCCAGTCGGTGGCCCAGGCGCGTTCATGGGTCTCGTGGACGCGGGCGAGCGGCTGAAGCGAGACGGAGGCGTCGGCCGCGTCGGTGAGGCCGCCGCCGAGATCGTGCCAGTCGCCGCCCATGGCGAGCGCGGCGGCGCGGATCGAGCCGCCGAAGTCGAAGGCGAAGACCTGTGACCGCGAATAGCGCCGGAACTGGAGCGCCATCAGCGCGAGCAGGACGGACTTGCCGGCGCCCGTCGGCCCGACGACGAGCGTGTGGCCGACGTCGCCGACGTGAAGTGAAAACCGGAACGGGGTGCTTCCCTCGGTCTTGCCGTAGAGCAAGGGGGGCGACCCGAAGTGCTCGTCCCGTTCCGGCCCCGCCCACACCGCCGAGAGCGGGATCATGTGGGCGAGATTGAGCGTGGAGATCGGCGGCTGGCGGACATTGGCGTAGACATGGCCGGGCAGCGAGCCGAGCCAGGCATCCGCGGCGTTGATGCTCTCGGGCATCGCGGTGAAGTCGCGGCCCTGAACGACCTTCTCCACCAGGCGCAGCTTCTCGTTGGCGGCGCGCGGATCGGCGTCCCAGACGGTGACGCTCGCGGTCACATAGGCTTGCCCGGCGTAGTCGGCGCCGAGCTCCTGCAGGGCGAGGTCGGCGTCCGCCGCCTTGTTCGCCGCATCGGTGTCCACGAGGACCGAGGCCTCGTTGGTCATCACCTCCTTCAGGATCGCGGCGGTCGACTTGCGCTTGGCGAACCACTGGCGGCGGATGCGTGTCAGCAGCCGGGTGGCGTCGGTCTTGTCGAGCAGGATCGCCCGCGTCGTCCACCGATACGGGAACGGCAGCCGGTTGAGATCGTCGAGCAGCCCGGGCGTGGTCGCTGTCGGAAACCCGACGATCGTGAGGATCCGCAGATGCGTATCGCCGAGACGCGGCTCGAGGCCGCCGGTGAGCGGCTGATCGGCGAGCAACGCGTCGAGATAGATTGGCGTTTCCGGGACGCGGACGCGATGGCGTTTGGTCGAGACGGTCGAATGCAGATAGGTCAGCGTCTCGCCGTCATCGAGCCAGCGGCACTCCGGCATGAAGCCTTCGACGAGCTGGAGCACGCGGTCGGTGCGGTCGATGAAGGACGCCAGGCTCTCATGCGGATCGACGCCGGCATGGTCGCGCCCTTCATAGAGCCAGGTTTCCGCGCGCGCGGCGTCCTCGGCCGGCGGCAGATAGAGGAAGGTCAGGAAGTAGCTCGACTCGTAGTGCGTGCCCGCTTCCTCGAAATCGGCTTTGCGCTCGGCGTCGACCAGGGCGGATGCGGCGTCGCCGAAGCGGCTTGCCGGATAGGTGGCCGCCTCGTGGCGCTGCGCCTCGACGAAAATGGCCCAGCCCGATCCGAGACGGCGGAAGGCGTTGTTGAGGCGACCGGCGACGGCCACCAGCTCGGCGGCCACGGCCGAGTCGAGATCGGGACCGCGGAAGCGCGCGGTGCGCTGGAAGCTTCCGTCCTTGTTGAGAATGACACCTTCGCCGACCAGGGCCGCCCAGGGCAGGAAATCCGCGAGACGGCTTGCGGTGCGGCGGTATTCGGCAAGGTTCATCATGGCTCCGCCTCAGACCGTGAGATGGCCGGGGATGCGCAGATGCCGGCGGCCGACTTCCACGAAGAGCGGGTCGCGCTTCGCCGCCCAGACCGCGGCGAAATGGCCGATCGCCCAGATGGCGAGACCGACGAGCCAGAGCCGCAGGCCGAGCCCGACGGCGCCGGCCAGCGTGCCGTTCATGATGGCGATGCTTCTCGGGGCGCCGCCGAGCAGGATCTGCTCGGTCAGCGCCCGGTGGACCGGCACGGAGAAGCCCGGCACCTCGTCGGCGTGTTGCAGGCTGGCCGGCATCAGACCAGCGCCCCGCCGCCGAAGGAGAAGAAGGACAGGAAGAAGCTGGAGGCCGCGAAGGCGATCGAGAGGCCGAAGACGATCTGGATCAGCCGCCGGAAACCGCCCGATGTGTCGCCGAAGGCCAGTGTCAGGCCGGTGACGATGATGATGATCACCGCGATGATCTTGGCGACGGGGCCTTCGATGGACTCGAGGATGGATTGCAGCGGCGCTTCCCACGGCATGGAGGAGCCGGAAGCGTGAGCGGCAGGGGCGAGAAAGACGCTGATGGCCAGCGCCGAGGCGGCGGCCGCCATGCGCTGGCGGCCGTGTGAGAGCTGTCGGATCATGCGGGGTCTCCTTGTCGGTCGGGCGGCTGGGTTGCGAGGGAGATGCGGTAGTCGCCGTCCGGCCCGAGCGCGTCGACGCGGGCGAGCTCGGCGAGCCGGCGCGAAGCGCCGCGGCCGGAGAGCACGGCCACGAGGTCGATGGTTTCCGCGATCAGGGCGCGGGGAACGGTGACGACGGCTTCCTGGATGAGCTGCTCGAGGCGGCGCAGCGCACCCAGGGCCGTGCCCGCGTGGATCGTGCCGATGCCGCCGGGATGGCCGGTTCCCCAGGCCTTCAGCAGGTCGAGCGCCTCGCTGCCGCGCACCTCTCCGATCGGGATGCGGTCCGGCCGCAACCGCAGCGAGGAGCGGACCAGGTCGGACAGCGTCGCGACGCCGTCCTTGGTGCGCATGGCGACGAGGTTCGGCGCGGCGCACTGCAGCTCGCGCGTATCCTCGATGACGATGACGCGATCTGCTGACTTCGCCACCTCGGCAAGCAGGGCGTTGGTCAGCGTGGTCTTGCCGGTGCTCGTCCCGCCCGCGACCAGGATATTGGCCCGCGCCGCTACGGCCTGGCGGAGGATGGCGGCCTCGTCGCCCGTCATGATCCCGGCCGCGACATAGTCGTCGAGCGTGAAGACGGCGACAGCCGGCTTACGGATGGCGAAGACCGGCGCGGTCACGACCGGCGGCAGGAGACCTTCAAAGCGCTCGCCCGTTTCCGGCAGCTCGGCCGAGACACGCGGGCTACCGGAATGAACCTCGGCGCCGACATGGTGGGCCACCAGACGGACGATGCGTTCGCCGTCGGCCGCCGACAGCAGCTCTCCCGTATCGGCCAGACCGTCGGACAGCCGGTCGATCCAGAGCCGCCCATCGGGGTTGAGCATCACCTCGACGATCGCGGGGTCTTCCAGGAATCGGGCGATCGCCGGCCCGAGGGCCGTGCGCAGCATGCGCGCGCCGCGAAGTATCGCCTCCGATTGCCGATGACTGGCCGCCAATTCGTCCCCGTTCGCTTGCGGGCCCTCGCGACGCGCGGCCCTGGATCGGGGATGAGTAGAAGAGGCAGGAATTGCGGCGTTGCAACAACCAGCAAGGGGTCGTCGTACAGTAGCGAAGAAATACAGGCGGCCGGCGGAACACCGGGCGGTGTCTCAGTCTAAACTTCGGCTTGAGCGGGAAGTGGTTGGTCTGCCGCTGGATTGGCGAGCGTCGAAAGCGGAGCGCTGGAAACGCCAGATCGGTTCTGGTACCCCGTTCCCAACGGGGTCTTCCTTCGCATACGGGCTGTGTAACTGCGGCCTACGAGTGAATGTCTCTACATATCATGCGCGCCGGATGATCCGATGTGCACCCTGGCGTGATTGGAAGGAAGGCCCCGTTGCCATCGCTCGCTCGGCTCTTTGGCAAGCACATACCGATCGCCATTCCGGCAGAACTCGCCAGCGAAGCTGCCTTGCTCGCCCATCTCGGCGTTTCGCCCCAAGAGCTGAAGAAGATCTGGTGGTATCGCGCGGCCATGTACAAAGAGTTCGCGATTGCCAAAGGATCGGGAAAGCTGCGGCTCATCACCGCTCCCGACAATCGCCTCAAGATGCTGCAACGGAAATTGGCACCACTCCTCGATCAACTCTATCGCGTTCGCAATCCCGTCCATGGCTTCGTGCCGGGCCGCTCGGTCAAGTCGAATGCCGAGGCGCACACAAGCCGACGCCATGTGGTCAATCTCGATCTGAAAGACTTTTTCCCATCGATCACGGAAAACCGGATACGGGGCGTGTTGCGAGCGCTTGGCGTCGATCATCGCGTTTCGGAGATCGTTGCGCGGCTCTGCTGCTACAACGGGCACTTGCCCCAGGGTGCGCCGACCAGCCCGGTTCTCTCGAACATGATCTGCTACCGGCTCGACACGGTCCTTCTACAGGTCGCAAAGGCCGCGCGCGCGATCTACACGCGTTACGCCGACGATATTACCTTTTCGACCTTCCAGGCGCCGGCCGGGCTATTCGAGGTCGCGGTCCCGCCGCCCGGCCGCTTCGCGGCCGAGGCGCTCGCGGCGAACCTGCTCGAAGCGATTACGGGCAACGGCTTCGCGATCAATCCGGACAAGGCGCACTATGCCGATCGCCACGCGCGTCGCATGGTCACCGGCCTCAAGATCAACGAGCTCATCAACGTCGATCGCCGTTATGTTCGCAATCTGCGCGCCGTACTCCACTCGGTGGAAATGCTTGGGATCGAGAAAGCGCAGGCTAGGTTTCACACCGAATATGGTGGCGTCACGAGCCTTGCTGCTCATCTTGCGGGCAAGATCTCGTGGCTCAGCTTCATCAAGGGCCCGACCGATCCTCCGGTGCGCAGCATCATGGTGCGCTTCAACCAATGCTTTCCCGACACCCCGCTCAAGGTGAAGCCAACCGCGATCGAGATGCGCAACCGCGCGGTATGGCTAGTCGAGCATGATGGTGACGCCGGCACTCAAGGCACCTGCTTCTTCCTGAAGGATGTCGGTCTCGTGACCGCAGCTCATTGCGTCGAAAATGTCGAGACAGTCGAGATCTACCATCCGAGCAAACCTTCCAACACCTTCAAGGTGAAGGTTCTCAAGCGACACGAGCATCGCGACCTAGCACTGCTGGAGCCGGCGCTTCCCGAAACCGAATATTTCGAGCTGGTGGGCTCGGACCAAATCGTCGTCGAGGACGCCCCGACCATCGCACTCGGTTATCCGGGCTATGGACCGGGGGACAAGCTCAATATCCGGTCGGGGACAGTCAGTTTGCTCCCGATGAAGAGTGGCGTGCAACTGATCGAGGTCACGCAGAAAATCGGCCAGGGAATGTCGGGCGGTCCGCTCCTCGATGCTCATCAGAATGTCATCGGCATCAATCACAAGGGCGGACCGGACATGGCGCGCGACTTTGCGGTCCGCATCAGCGAATTGACCGCGTGGCTTGCCGAATAGGCTCCCCTGCCATAACCGGGTGAGGTCGACAGTCAGCTTTCAAACCAGGGCATCACCGGATGCCAACGATCGAGGTGCTGCTGTCGCGGTTCTAGAGAATGTCTTCCTCTGAAGCGGCTGATCGGTCCGATTCTACACCGGCAACGTCGTCCGGAATCTCCTTGAGGAAGCTCTGACCTTTCTGGAGACGCTGCCCGAGGGTCTCGATGAAGCCCTCATAGCGCTCGCGTCCTTTGATCTGCGCGGAGGCATGGGCGTCGTTCGGCAGGGGCGGCGTGATCGTCAGCCAGAAGCGCACGAAGAGCGCGAGCGTTTCGGCGGTGACGTCGAGGTTGCGCTCGATCCGCTGGACCTGGCGCGAAAGCCTGTCGAGGCGCCGCGCGAAGGCGGCTTCGCGCTTGTCGGCTCCGTCGGGGGACAGGAAGGAGGCGACGGCCGCCTCGACGATCGCCGAGCGCGAGAGCTTCTTGCGGTCGGCGAGATCGGCGATCTGCCGCAGCATTTCGGGCGGGAAATAGACGTTCATCCGGTCGCGCATGGCCGCCTCACATATCGATGCCGTCGTTGGGATCGAGCGCGACCGCTCGGGCGATCCCCCGCATCTGCCGGCGCAGGATCTGACCCTGCCGCGCCGCGTCCTCCGGTGCATCGTCGAGGACGACGGTGAACTCCTCGGCCGGCGTGGGCTCGCTGGTCTCCTTGGCGATGGCGACGTGATCGGGAAGCTCGGGTTCGCGCCGCAGGCCGCTGTTGGCCTCATCTTCGGCCTTCTCGATCGAGGCGAGTAGCACGGCATCGGGATGCTTCGGCGCAAGGTTGGACCATCCGTCCTGGCGTTGGGTGCGACCGCATCGGGCGGGATCGGGCGCCGCGAGGACACGCTCGGTGAAGCGGCGATCCTCGTAGTAGCGGGCCTTCTTGGCCCGGATGGGATGCACCCCGGCCGCCATCACGATCTCGTCCGTCGGCGGGAGTTGCATCACCTCGCCGGGGGTGAGCAGCGGCCGGGCGGTTTCGGATCGGGAGACCATCAGGTGGCCGAGCCAGGGGCTGAGCCTGTGCCCAGCGTAGTTCCGCATCGCCTTCATCTCGGTCGCGGTGCCGAGCGCGTCGCTCACCCGCTTCGCGGTCCGCTCGTCATTGGTCGCGAAGCTGATGCGGACGTGACAATTGTCGAGGATCGAGTTGTTCGGGCCGTACGCCTTCTCGATCTGATTGAGGGACTGCGCGATCAGGAAGCTCTTCAGGCCGTAGCCCGCCATGAAGGCGAGCGCGCTCTCGAAGAAGTCGAGCCGGCCAAGGGCGGGAAACTCGTCCAGCATCATCAACACGCGGTGACGCCGGTCCCTGGCGTGCAGGTCTTCGGTCAGGCGGCGTCCGATCTGGTTGAGCACCAGGCGGATCAGCGGCTTCGTCCGGGAGATGTCGGAGGGCGGCACCACGAGATAGAGGGTCGCCGGCGTGGCGTCGGCGATCAGGTCCGCGATCCGCCAGTCGCAGCGCCGTGTCACCTCCGCGACGACGGGATCGCGATAAAGGCCGAGAAAGGACATCGCGGTGGACAGGACCCCGGAGAGTTCGTTCTCGCTCTTGTTGAGCAGCTCGCGCGCCGTCGAGGCGACGACGGGATGCGGACCGGCTTCGCCCAGATGCGGTGTCGTCATCATCGCCTTCAGCGTCGTCTCGATCTCCCGGCGCGGATCGGACAGGAAGGCGGCGACGCCGGCGAGCGTCTTGTCCTTTTCCGCGTAGAGGACATGGAGGATGGCGCCGACGAGGAGCGAATGGCTGGTCTTCTCCCAGTGGTTCCGCTTGTCGAGCGAGCCTTCGGGATCGACGAGCACGTCGGCAACGTTCTGCACGTCGCGCACCTCCCAGTCGCCGCGGCGCACCTCGAGCAGCGGGTTGTAGGCGGCCGACTTCGGGTTGGTGGGGTCAAACAGGAGCACCCGGCCGTGCTGCGCGCGGAAGCCGGCGGTGAGTTGCCAGTTCTCACCCTTGATGTCGTGAACGATGGCGGAGCCCGGCCAGGTCAGAAGCGAGGGTACGACGAGGCCCACGCCTTTGCCGGACCTGGTGGGCGCGAAACAGAGGATGTGCTCGGGACCGTCGTGACGGAGATAGTCCCCGTCGAGCTTGCCGAGGACGACGCCATCGGGTCCGAGCAGACCCGCCGTCTTCACTTCCCGCCGCTCCGCCCAGCGCGCCGAGCCATAGGTCTCAACGTTCTTCGCTTCGCGGGCCCGCCATACGGACATGCCGATGGCGACGGCGATGGCGATGAAGCCGCCGGACGCCGCGATGTAAGCGCCCTCGACGAAGATCGGCGGCGCGTAGGCGTCGTAGAAGTACCACCACCAGAAGAAGGCCGGCGGATAGTAAACCGGCCAGCCGGCGAGCTCGAACCAGGGGGCGCCGAGCTGAGGCTGGAATCCGAGCCGCCAGGCGGTCCACTGCGTCGCCGCCCAGGTCGTGAGCAGCACGATCAGGAAGACGGTGGTGATCTGGCCCCAGAGGATCTTCGTCGCGGACACGAGCCCTTCCGTTGATGGATGAAACCGATCGACGAGGACTGTTCACGATGCGCGGAAACGCAAGTTCCGTCAGGATGCGATCGTGGAAACGGATAGAAATACAGGCTCTGGCGAAGGCCTCATGCCTCGCCGGCGCGGTCGAGCACGGCTTTCACCACGCTCGCAGACAGGAAATAGCCCGACTGCCGCCACTGATCGAGAATCGGCGCCACGGCGGGAACCAGGCCACGCTTCTTGGCGGCGAGCAGAAGGCCGGCGCTGCCGATCACGGTGATGCCCCTGCGCTTCGCCACCTGCCGGCCGAGACGCTCATCCATCAGGACGGGACATTCCAGGGCCGTGGCCATATGGATGGCGGCCAGTTCGCCGGCGTCCAGCCCGGCCAGTTCATCGCCGGGGTCGTCGCTCGGTCCCTTGGCGTCGGGACGGACGTAGATCTGCCCCGTCTCCACGGCGGCGCGAACCGCCCGGGCTCCGGGCAGCGAGATGTCGACCGTGCATTCCGCATGGACGGTCTCGGGGATGACGACTTCTTCGACGAGTGCGGTCAGCACGGGGAGGAGCCCGCTCTTCGCGATCACGATCAGCGGCGAGGCATCGGAGACGATGAGCTTCACCGATCATCTGCCTCGAGCGCCGCCAACTCCTCATCGACTTCCTCGGCCGGATAGTCGACCGCCGGGACGCCCATGGCGCCCAGATGCTTGAGGAAGGCCTCGATGGGGACGTCAGCCAGCTTCGCGGCCTTGGCGAGGCTCACCGCCTTGTCGGCGAAGAGCCGAACCGCCATGGCGACGGCGACGCCCTCCTTCAGAAGATGCTCGTCCATGGGCACGGCGACGAAAAGCGGCCGCCCGTGCTTGGCGACGATGGACAGATGACCGGCCTCCGCCTGACGCACCAGCTCGCCGCTGCGTTCGCGCAAGTCGCGTATCGAAAAGGTCTCCATGGGGAGGCTCCAAATTTGTTCCCCAAATTGATAGCACATTATTCTGCTCCTATCCATGAATTTCCCTCGTCACAGGCTGAGCCCGCGTTTGCGGCCGATGCTCCATTCGATGCCGCCTCCGTCCTTCGCGACGCCGGCGATGTGCTGACCGAGCCTGCGCTCGATCTCGCGGGACCAGGGCACGAGCTGGAAGCCGAGCCCGTTGTCGATCATCGCGAAGCGGCCGGAGACGAGGGTCAGGCGCTGCCGGTAGATGCCGGTGACACGCTCGCCGGCCACCGCCTTCATGTGCGGCAGCCCCGTTTCGGCCGAAAGCTGCGCGCCGACGGCGTCCAGCTCGCGGCGACGCAGGGTGCTGAGCAGATCGCGCTGCAGGATGATGCGCTGCCCGTTGCGGCGGGCGAGGCCGTGGTCGGCGAGATGTTCCGCGCGCGCCTGGATGGCGTCGCGGACCTCCCGTCCGAAACCGCCGGCCGAGAGCGGCATCGGCTCGCGCTCGACCAGGCGATGATCGAGCCAGGTGGCGCCAGGCGCAGTGACCTGCCGGCCGAGATCGAGATCCGAGCGGTTGGCGAGCACGAGCGTCGGCCGCTGGTCGTCCGCCCCGCCGAAGCGCCGGACCTCGACGATCCCGCCGACGGGCGGCGCATGCTCGAACGCCTCGACGCCGCGGAAGCGGACATGGTGGGCCCGGCCGTCGGTGCCGTCGATCACGGCGTAGGCTTCCCCGGTGAGTTCATCGTGCAGACCGCGATCGACCAGCCGGCCGATGATCGGCGAGGCCGCGCTACCGCTCTCGATCACATAGTCGGCGACGCCGCGCTCCTGGCCGCGTTCGGTGAAGGCGCGGTGCATCGTCTTGATGATGTCGCCGCGCATGCCGAGATCGCGCAGCTGCTTCTGCGCTTCGAGGCCGACCATCCATTCGCCGGGTCCAGCCGATGCGGCGAGGCCCATCTTCTCCAGATGCTGGAGCCGGCCGATCATGAGGCGGCGCATCTGGGGATCGGAAGCGCCTGGCGGTTCGGGGCGCAGATCGAGGTAGCCGATGTAGTCGGCGGCGATGCGTATCTCGACATCGAGGCGGGTCCAGCGTTCGGCAGTGATCTCCCGCTCCAGCGCGTTCCGGATTTCGTGCTCGGGCCTGGGGCCGAGCTCGATGGAGACGAGGCCCTCGGCCCGGGATCGCAGGCCACGGCTGATGTAGTCGCGGGAGATGACGAGATCCGCACCGGTGTCGTCGACGCCCCGCACCAGCAGATGGACGTGGGGATTGTCGGTGTTCCAGTGATCCACCGCGACCCAGTCCAGCTTTGTGCCGAGATCGGTCTCCATCTGTCGGGCGAGGTCGCGGGTGAAGGCGCGCAGGTCGGTCATGTCGCCGGCGTCCTCGGGCGAGATGATGAAGCGGAAATGGTGCCGGTCGTCCTTGCCGCGCTCCGCGAAGGCGCCGTCGTCGGCGCGGTCGTTGCCGGCGTCGAACATCACGCCCTTTTCCCCGTCCCGGCTGACGCCATCGCGCTTCAGGTAGGAGAGGTGCGCGGTGAGCGGCGCGGAGCGGAAGGCTTTGCCGGAATGGCGGGCGATGCGGGCCGCCACCACGACACGCCGGTTTGGCGAGAACAGCCGGCTTCGGTTGAGGGCCAGGCGCCCGCGGCCGAAGGTGGAACGCCCGGACGCACCGGCTCGGCCTCGCCGGGCGCCCGAGCCTGGCGCTCCGCCGCTCACATGACCTGCCTTCTTGGCGGCGCGCAGCACCTGGTTGACGAAGCTCTTCGGTCGAGGCGCCCGCGTCGAGCGAATGCGGCCGGGCCTGATGCGAAAGTCGCTGTCGCCCTCGCTCATGCGGGCCTCCTCGCGGCGGCCAGACGCCGGACAGTGCCGGAAACAGCCCTGAAATCGTTGCTGAAGTTCGAGTGCGCGGCACGCGCCCCGACCGACCGGCACGCCGGAACCCAAGCCATGTCAATGGCTTGCGGTTCATCCGGCGAGCCGCTTTTATCTTGCCGTCGTGTGGTCGCGTGGACCGCTCCCTGGCCGTCGTGTGGTCGCGTGGACCGCTCCCTGGCTGTTGCCCGCCCTTCCTTTCCTGCAGCACGCCACGATGCGCCATTCCGCGCACGCGCTCATGGACGCTCTCCAGGGCTCGATCGAGCGACGAAAATCCCGCCGTTTGACGGGTGGATGGTGCTGTCGACGTGTTCGGAACCCGCGGCGCGATCGGCTTCGGATCGGCGGCCATCCTGCACGGGATCAGCACTACCACTGCCGTCGGCACGCGCGACGAACAGTGGCGAGCGCATCCAGGCGAGCGGATCGACGGCGGTGGCGACTTCGCCGGGAAGCGGATCGCCGCCGATCAGCGGGGCGAGCGCGGCGACATAGACGATGGTTTCGGCCGGGAGCGGGCGGCCCGATGACAGGTAGTCGTCGTAGCGTGCGGGACCGGCATTGTAGGCCGCGAGGAAGCCGGGCGCGCCGTAGCGATCATGCATTTCGCGCAGGTAGGCGGCGCCCGCGAGGATGTTGTCACGGGGATCGTAGGGATCGACGCCGAGCCGATAGCGCGCGCGCAATTCGATCCACGTCTCGGGCATGACCTGCATGAGACCCATGGCGCCCTTGGACGATACGGCGCGCACCCGACCGCGGCTCTCGATGCGCATCACCGCCCATATCCAGCGCTCGGGGACGCCGAAGCGCCGCGCCGCCTCGGCCACGAACGCGGCATAGGGTGAGACTTCGCCGGACACCGCGACGGGTTGAGCCTGCGCGTCAGATCGCGCCGGCATCGCTCCGGCACAGGCCAGGCCGGAAAGGAGAAGGAAGGTCACATGGCGGACGGCCAAGGACCGACGGGCGGCGGATGGACGGCGCGGCGCTGGCATCGGTCAGTCCCGTTCGCCGCGCTTGGGCGGGCGGTTCCAATGCAGGCCCCAGGCGCTCTTGTCGTCGGACGACTGGAACAGGTTGGCGCGCAGCGGCTGGCCGAGGGTCGGATCGTCGATCTGCAATGAGAGGTAGTCGCCGGCCTTCTCGCCGGTGCGCTTCCAGGCCGCGCCGACTTCCGGCCCCTCGGCGTCGGCGCCAATGTGGATGCGATAGTCGGGGGCGTTCTCGGCGTCGGAATGCTCGGCCGGGACCAGCACGAGTTCGGCATCGAGGATGAGCGTGCGGATGCGGCCGGAATAGCCGTTTCGCGTGCGCGTGAACTGACCGATCAGGGACATCATATGCTCCGTGGCTGCGCGGTGAGAGGGTTCATGGGCACGTCGTCACCGCGTCGGCGCGCGCCAGACGAAGCGGCCGTCGCCGTCTTCATCGGTGTAAAGAGGGGTGGCCCGGCCCATCACCGAGGCGGCCGGAAGCGGGCCGAAGTAGCGGCCATCCAGGCTGTCCCGGACCTGCCAGTTCATGAGGAAGAGCTCGGAGGGCGCGACGGCGCGGCAGCCGTTCCAGACCGGCAGCGCGCGGCCCAAGCGATCGCGCTCAAGCGCCTCGCCCATGTCGATGCCGTCGACGGTGATGCGCGCGCCCGACCGGCAGACCCGTTGCCCGGGCACGGCTGCCACGCGCTTCATCAAAGGGACGCCACGCGGCAGGTAGCCGCGCTCCGACAGGAAGGTCGCGAGCGGCTCGGGCGCTTCGACCGCGACGAGGTCCGTCACTTCGAGCGGCGCCGATGGGTCGATGCCGTAGAGGCCGACCGGCGCGCTCGCCGAAGCGTTCCAGACGAGCTTCGGCGCGATGGGAACGAGCGACAGCGCACCGATCATCAGCACGGTAAGGGTGGTCGTCCTGACATAGCCACGGCGCGTCATGGCGCGGCCCTCCGACGGAGCAGCCAGGCGCGATGCTGCTCACGGGTGTAGCGGCGCGGCGTGTCGGCGACGGCGAGGCGGCTGTGGACGTGGCGCCAATAGTCGGGCGCGGCGTCGGCGGGATCGATGCCGAGCGCCTCGATGGCGTCGATCAGGATCAGCACCGTCTCGACGGACGGCCAGCCGTTGACCTTCAACAGGATGTCGCCGCCCGGGCGGACGAAGGGCAGTGTCTGATGGGGCTCACCGGCGCCGACCGCACGCATGATGTCGATGCGGGAAACGACCGTGCCGAAATCGTTGGCCGCCCAGCGGACGAAGGCGAAGACGGCTCCGGCCGGGAAGGAGAGAATGCGACGACGCCGGTCGAGGATTCGCTCTTCGACGTCACGGCCGAAGCGGATCCAGTGCTCGATCTGTTTCTCGCGCCAGATCAGTTCGACATGCGTGAGGTGAGCGGGAGCAGCTCTCGGCGATGATGGCACGCGGGAGGCCTGACGGTCAGTCATGCCGCGCCTCCGCAGTTGGGAATTCGCGTGACAGAAGCTCCCGCAGCATGTCGGCGACGGTGACGCCGCGCTGAAACGCGACGACCTTGATGCGACCGCGCAGCTCCGGTGTGATGTCTGATCTTCCCCCGGAAAAGTGGACACCGGGTTATGCGGCCTGGAGCTCTGCCTG
>CAZFBS010000021.1:0-45264 GCA_964517265.1 uncultured Rhodospirillaceae bacterium | reverse complement strand
CTTCCAGAATGTTGCCGCCAACGTCCTTGGCGGGATCGAGCTGTGGCTCCTGGGGGAGGTAGCCGACCCGGACCCCGCCCGCCGCCCACGCTTCGCCGACGTAATCCGTCTCCAGCCCGGCCATGATCTTCAGCAAGGTGGATTTGCCGGCGCCGTTCGCGCCGAGAACCCCGATCTTGGCGCCGGGAAAAAAGGACAAGGTGATATCTCTCAAAACCTGCCGGCCGCCGGGATAGGTCTTCGAGAGGCCTTTCATCACATAGATGTATTGGTAGCTCGCCATGCGCTTGATCGTCTTTGCGGCTGTGATGGATGGACCGATGAACTGAACGCCGGGAGCGGATCGCCCCCCGGGAACAGCGCCAGGGACGGCATCATACAGAGGGTTCGCCGCGAAGGCCACGGACAACGGGAGGGGCCGCGTACAGCCCGGCATGGGGAGCCGGTCCGTACAACCTGCCCCTTGAAGTCACACCCATTATCCGTCAAGTTGCGGAAAGGGGCTGTTCGGAGCATGCCGAACCCCCTCGCATGACGGTCCGCTTGCAAGACGGACGCGCGAATAAGACGTGCGGATTGGGAGTGACGAGATGGCCAAGTCCATTCTGGTGGTCGAGGACGAACCCAACATCGTCCTGTCGCTCCAGTTTCTGATGAAGCAGGCCGGCTTTGACGTACGGGTGGCGCGGGATGGTGACGAGGCGCTGCGCGAGGTCGAGAATCGAGCGCCCGACCTTATCCTGCTCGATGTGATGATCCCGAAACGGGATGGTTACGACGTCTGCCAGACCATTCGCGCCAACCCCGACTGGTCCTACATCTACATTATCATGCTGACCGCCAAGGGACGGGAGGTCGATAGGGAGAAAGGCATATCGCTCGGCGCCAACGACTATGTCACCAAGCCGTTCTCGACGCGCGATCTGACCGAAAAAGTAAAACAACTCCTCAACAAGTAAGCCTGGAAAAGCCAGCGCTGAGGCAAGCCCCGAAGGGCCATAACATTGTGGTGAGGTAGCGTCCGGAATTGATGAGCCCACGGCTCGTTCTCATGCTGAGCTTCCTGGCTGTTGCGGTTGCCGCATTCGGGTCCGTTGCGGCGGGCACATGGCTGATCAAGGCCAACCTCGCAGACGATCTCAACGGCATCGCCGAGATGGTGATCGTCTACGGCGGCGGAATCGCATTCCTGCTGGTGGCGATGATCGCGGTGGCATGGGCCTACCTCGACCACGTGATCGCCCAACCGCTGGTGGGCTTGGTCCGCGGCATTCAGACGGTGGTTCACGCCAATCCGGAACATCGCATCGAGATTGATGATAGCCATCAGTTGGACGGGCTGCCCGATGCGATCAACGAACTGGTCGGCCAGATGGCGGCTGCCCGCTCCCGCGTCAACGAAGCGATCACTGAGGCAACCGCCCGTGTCGAACAACAAAAGCACCAGTTGGAAGTGATTCTCCAGGACCTGCACGAGGGCGTGATTGTTTGCGATCTCAACCACCACATCCTTCTTTACAATAACAGCGCGGTGGCGCAGTTGCATGTCGGCGGTCAGATCGGGCTGGATCGCTCGCTGTTCAGCTTCACCAACCGACAGCCGATCCTCCACGCGCTTGGCCGTCTCACCAACCGCCTCGCTGCCGGCTCGGTCGAACAGCATCCCGAGGGTCTCACGGTCCCCTTCATTTGCGCCACCAACGACGGGCGTCACACGCTGGAAGGACGGATGAGCCTGGTCCAAGACAACGACGGCAATCCCTACGGTTATGTCATCTCGTTTCAGGACAAGACCAACGAACTGACCGCCCTTGGACTGCGTGATCGTCTTTTGCGCGAATCGACGGAAGGGTTGATGGCGCCGGTCGGCAATCTGCGCGCGGCCGCCGAAATTCTTGTCGCACACCCTGACATGAGCTTGGAGGATCAAGGTCAGTTCAAGCAGGTGGTACTCAACGAGGCCAATTCCCTCACCACCCGGCTGGAAGGCCTCGCCGCCCAGTACCGGGACGTGATCACCGGTCATTGGCCGACGACGGACATCTTTTCCGCCAATCTATTCAACAATCTCCTTCGCCGGCTGCGCGACGAGCAGAACCTGAACGCCGTGATGACGGGAATCCCGCAATGGCTGCACGGCGACAGCTATACGCTGGTGGAGGTGCTTGACCGGCTCATCCACCGCGTCAGCGACCATTCCGGGGCTCGCGCCTTCGATCTCGAGGCTGTCGGCGGCGAGCGTCACATCTATCTCGATGTGATTTGGCAAGGTACGCCCATTCCGGCCGCCATCCTCGATCAATGGCTCGACGAGCACCTCGAAGAAGCGTTCGGCCGGCTCAGCCTTCGCGATGTTCTCGAACACCACAAAACCGACATCTGGAGCCTCTCCGAGCGCGAGGATCATGCCCGACTGCGACTGCCGTTGCCCCCCGCAATCGAGCCACCGACCAAACGGGAAATCCGCCGTCTTCCCGCACGTCCGGAATTCTATGACTTCTCACTACTCAAGCGGCCCAACCTCGCCGATCTGGCGGATCAGCCACTCAAATCTCTAAACTACGTGGTATTCGACACCGAGACGACGGGTCTGCAACCTTCGGCCGGCGACGAGATCATCTCCATTGCGGGCGTGCGGGTGGTCAACGGCCGTATTCTCACCGGCGAGTCGTTCGAGCGCTTGATCGATCCGGGACGTGTCATCCCCCGCGATTCGGTGCGCTTTCACGGCATTACCGATGAAATGGTCAAGGACAAGCCGCCGCTCCTCGTGGTTCTGCCGCAGTTCCGCGAGTTTGTCGGCGATGCCGTCCTAGTCGCCCATAATGCGGCCTTTGATCTTAAGTTCCTGACGATCAAGGAGGCGGAAAGCGGCATCCGCTTCGACATGCCGGTCCTCGATACGCTCCTTTTGTCCGTCTTCCTTCACGACCATACCACCAAGCACAGCCTCGACTTCGTTGCCGAGCGATTTGGAATCGAAGTCCGTGGCCGCCACACCGCCCTCGGCGATGCGCTGGTGACGGCGGGCGTTTTCCTGAAAATGCTTGACGTTATGGAGTCGCGCGGCATTACCACGCTGGATCAGGCGATCGAGGCGGCTCACAGTATTGTCGAGGTGCGCGCGCGGCAGGCGAATTTTTGATGCGGGCGGTCGCGGACGCAGAATAACGATGTAACGGTGGATAATGAGCACACCCGAGCAGAACGCGCCCTATCCCGATAGCAGCGAACAGGACGACGCCGGCCCGAAGGCGTCTGACAGGAGTGAGGAACGCGCCGCAGGCCTCTTCATGCTCGGCGTTGTTCTGTTCAACCCGTTGGTCCTCAGCGTATTCGATCGTGGCGCTGACGTTGTCCTGCTCGGCGTTCCGGTGTTGGTCGTCTACATTTTTTTCGCATGGTCGTTGCTGATCGTGCTTCTCGCGTGCACCGTTGAAACGCCATTTCGGCCGGAACAGGCGGCGACCGACCGTGAAGCCAAGCAGGCCGAGCCTGCGGACGAGAGATCGTAGCGATGCTCTCAGGTTGGCTTATCGTCACCACATCGTTCGGCTACCTCGGCCTGTTGTTTGCGATCGCCTGGTATGCCGACCACCGCGCCGATTCCGGCCGTGGCATTGTGGCCAACCCGTACATCTACGCGCTGTCGATTGCCGTGTATTGCACCGCGTGGACCTTCTACGGCAGCGTCGGGCGAGCCGCCTCCTCTGGAGTAGGCTTCCTTCCGATCTACCTCGGCCCGACCTTGACGTTCGCGTTGGGATGGATCGTCCTGCGCAAGATGATCCGCATCAGCAAAGTCCATCGCATCACATCGATTGCGGATTTCATCTCCTCACGGTACGGCAAAAGCCATCTGCTCGGGGGCTTGGTAACCATCATCGCCGTCATCGGCATCATGCCGTATATCTCGTTGCAGTTGAAAGCGGTATCCACAAGCTTCAATGTTCTGCTTCATTACCCGAATTTGCCGGTACCGGCCGAGGCCGTCGCCCTGCCCTTGTTAGGCGATACCGCGCTATGGATCGCAGTGACAATGGCGGCTTTTTCGATCCTGTTCGGCACCCGCCATATCGACGCGACCGAACACCACGAAGGCATGGTCGCAGCGATCGCGTTTGAGTCGGTGGTAAAACTGATCGCGTTCCTGGCGGTTGGGGTGTTCGTCACCTTTTTCCTGTTCGGCGGGTTTGGGGATCTTTTCAAGCAAGCAGCGGAGCGCGCGGATCTCGCGCGTTTGATGACCATGGAGTTCACAGTCGGCGACTGGGTTCCGCTGACGTTGCTGGCGATGGTAACGATCATCTGCCTGCCGAGGCAGTTTCAGATCATCGTTGTGGAGAACGTTCACGAGAGCCACTTGGCCAAGGCGATTTGGCTGCTTCCTCTCTACCTTCTCGCCATCAACATGTTTGTGCTACCGATCGCCTTCGGCGGCCTGCTCCACTTCGGAGGCACCGGGATTGATGCGGATACGTTCGTGCTCGCACTGCCGCTGGCGGAAAGCCTACCGGCGCTGGCGGTGCTCGCCTTCATCGGCGGATTGTCCGCAGCCACCGGGATGGTGATCGTGGAAACCGTCGCCCTCAGCACGATGATCTGCAACGATCTGGTGATGCCGATGTTGCTGCGGTTCGGGCAACTGCATTTGGAGGAACGGCGGGACCTGTCCGGCCTTCTTCTCAATATTCGGCGCTGGGCGATCGCTCTCATTCTGCTGCTTGGCTACGCGTATTTCCGGCTAATCGGTGAGACCTATGCGCTGGTTGCGATCGGGCTTGTTTCGTTTGCCGCCGCCGCTCAGTTTGCGCCGGCAATGCTGATCGGCCTGTATTGGCGAGGAGCATCGCGGCGCGGCGCGTTGGCCGGAATTTCTGCCGGCTTCATCGTCTGGGCGTATACCCTGCTGCTGCCGTCGTTCGCCCGCTCGGGATGGCTTCCTGAAGGCTTTATCGAATTCGGTCCATTCGGCATCGAGCTGCTGAAGCCTTACGCCTTGTTCGGGCTGGAAGGGCTTGGCAACATCTCGCATTCCCTGTTCTGGAGCCTGCTGGCCAATCTCGGCTTTTATGTCGGCGTGTCGTTGCTGGGCCAGCAAAGCACCATTGAGCGCATTCAGGCGACATTGTTCGTCGATGTTTTCCGCCAGCCGGGCAGCGAGAGCGGCGCGGGATCGGTGTACGGGAAGGTATCGGTGGTCGATCTCAGCACCATGGCGGAGCGCTTTCTCGGCCGTGAGCGGACCGCCGAGGCGCTGGCAGAGTTCGGTCGGGTGCGTGGACGCCCCTTGGATTTGAATGCCAACGCCGACGGTGAACTGGTTCAGTTTGTCGAGCGCCGTCTTGCCGGGGCCATCGGCGCGGCCTCCGCCAGGGTTATGATCGCTTCGACGATCAAGGGCGAAGGCGTCGGTCTTGAGTCCATTATGCAGATCCTTGACGAAACCTCGCAGGTGCTGGAGTACAGCCGTCAGCTCGAACACAAGTCAAAGGAGCTGGAACTGGCGACGGCCGAGTTGAAGGCGGCCAACGAACGGCTGACCGAACTTGATCGCCTCAAGGATGATTTTCTCTCCACCGTGACGCACGAACTGCGGACACCGCTGACCTCGATCCGCTCCTTTTCGGAAATTCTGCACGATACGCCGGACTTGGATCCCCAGGAGCGCCAGCACTTTCTCTCCATCGTCATCCGCGAGAGCGAACGGCTGACCCGCTTGATCAATCAGGTGCTCGATCTGACGAAGATCGAAACTGGTCGGATGGATTGGCAGATGAGCGACGTCGATGTCAACGAGGTGCTCAACCATGCCGTCTCGGCGCTTCAACAGCTGTTCGATGACAAGGGAGTCAAGCTGGAAGTCGATGTCCCGGGGGACGTCCCGCCGGTTCGCGCCGATCGGGACCAGTTGATTCAGCTGGTCATCAACCTGTTGTCCAATGCCGAGAAATTCTGCCCGGAGGACACGGGTCGGGTGGTTATCAAGATGATGCCGGGACCAACACACCTGCGGGTGAGTGTCGCCGACAACGGTCCCGGTATTGCCGAAGATCAGCAGCAGCGGATCTTCGAGAAATTCCATCAGGTACGCGGCAGCAATACCGGCAATCCGATGGGCTCCGGCCTCGGCCTTGCCATTTGCCGCGGGATCGTGGAGCACCTGGGGGGGCGGATATGGGTTCGCAGCCGCCCTGGCAAGGGGGCCACGTTCTATTTTACCGTTCCCTACGCGAACGCGTGAAGGATAGCGGGGTGCCGTTTTCCCTCTACACCGCGCGCCCCCAGATCAGAAGACGTCGGCGGTGAACTCCAGGCGCACCCGCTTGCGCAGGCTGTCGATCGCCTTCAGCGAGTCGAGAAGCATGAGGCGGTCCCGGCGCGCCAGCGCTTTCGGCGCGACATAGTAGTTCACCCGCCGCCCGGCCTTGTAATCGGCGATCTGCTTGCGCAGCAGGATATCGGTGATGAGGTGAAAGGAACTGACGAGATCCTCGTGCTCGGTCACGGAAAGAACGCCGTTTTCGTGCAGCGCCCGGATCCGCTCCAGAGTTGAGGTCTCTTCCACCCCCTCGCGCAGAGCCATCAGCCTGATCCCCTCGACCAGCGGGATGGTGCCGGTGTACTTGAGATTGACCTGGCCGCGGAACTCACGCTTGTCCTTTTCGGTCATGAATCCACCGAAGAAGCCGAGCGCGACATTGTGACCGGCCTGATCCTGAAACATTTGCCGCAAGAAGAAATGATTGTGCCGGACAATCTCCGTCACCTTGCGGCGCAATTCCAGACCCAGTTCGTGGTTGCCCCACACCGGCTGGAAATCGAAAAAAATGTCAGCGAGCCGAATCGCGACAAAGTTGCTCTTGCGGCTCCACTGGTTGATCTGGTCAACCCATTGACTGAGTGTCTTGCGCCATAGCGGGTTAACCGCCATGCAATAACCGTTGCAGTAGGGAATGCCGATTTCATTGAGATCCCGGCATAGCCGCTCGGCCAATTCAATGAAAAATGCATCGATACGGGTGTGTTCGCTATCAGGGTAATCTTCGAGTATGAAACCGTTATCCTGATCGGGAAACAGATAGTTCTCGCCGCGGCCGCCCGAGCCCATCACAATAGTGACTGCCTTCACGGGAGGGGTACCCCATCCTTCCGCCTGCATTTGCTGCAGATTGTTCTCGCCGATGCGGCGGTACATGTCATTGTTGATCTGGCTGATGACCTGCTGGATCTCGGGTGCGGGCAGACTGTCGGCAAAAAGTTCCTCGGCGAGTTCGACCTGAGCCGCCCGCACTTGTTTCATACCGTCGAGTGAACTGGCGTGGGTCAGCCGGTCGATCTGGCCCATCAGCCGAACGGTCGCGACCGCCAGCGCATCGTGCAGATATAGCATCCCGGCCAGCCGGCCGGAGCGATCGACAACCGGCATGTGCCGAAGGCTGTGCCGACGCATCCAACCGATCGCATGATAAAGATAGTCGCGCCGCTCAATCGTCAGAACCGGCGAAGTCATTACCGCGTCAACCGGCGTATCACCCGGCACGTTGAAGGTGATACGGCGCGCGATATCCCGTTCGGTGATGATCCCGATCGGGCGGCCTGCGGCATCGACAATGACCGCACATGAAGCCTTGCCCGCCTTCAGGTGGGCAATCATCTCCGCGCAGCTGGTTCCTGCTCGGATGGCAAGAGCATCGGCTCGGGGGCGCATGAAATCACGCACCCGCATGCTGAACACAGCTGTTTGAGTGGGACCGATTTCGTCCTTGGGCTTATCGAGCATCCCGATTCGCGTGTCCTGGCAATTGCTGCCTCTCCAAAGCGTATCCTTTTGCGATGATCGCGTTTCTCAAGTGTATTGCCTCAAGTTCCTTGCGCGCACCTCAGATCTCCGCAGCCACCACAGTCGCCAAGGCGCCCTCCGGACGATGCCTCAAAACGGGTCTATTTTTCCTCCTAGCTGACGTGACAGAGAGGAAAGCAAATAAGTCGTAAACACTTCATCCAGTGCGACTGTCGAGGACAGCGTCTGATGCCCCCCTGTAATGAGAACGTCTTGCAACGTAATCTTATCTCATGCCGACCCGCAAGATCATTCTATCATGTTGTGTAAACTCTCCAAAAATGTTATGGATATTTTGAAGCGCTTTTCTGACGTATCTGGAAGGGCGCCAAAAAAGCGTTGAACGATAACAACGTGGAAGAATCGAGCATCGGAGTGAATTCTGTTTTGTAGCCGGTGATCGTGGGGAAGGCGAAACGTCTGAGACGGCGGACCGGTATAAGCAGCCGGGACGAGGCGTGATCCCTTATCCTTCTTCCTGTCGTTCGACTCCGACTTGTTGGCCTGTTTGGCAGGCAGCCTACAAGTGGGTATCGCACATGGTGAGATTTCGGCCGTAAGCGGCGTCATCTGCCGGACAAAGCCGTGGCTCAAGAAAGAAGGGGAAACTGTCTTGCAACCAAAAGTTCTCTGGCTATTTTTATTTGTCGCTCTCTACTGGTCATATTGCATTTACTGGGGCATCCGGGGTGCAAGGATGTCCAAGACCGCGAGTGACTACTTCATCGCGGGGCGGCGGCTTTCTCTATGGGTATTCGTATTGGCGGCGACGGCAACGTCATTTTCGGGCTGGACCTTCATGGGTCATCCCGGCCTCGTCTACCGTGACGGCTTCCAATACGCTTATGCCTCGTTTTACGTCATCACGATTCCGTTCACGGGCGTGATGTTCCTCAAACGTCAGTGGATGCTCGGTAAGCGATATGGCTACATTACACCGGGCGAGATGTTCTCCGACTACTTCCAGGGCGACACCATCCGGTTCCTGACGGTTCTGGTCGCTCTTCTATTTTCGATCCCTTATCTCGGCGTGCAGTTGGGGGCTTCCGGCTTCCTCTTCAACGTGCTGACCGACGGCTTGGTCGGCGAGCAGTTCGGGATGTGGATTCTGTCTCTGGTCGTGTTGATTTACGTCGCCTCGGGTGGTCTGCGTGCGGTGGCCTATGTCGACACAATGCAGTGCATCCTGCTGGCCGTCGGTATCATCATTACCGGCATTATTGCCTTGAACGCGGTGGGCGGCTGGACGGCACTCAACGAGGCGATGGCGGCATTGGGCCAGAACCCTGACTTGGGCAAATGGGGCTCGACTGAGGGTTACGGCGGCGGTGACTACAATTCCTACCTCGCCGTTCCGGGCGTCATCCAGTGGACAGCGGGGCTGGGCAAGGAAACTCCCGTCGGCGGGGTGTGGACCGGAGTGATGATCCTCACCTACATGTTTGCGCTGATGGGCATCCAGTCGGCGCCGGCGTTTTCCATGTGGTCGTTCGCGAATACCAATCCGCGACCTTTCGCCCCGCAACAAGTCTGGGCGTCCTCGTTCGGGATCGGCTTCATCCTGATCTTCTTCACTGCCTTTCAGGGAATGGCCGCACATTTCCTGGGCGCCAACCCACTGGTAACCGAAGCCGGCCTTGCCGTCGGCAGTGTGATCCCCGACACTGTTGCCACCAACCCTGATTCAATCGTGCCGAACTACTTCAACCTGCTGGCCGACGCCGCGCCCTGGCTGATCGGTCTGTTGGCAGTGTGTGCTCTTGCCGCGATGCAATCGACCGGCGCGGCCTACATGTCGACCGCCGGAGGTATTCTCACCCGCGATCTCTACAAACGCTATCTCAACCCGACGGCGACGCACACCACGCAGAAGCTGTTCGGGCGGCTTGGGGTCGCGTTCATCGTGATCAGCGCGTTGACGGTCGCGACCTTCTCCAAGGACGCTCTGGTCCTGCTGGGTGGTCTGGCCGTGGCCTTCGGCTTCCAGGTGTGGATTCCGCTGGCGGCGATCTGCTGGATTCCGTGGATCACCCGCTCAGGGGCGACCTGGGGACTGGCGGCGGGTCTGATCGGGGTCATCATGACCGACAGCTTCGGTCAGACGATCGGCGGCTGGTTCGGCGGTCTGCCGTTCGGTCGCTGGCCGTGGACAATTCATTCGGCCGGTTGGGGTATCTTTTTCAACATAATCGTCTGTGTCGTCCTGTCGGCGATGACGCAGAACGAGCGGGAGACAGCTCATCGGATGAAGTACCACAACTTCCTCAGGGAACATGCCGCGCTGGGCGCCGACAAGAAAAAGCTGGTTCCGGTGGCATGGGTTGTGACCCTGGCGTGGTTCTTCTTCGGAATCGGCCCGGGTGCCGTCATCGGCAACTACATTTTCGGTGCACCGGATGCCGGAATCGAGGGCTGGACCTTCGGCATTCCGTCTATCTGGGCGTGGCAGATCCTGTTCTGGCTGCTGGGAGTCGGCATGATGTGGTTCCTGGCATACAAGATGGAAATGTCGACGGTGCCGAGCACGGATGTCGAGGCCTTGGTCGAGGACATTGGCGATACCAGCCTGGAGAAGCCGGGCGTCTAGACTGCTACAGCCGATACCGGGGGAAGGGACAATCCTTCCCCTGTTTCCGTACAGTGTCGGAGGAGGGAAGGGGTGACTCTTCCCTCCTTTCTCGTAATCCTGTACGTAAAAATCCATGATCAAACCCTGCGCCAAGACGTGACTTGGTAGGCATCAAGGAAAAGAATGCAATACCAACTGCTATGGTCGATCCTGCTGGCGGTTGCGTTGTTCTATCCCGTGCGCCAATTCATCTGGGTCCTTTCGGTGCGGCGAGAGGAACGCAGGCTCGGCCAGCCGGCAGATGATGCGCGCAGGACCGCCCTCAAGCGGCGTGCCACTGTCACGGCGACTCTGCTTTGCTTCATCTTTGCCGTGCTCTATCAAAATGTCCTGATGAACCAGCTTTATGGTCGCTGATGAACGCTCGTATTCTTCGCCGCTATGTTATCCTGGTGGCGCTCGTCACCTTTGCAATGTTTACCGTATCGGCGGTGGTCAGGCAGTTCACCGAGACGCCGCCCGGCGACTACCAAGTGCGCCGGGGAGACCTGCGTCTCAGCGAGCTGAAATTCGAGGAAGCGCTGGAGGCCTTCAATGCCGCGCTTGAGCAGGCCCCCCACCATCGTGGCGCCATGATGGGCCGCGCTATTGTGTTCCTGGAGACCGAGCAGTACGCCGAAGCGGAAGCTGCCTTCACCGATCTAATCAATTACCTGACCGAGAATCTTGAAGCCGATGATCCGACGGGAACCGCAGTCCTTGCGGGAGCCTACGCCAATCGCGGCATTCTCTACGACCGGACGGATCGGCCCGAACAGGCACTCGCGGATTATCAGCAAGCGATCAAAATCGATGAAGAGGCTGTCAAAGGACCGAACATTTTCCACAGGATCCTTTATGGCAACTCGCGTCCGGCCACGATCGCCAAAAGGGCCGAGTATCTCGCTACTCAGTTGGCACTGCCTGAGGAGGAGCGCTTTTTGAGAGATCCGGAGCGGGATGCGGTACAACGCATGTACAAGCCCTAGCGAGCCGGCTGACGTGCCGAAGCCGCTGCAGGTCACGAACGCAGGCGGCGGGAATTGGCTTGCCCCCCGGAGTGGGATCAGAACTGAATTATGCCGAGAACGTCCTGGAACAGGACGAGGCAGAAATAGGTCGCCGCGATACAGCCGAACAACAGACGAACGAAATCCGTCTTGCCCTCGGCGTCGCGGTAACGGATTCCGTGCCACGCGATCAGCCCGGTGGCTATCAGGAATACCAGATTGACCAGCGTCTGGTAATCGCCCTCGACATCCAACATGCCGTTACGGTATCGCGCTATCGAAGGCAAGACAAGGTCGGGACGGGCAACGACACCGCGCGGCTCAGCGGGACGGAGAGACCATCGCCGGCGGTCGCTGATCCTCCGCCGGTTGCGAAGGAGTCTTTCTCAGTTCCTCGCGATCGAAGTACGGCGGCAACCGCGTGGTGGGCTGAGTCACCGTGCTGTTGGCGATAACAATGCCGGCGACAAGAGCAAGCGCAAGCAGCCCGCTGACAAGGCAGAACTGCTGCACCCCCCGGGGAACCGTTGTATGGTATTGGTGGTCGTAACGGTGGTACCGGGCGTCATTCTCGGCGAGAATGCCCTGCTCTTCACGCATCAGGATCACGCGAGCGTAGTGCCGAGCCCAGTGCGGAACCTCATTACGCAGCATGTAGGCGCTGAAGACCTGAGTGACCATCGCTTCGGGCAGATCCTCGCCGAACCATTCCTGATAGGCAAGTTGCAGGAGCTGAAATTCCCCTACCTGAAGGATATTGGCCGCCGAGGAGACGATCATGCGGTCTTCCATCTCCAGCTCTTCGCGGTCAGGATGCAGCAGGGTTGAAAAAAAATTCATGGTCGACTTCCCGGTTTCCAGCGATGTGACGTCAGTTGCGCCGCCAGCGTCACCTGCGAACAACAGCAGAGAATGTGGGAAGTTCACCATCGGCATCCAGCCGGCGTTGCAAATCCCGTGCTCCGTGTACCGCAACATGACATCTCACGACAACGTCGGTTGCAGCGAATCAAGAAAAGGGTAACCGTGAACATTCTTGTTGTTGATATCGGCGGCACCACCATAAAGATTTGTTCGTCACGGGGGCCCGAGATCCGAACCGCTCCTTCGGGGGCCAGCATGACACCGTCCGCGATGGTTCAGACGGTTGCGAAGCTTGCAGGATCGTGGCGCTATGATGTCGTCTCGATCGGCTATCCCGGCGAAGTCCGGGACGGGCGGCCGTCGCTCGAGCCCAACAACCTCGCCCCCGGGTGGGTCGACTTCGACTACCGCAGTGCGTTCGGCCGGCCGGTCAAGGTCATCAACGATGCGGCAATGCAAGCGATCGGCAGCTTTGAGAGCGGCCGCATGTTGTTTCTCGGACTTGGAACCGGACTTGGGTCCGCTCTAGTCGTGCACGGGACGGTCCATTCCCTTCAGCTCTCCCAACTGCCCTACAAGGAGGGCGGATCCTTCGGCGATTTTCTTGCCCAACGCGGACTTGCGCGACTGGGCCTCGCAGTGTGGCGCCGGGAGGTCGAGAACGTCGTCTGCCTGCTTCGCGCTGCGCTGGTGACGGATTATGTGGTTCTTGGCGGCGGTAACGTACGCCATCTTGAGCGGCTTCCTCCATTCTCGCGCGCAGGTCACAATGTCAACGCCTTCGATGGCGGCTTTCGGCTCTGGCGCGATCCCGACCTTCGGGTGTGAACGAGCACGACCCCCATCAGATCCAACTGAGGATCCAAACGCGGCCATCTGCCTGAAAACAGCCTCGATTTTGCCGTTGCAGTGCGGAAAATCGTTGCGGTCGCGTCGTTTCTATCGCACCTTCTTGCAGTCGCTGCACGTCCGCTGCCAACAAAGGGGCGCTCGCAGGTACCGACAAGACCGGCTCAAGACGCTGCGCAACAGCCGAAGGCACATGCGCGATGCTTATTCTGCCCATGTGCACCGCGAAGAACTCGGGTGCCGCATGCAACGCCAAGAGGGGTCGATGAACCGAATAATTTATGCTGCCATTGTCAGCATCGCTGCGCTGGCTGTCGTTGTGCCGATGGCGTCAGCCTCCGCATCCTCGCAACGAGGGGATGGAAAGCCAACAAAGATCAAGGTTACGCCGCCACAATGGAGAGGGGACGGCCTCTCCCGCAGTGGCGATGGCCGTCTGATGGTCGAGCCGGCAAAGCAGCAAGCCGGCGCCGCCAAGCGATTCGCTTTTCTCAAGGATTATCCGACACCGGCGAGCCCGGCTTGCAGCGCAATGACGGCAGCTCCAAATCTTGAGGCCAGGGCGCCGGCGCATGTAAAGTCGATCGTTCACAAGCTGGCACCACAATACGATCTTGATCCGCGTCTTG
The DNA here is from genome assembly GCA_964517265.1 of uncultured Rhodospirillaceae bacterium. Taxonomy (GTDB): domain Bacteria; phylum Pseudomonadota; class Alphaproteobacteria; order Rhodospirillales; family Defluviicoccaceae; genus REEP01. The sequence continues at coordinate 31,461 of CAZFBS010000021.1, read as the reverse complement.
TTTTGGCCGTGATTGCAGTGGAATCGAATTTTCGTGCCGCTGCCGTATCGCCGAAAAATGCTCAAGGTCTGATGCAACTGATCCCTGACACTGCCAAACGGTTCGGTGTGCAGGATCCTTTCAACCCGTCGGAAAACATCCGCGGCGGGATGCTTTATTTGCGCTGGCTTCTCAAGACCTTCAACGGCAACATCTCCCTTGCCTTGGCTGGCTACAACGCGGGTGAGAAAGCCGTTGAACGGCACAAAGGGGTGCCGCCGTATAACGAGACCCGGCAATATGTCGAGAAGGTTCACCAGCTTTATGGCTGTTCGTCCAGTGGCGTAACGACGACAAAAATCGCATCCGGTCTTGGTATGACCAAGAACGCATGGCCTCATGTCCGGGAATCCTATGACCTGTGGAACGCGGCCCAGGCAAGTGTTCGACCGGACGCCCGCTGCCGGCTTCGGCTTGGTCGTGACGCCGAGTCTCGTATCGCCGGCGGCGCTTCAGCCGGAGGGTTCGCGATCTGTCGGTAAGCAGGTGGCTGTCGATAAGCGGGCGTCCCTACCGGGCCCCGGAACAACCGGCGCCGGCCGGATGTGAGTGGATTACAGCTGTCGTCGTCGGGTAAACAATCACCGCACCCGCGGTGCGGTGAGACGGTCTGCGCAGGCGGATGATTGTTGGTGCGGTTCCGGGTCGTGGAGACACATAAGGGACATCAACCACCCGATGACCACGTTCGATCGCCAACCGGTGCCGGGACTGACGATATCGATTCCAGGGTGGCGGAGCCAGGTTCTTCAGCTTACCTACCTCAGAGCAACGGCCGTTTTCGTGGGCCTCGTTCTGGCGATCCGCCTCGTCGTCCTGTTTGTCGCTGACTACAACCTTAATCCCGAAGAAGCACAGTATTGGTCATGGTCGCAAGACCTGGCGTTCGGTTACTTCTCGAAACCGCCGATGATCGCTTGGTTGATTGCTGGCACCGCGGGCTTTTTCGGGGACAACGAGGCAGCGATCCGGCTTGCCGCGCCCTTGCTTCACGCGCTGACCGCCCTTGCCGTGTATGCCCTCGCCCGCGCCCTCTACGATGCCCGTGTTGGGTTCTGGTCGGTGCTGGTCTACACCAGCGCACCGGCGGTGTGGTTCTCCTCGGGGCTGATGACCACCGACGTCCCGCTCCTTCTGTTCTGGAGCCTCGCCTTGCTCGCCCTCCACCGCACCTTGGCGAGCGGCAGCCTTGTCTGGGCAGCCGCCCTCGGGGCCGCGATCGGTCTCGGATTCATGAGCAAGTATGCGATGATCTATTTCATCATTGCGAGCAGCCTGTTTCTCTGCATCAGCTGGCGGGACTCCTGGTTCCTGTGGAGTCGGCAGCATCTTGTCACCATGTTGATCGCTGTACTGGTGTCGCTGCCCAATATCGTGTGGAATCTCGAACATGGGCTTGTGACGCTGCAACACACGGCGGCCAACGCCCACTGGGGCAGCGATCGATTCAACCCAGAGGAGTTGCTGGAATTTGTCGCCGCCCAGTTGGGGGTGTTCGGCCCGTTGCTGTTCTGCGCGTTGATCTGGGGCCTCATCACTCTACGTCGCCGCCTTAAAGATCGGGCCGATCTGTATCTTATCTGCTTCATCGTGCCGATCCTCGGCATTGCGATGCTGCAGGCATTCATCTCGCGGGCGCATGCCAACTGGGCCGCTCCCGCGTATGTCGCCGCCAGCATCCTTGTCGTGGTGTGGATAATGCGGGTCCCACGCGCTTTCTGGATTGTGCCAGCCTCCGTCGCAGCCCATACCCTATTGGGTCTGGCTCTGTGCACTATGATCCTTTCACCGGCTCTGGTTCACGCCCTCGGCGGCGATAATGCCTTCAAGCAGGTTCGCGGCTGGGAAGAGATGGGAGCTGCCGTCGCCGAAATGAGGAGCAGCGGTTACCAGGACAAATCGTATACTGCCGTTCTCACCGACGACCGCTTTATCCACACAGAACTGCTGTATTACGCGCGCCCGCATCAACAGCCGTTGGTTATCTGGAACGACAAGGCCAGCGCCCAGAATCACTTCGAGTTGACAGCGCCGTTCGCCGCCGATCTCGGGTCCATCGTTCTCTTCGTGACCGAGCGCAGCGAAGCGGAGGCTGCCGGAATCCTGTCACAATTTCAGGAACACCGCCTCGTCAATATGCTCGAGATTCCGATCGGCGGCGGCAAGTTCCGGGTCATTCGGCTGTTCGCCTTGGAGGACTATCGAAGCCCCTCCCATGAATGAACGCGAACAATCACCGGCCGATCGAACGACAGCACCAACAGCAGGCGGCGGCACCGATCAAGATTCGATCGCACTCGCCCTGATCTGCCTTGCCGGAATGGGGGCAACAGTCTTGTTCGTGTCCTGGCCGGAGATTGACCTTGCTGTGGCGCGGCTGTTCGTTGACGAAAGCAACCGGTTCTTTCTCGCGCGGCATCCGCTGCCGCGAATGTTCAACATGTTGATCGACACCCTGGCTGTGGTGCTGATCATAATCAGCCTGGGCGGCATGACTTACACCGCCCTTGGCCGCCGAGTCCTCGCCGGCCATGGACCCCGCGCGTTTACATTCGTTCTCGCATCCGTCGTCGTTGGGCCTGGCCTAATCGCCAACGCCCTGTTCAAGAACGAATGGGGCCGGGCTCGCCCCCGGCAAATCATTGAGTTCGGCGGCACCGCAGACTTTACCCCTGCCCTCGTGTTTACCGATCAATGCGTCCGCAACTGCTCATTCGTCGCGGGCGATGCATCCCTCGCCTTTGCAACTCTGGCGCTTGCGTTGCTGGCACCGCCAGCGACGCGGGTTCGTTGGATCGTAGCCGCAGTCCTGTTCGGAACACTCATCGGTTTCGTCCGCGTCATCCAGGGCGCCCACTTTATCAGCGACGTCGTGTTCGCCGCCATCTTTGTCAGCCTAAGTGTGGTGCTGCTGAGGGGGTTCCTTGTGGAAGGGCGTTGGGGCGGTGCCGCATTGGAGCGGGCGCTGGCGTCTGCCGCGAGAGCCGTGTCAAGGGCCATCGTTCCCGCGGCCGCCCGGCGTCATCCTCGACCAAAGCCGCGGCCAGGGCGCAAAATTGCGAAGGGATTGCAGGCCGACCGCCGCCACCCTCAGGCAAAAACCTGATCGATGTCAAACAACAGCGTCACCCGTGGCATGATCATGGTTGCTTCATTGTCCACGTCTTTTCCTCGCCAGCACCGGATCGTGGGGTTATGGCGGACATCAATCGCATGATCGTCATTCCGGCGAACATCGCTGCGACAAAAATCACCGTTTCAACCGCACCGAAGGCCAGACCCGAGAGAGCGGGACCAGGGCAATAGCCGCCAAGGCCCCAGCCGATGCCGAAGAGTGCGCTACCGGCCAGCAAGCGCGTGTCGATATCGCGGCGCGTCGGCAGGTTGAACCTGCCCTCGAACAAGGGTCGTTCGCGACGAAAGACGAGCCGATAGCCGATCGCCGTCGTCACCACCGCCCCCAGCATCACAAAGGCGAGACTAGGGTCCCACTGGCCGAAAAGGTCGAGAAAATTCAGAACCTTGGCCGGATTGATCATCTCCGAGACGGCAAGACCGATGCCGAACAGCAGGCCGGCAACAAGGCCCGAGAGAATTGGTGCCATGTCAGCCTCCGATCCCATGGCGGACAAGGAAAACGACCCCGATCGCCGCCACCATGAATGTTGCCGTCGCCACCAGCGAGCGCCCGGAAACACGCGCGATGCCGCAGACCCCGTGCCCACTGGTGCAGCCATTGCCGAGCATGGTCCCGACGCCAACGAGGAACCCGGCCACGGCCATGGCCGCCGCTCCCATCGGAAACTGGATCGGCGTCGGCGCCCCGGTCACCAGCGCCAGAACGAGAGGCCCTGTCACAAGGCCGACAATAAAGGCAATCCGCCAGCCCCAGTCGCTTGTTGGGCGCGGCGGCAACAGATTGCCGACGATGCCGCTGATCCCGGCAATCCGGCCGAGCATGGTCATCAACAGGACGGCAGAGAGGCCGATCAACACGCCGCCAACGGTGGCAGAAATCGGCGTGAACTCGGTTTCGATCATAACGTTTCCTCATTCAGACGATGGGTCGACGGAAAGGGTGACGGGCGGTAGGTGTCGTACAGAAAAGCGATCAACCGGCGAACGTCCTCGCGGTGGATCGAGTAGAAGATGGTCTGTCCTTCCCGCCGTGCTGCCACCAGATCCTCTCGCCGCAAGAGCCCGAGTTGCTGAGAGACAGCCGCGGGGCGCATGACAAGGAGGACAGCGAGTTCTCCCACCGAGCGCTCGACGCCAACGAGTTGACACAAAATCATCAACCGCTTGGAGTTCGAGAGCGCCTTCATCAGTTCGCTGACATGATCGGCAGCCGCTGACATCCTCATAACATTCATATCTATGTATATAAAAATATACTGATGAGCGGTCAAGCGATCATTTGCCATCGCAGGCGGGTATGGAGAAATTCCCTGCCGGCTGAGCGGGAGAACCGGAACGGTGTATTTTCCGCCCCCGAGATGCCACAGACGTTCGTCAACGTCGGTAAGGGGAGAAAGACGTATTCGCAGCCTCCACGACACCCCATACGAGGCCGCAGAGGAACGCGCGACGCGCCTCCAGCACCATCTCACGACCCAAACGCACCTGAACCGCCGTAAGAACTGCTCCGGTTCCGCAAAGGCATTAGCGAATTGTGGCAAAAAAAGATAAACTATTTGGTTATCCGCCGCGACCGAACGGCTGGTCTCGAGCCTGCCGCCGCGTCCCCGGCGGTAATCACGAATGAGAGGAGGAGACTGCCATGAGCTTGTATCGTGTCGTGCGTATCATCGGCACCAGCCCAACCTCTTGGGAAGAGGCGGCGAAAAGCGCTCTTGAGGAAGCCGCAAAGCACCTGGAGGACCTGAGGGTAGCCGAGGTCGAACTGCTGGACGTGCGGATGGCGGACAATAAGGTCGTCGAGTACCGTGCCCGCGTCCGGGCGTCCTTCCGCTACAACCCCGGCAAGAGTGACTGAGCCATTCTCGGCGTCGGCATCAGGAGATCCCTCCTTGGTGTGACGCAATGACAACTTGGCCCGGTGGCGACAGACGTGCCGGGCCATCTCTTTGTTTCCCCAGGCAGTTCATCCTTTCACTGCTGAATAGAGCGCTGATGCCGTCGCGCTCGATGCTTGCTGGGTATCATCAGGATGATACCGTTGCAGTCTCTCCAGCTTGGCGGGCTCATTGCGTACGAGGAAGCAGCAAAGAAATAAACGCCGACACAAAACATTGCCGCCGCTCAAAGGTGCGGTTCACTGGCAGTCGCACCTGAGTAGAGGAGCATGATGCTGCCTGAAGAGCCGCAACGAGAGACGGGTACGACCGCTTCTATGGGTGCGGCCCTGATGATGCCGAGCGTTCACCGCCGCGGATTGGCTTGAGGATGTGCGGCGCCGAACTCTGGTGTCGTGTCTTGGCGCTGGGAACGGAGCGATAGGGCCGTGGCTCCACCGTTGGGCTTGGCAGCCCGGATCCTCTTTGCTGCCTGCCGCTCCTCAAGGATCGCGTCATAAACGCGTCGCATTGAGCGATCGCTGCTCGGGGGCCTCCAGGTAGCAGAAGACTCGCTGATCGAGCATATCCGCGTTCAATCGCAGCAGCGCCGGATTCGCCGGGTTGGGCAGATCGATGACCTTTATACAATCCGCCCACTCCGCCGCAGCTGGCAGCAGTTCGGCGAGCCGATTGGCATGTTGATCAAAGAACGCGCAGTTCAGGCGGTTGTCCTGACGGTGCGGGAAAAGCGCCAAGTATAGGATGTCGGCTTCGACAAGGTCGCTGAAGAAGTGCGAGCCAAGCGAAACGTCGGGAACCATTCCCTCGTGCATGCTGACGATCTCGCACAGCACCCCGGCATGGGCGATTTCCGCAAAGCGAACCGGCACGCCAAGGTCCGGCGAGGCCGTTCCCCAACGGCCGGGCCCGATCAAAAGGATTCCGCGCCCATCTCCCCGATCGCGTAGCCGCGTGACCTGGCCGATCAGCCGTGCGATCTGGTGCCGCTCGCTCAACGGCAATTGCCCGTAAACCGACGGCACGACGTAAATCACGCGCTCGATCGTGCCGATCCGGCTGTGTCCGATCACCGCACCATGCGCTTCCAGTACCAACTGTTCGGGCAGGATGAGCGCCGGCGGCTTCGGGATCGTGCCGGCCTCACGCACCTGGAACGGCCGGCATTGCAGCAGATTTATCAGATACTGTTTATCCGCGACGCCGTTGACGGTGAATTCCACATCGACGGGATGATCATAGACTTCCTGCAGGGTTTTCAGCATCTCCCGCATGTCGGCCACGAACGGCGTGTTCCTCAGCAGCTCATCAAAGGTCAGCACCCATGGGAATACATCCTTCAGTCCACGTTCCCGTGCGCGCTGCTCCAGGCCATGATCCATCGAGGCCACCATCGGCAACGGCAGGTCGGGACTTTGCGCCACCAGTTCGGCGAACGGCCGGGTCGAGAGCTGATTCGCTTCGAGGTCGAGCACATCGATCCGCTTTTGCGAGTACTGCCGGACGCTGTCGAAATGGCTCTCCGGTCGCCGCTCCGGGTCGCTCAGCGATGCCACCCGGGTGTAGTCATCGTCGGAACGGTCGACGGCGCGGGTGCCGAGCCCCATCACCAGCCGCACCATGCCCATCCTCGGATCGATCTCCTTGCTCCATACATAGGGATTGAACGACAGCCCCACGCCGGCAATGAGCGGAAAGAACAACGTGCCATGCTGGGCGCCGGACACCCGTTGCACCAGCAGTCCCATCTGCTCATCCCGGTCGAGGATTCCGCGATCGGCACGATACCGCAGCGCCCGTTCGCTCATCGTGCTGGCATAAATGCTGCGTACCGCCGAAAGCAGATCGTCCAGCCGTTTCTCCCTCGGTCCCTGATTGACGCAGAACACGCTGTCGTACTTGCCGGCGAAGGCATTGCCGAAATTGTCCTCGAGCAGGCTGCTGGAGCGCACGATGATTGGCGACTGCCCAAAATAGTCCAGCATGTCGGAGAATTGTTGCAGGATGTAGCGGGGAAAATCGCCGCGCAGGATACGGCGCCGGACGGTTTCCGCACCATCCAACAGGGTTTGCGGATTCTTTTGCTTCTCCCGCACCCACCAACAGCCGTTGCAGACCAGGAAGGTGTAGAAAACGTCGGAACCGACGAAGAAGGAGTCGTGAATCTCCAACAGGTCATTCCAGCGCGGCGCGATCTTGCGCAGGATCGCCCGCGCCAAAAGCACGCCGACGGTCTTGCCGCCGATCAGGCCGGTTCCGATCATCCGCCGCTTGATTGCGAGAATATCGCCGAGCGTCATATACTGTTCGGCCAGTCGGATGACCTGCTCGTCCCGCGAGACGATCATCCGCAACGTATGCTGCACCATTTGCGCTGCGAGAGCGGCGCACTGAACATCCTGCTGCAACGCCTCCAAGACCTCCTCGGCCCGTTGGAACGTTCGATTCCAGATGTCCAGGCGGGGATCGGCCGTCGTCAACCCCGACCACGGAAACAGGGTCAGGATGTTGGAAATGGTGATGCTGTCGGATACCGGGACGAAGTCATCGCCCCGCCACACGTGCAGCATGTGCATGGTTGGCGAGTATCGCTGCTGAACCTTTAGCGGCCTGACGTACAGTTGGCCATGATGCCGGTAGACATCGCTGAAGAGCTGCGTGGTATCGAGAATGGGCGCGGTCGCGTGGAACGAGTGGTGGCTCCGCAACAGTGCGAAGTACGCCACCGTCTCAAGATCATAAAGAAACGGACAGGTCAGCATGAAGAAGTTGCCGAGCATCTGATCGCTGTACCAATCGGCGGCCAGATCGGACAGGCAGTCGAAAACGTAGTAGGTGCGCCGGCCGCTTCGCTCGATCGTTCCATGGATGGCGCTGAGAAACGGCTCAAACCCCTCGCCGGGGTCAAGGATGTCGATCTCCGTTGCCAAGCCCTTCGGCACCAGAGGCTGATGACGGGCGAAGTGGAAGTACACCACCTTGTGACCTCTGCCGAGCGCGTACCGACAATAAGGGGCGACCAGCGGCGCATAATCATCGACGCTGCTCACCTGCCAGACGATGTTGTCCCCTGCCATGATCCCGCGAAAAACCTGATCGAGGCTGGGAATCCCGGTGCTCACCTGCGCGTCGATCGCCGCCATCGCTGTTCGCTCATCTTCCCGTCCCGCGGCCGCCCGTATGCTACCGCCCGCCTATGCACCGGCTTCGTCGTCTCCCGCCGCCACGCCGGAAGCCGATCGGCGCAGCTTTTCCGTTTTCTTGCCCCGGTTCTTCCGTCACCAGGAAAAAAGGCATGAAACCGTTCCCTGACGCCGATATAACAAGCCCCGATCCCCTCCCTCTGGTCTTGATGCAGACAGCCAAGCTCGCGGCCGGAAGAACACCGTTCAACAAAAGTAAGAAAGCTTTTGCTATGTCGTCCTACATTATCGATACGATCGATTACCTCAAGCACAGTAGTCCTGCTCAGGCTGAGTTCTATCAAGCAGCTGAGGAAGTTCTAGTATCTCTTAAACCTCTTCTCGACTGCAACCCGAAATACCAAAAGCACAACATCATTCAGCGTATCATTGAGCCGGAGCGGCAGATCCTTTTTCGTGTGGCGTGGATTGACGATCGAGGTAGCGTCCAGGTCAACAAGGGCTACCGGATCGAGTTTAACTCCGCCCTTGGACCATACAAGGGCGGCTTGCGCTTTCACCCCAACGTCAACGCCGGCATCATCAAGTTTCTCGGCTTCGAGCAGATCTTCAAGAATGCGCTGACCGGTCTTGCTATCGGCGGCGCCAAGGGCGGCGCCAACTTTGACCCCAAGGGCAAGTCCGACAACGAGATCATGCGCTTTTGTCAGTCTTTCATGACCGAACTGTTCCGTCATATCGGTCCCACCATCGACGTTCCCGCCGGCGACATCGGCGTCGGAGCACGCGAGATCGGCTATCTTTACGGGCAGTACAAACGTCTCACCGGACGATACGAGGGAGTGCTGACCGGCAAGGGCTTGAACTGGGGTGGATCCCTCGGCCGCACCGAAGCCACCGGCTACGGCGCCGTCTAATTCGCCGAGAACATGTTGGCCGACCGCGGCGAATTCCTTGAAGGGAAAGTCTGTACGGTCTCGGGGTCCGGCAACGTTTCGATCTACACCATCGAAAAGCTCTATCACGTCGGCGCCAAGCCGGTCACGGTCAGCGATTCCAACGGCATGATCTACGACGAGCGCGGCATCGATCTTGACCTGCTCAAGCGGATCAAGGAAGTCGAACGGGTTCGGCTGACGCGATATGTCGAGGAGCATCGCGGGGCTCTCTATACCCCGGTGGAGGATTATCCGCCCGGCCGCAATGGCGTTTGGTCTGTTCCCTGCGATGCCGCCTTCCCGAGCGCGACCCAAAACGAAGTCAATCTCGAAGATGCCCGCGAACTTGTTAAAAACGGCTGTGTATGCGTCTCTGAGGGCGCCAACATGCCGTCGACTCAGGACGCCACCAATGCGTTCCTCGAGGCCGGCATCGCCTATGGTCCCGCCAAGGCTGCCAACGCCGGTGGTGTCGCGACCAGCCAGTTGGAGATGAGCCAGAACGCCAGCATGATCCAGTGGACCTTCGAGGAAGTCGATGCCAAGCTCAAGCAGATCATGGAGAATATCTATCGTACCGCCAGCGAGACCGCCAAGGAATACGGCGCCCCCGCCAATCTGGTTCTGGGGGCGAACATGGCCGGCTTTCGCAAAGTCGCCGATGCGATGATCGACCAAGGCGTCGTCTAGAGGCTCTTTCGAGATACATCGTAACCCGCCCCCCGGGCCTCGCATGGAGAAACGCAGCCCCTCGTATCGCGCGGCGACCACAGGCAGTGCACCAGTTCGCGAGGGCCCCAGACGAATGAGCCGGGGTTATCGTGGGTGATGAGTTCGTTCCTGGCGTGAGCGGCGTCTTCTATCGAGGTCCAATGGAGGGCCAGAGCGCCTTGCCACCGGGCTTGGCGCGATGCACCAGTGCGAGGTCCCGCGGGATGCGCGGGCGATGCCAAAGCAAAGTGTCATCAACAACCGGACGGTGTTTGCGTTCTGTCTCGTTGCACACGAACGGCGTGATCCCGATATCGCTTTCGCAGCTGCCTACAAGCGCCAGAACAGCGGGATCACCACCGTCGCCGTCGCCCACATCAGAATGTTGAGGGGCACGCCGATGCGCAGGAAGTCGCCGAACCGATAGCCGCCGGCACCATAGACGAAGGTATTGGTCTGGTATCCGATGGGGGTAGCGAAACTGGCGCTGGCCGCGAACATCACCGCCACCACGAACGGCCGCGGATCAACGCCCAGTTCCTGAGCAAGCCCGATAGCAATGGGCGTCAACAGAATTGCGGTCGCATTGTTGCTCAACACTTCGGTCAGAAGCGATGTGATCAGGTATACCGCCGAGAGGATCGCGATGGGGCCGAGGCCGGCCACCAGCGCGGTGATCTCGCGGGCGATCATGGCCGCGGTCCCGGTCGTCTCCATCGCGCGGCCCAGTGCCAGCATCGAGAAAATCAGCATCAGGATCCGCCAGTTGATGGACCGGTAGGCCTCGTCCGGATCCAAGCACCCCAGGCCGACCACCACCACCGCCGCAATCAGCGCCAGAGTGACGATCGGCGCCAATTCGACGGCCGCCAGCGCCATCACCGAGGCAATCGCCGCAACGGCGATCGGGGCATGCCGCCGCCGGTACGGCCGATCCGTCGGCTCCGAGAGGTTGACGAGAACGGACTGGGCGAACATCCGCTCCAGACCCTCCGGCGGTCCCTCCAGCAGCAAGGTATCGCCGAATGCCAAGCGGACTTGGTCGAAATTGCCGGTAAGGATCGCATCCTGGCGGTGCAGCGCCAGAATATAAACGCCATAGAGGCGGCGGAGGTTGAGATCGGCAACCCGGTGGCCGACGAACGGAGAATTCGGGCCAATTATCCCTTCCATAATCTTGGCCTTCTGGCTCTTGATTTCCTGCAAAGCGGGCCGCTCGCCGCCATTCTCGAAAATCAGGCCGGTGCCGTTCCTCAAGCCGAGCACATCGGCGGCGGGCGATCGGATTACCAGCCGGTCACCGGCCGCCAGCAGCGGATCACCGTGCTCCGGCTCCAGCGAGACATCGTCGCGGATGACTTCCATCACCCGGTAGCCGCGTTTCCTGACCAATCCGGCTTCGGTGAGAGTCTTGCCGATCAGGGGCGAGCCCTCCGGAACCAGAACCTTTGTCAGAAACTGCCGCTCGGGCATCGCCCCCACCGATGCAGACATGGTCTTGCGGACAGGCAACAGCCATTGGCCGAACAAAGTGACGTAGGCAACACCGACAAAGCCGAGGATCAAGCCCGGCAGTGTGATCTCGAACATCCCGAACGGTGCCATACCACGCGCCTGGGCCACACCGTCGACAAGAATGTTGGTGGACGTGCCGATCAACGTGCAGGTGCCGCCGAAGATGCTGGCATAGGACAACGGGATCAGAAAGCGGGAGGCAGGCGCTTGGACCGAACGTGCAACAACGATCATCACCGGAGTCATGATCACCACCACCGGCGTGTTGTTGATAAATGCCGACATCAGCATCGCGACGATCATCAGCAAGAGCAAAATCAATGCGGGCGAGCGCCAGCCGATTTGCGAAATCCCTTGTCCCATCGACTGGATGACGCCGGTTCGCTCCAGCGCAGCGCTCAGAATGAACATGCACGCTACCGTGATCGGAGCGGGGTTGCTGAAGACCGCAAGCACCTCCCCGATGGGGAGAATGCCGAGGGCAAGCAGCACCGCAACGCAGGACAAGCCGATCAGATCCGCACCCACGCGCTCGCGGATGAACCCGATGAACACCGCCACGATGAGCGTCAGAACAATGACGATCTGAAGGCTTTCCCAAGTCATGCGCGCGGATTTCGTCTTTTGTGCCGGTTCAATCCGAGAGTGCGTTGGCCGGCGAGAGCGGAACAGGTCTACGAGGAGCCTTCTGCGTGAAGATTGGGCCTCTCTGTCCGTCGGGCCGGCGCCCGTGCAGTGGAGAGACTACAGGCCAATCTTGTCCCAGAGCAATCCCCGCCGCTGAACTCGCGCCCGTATAAAGTCTTTCATGAGCCGGAGGGGAACGTTAAGGTCACCCGCCAAACGCCAAGCCGGGATCGTGGGGACACCGAACATCATGACACATGCCGAGTTCGCCGCAAGGCTCCTGCGGGAAGCCGCCAGCATCTTCCGCAGCATTGGCGGGGGTGACCCCGAAACCGATGAGCGCGCGGATCAGTTTGCGAGCCTGTACGAGCGGGTAGCCGAACTCGTCGAGCAAGATCCACTCGGCAATATCGACACCAAGCCGGAATAACCTTCTCGTTTCAGCAGGAACGGGCGCCGTGCCAGCCGGTGTCAGCTTGGCCTGCCCGCCTTGCCCTTCGGCTCGACTGCCCTCGGGGCCGGCCACCGAAGCCCGGGCCACGGACACAGTCTCCTCGCCTTGAGATCTGCGCTGATAGCACCCTGGACCAGTTCATCCGCTGTATCGGGCCCTGTCTTCGGAAAGATGGTGCGGACGGCGGGACTCGAACCCGCACTCTCGGTTGAGAAGCAGATTTTCATGCCACTTCGACTTTCGCCGCCGCCTTACGGCGTTCGTGGTCTGGACTGTCCCTTCACCATGACCTTTCGGCGTTAGGTGCCGCCCGTCCAGTCTCTACACCTTCCCTCACGAGGGGCTTGGCTCGGGATTGGCCTAGAAGTATCGAACTCCCTTAGCGTTCCCCGACTTTGAGCGGTTCTACTCTGCGGATTTCTCCGCAGGCACTCCGAGTGAAGTCTGCTGCGTCTACCGATTCCGCCACGTCCGCAACTGCCGTTGTTGTGCCACAGCACGAACCGGCGCGCGAGATCGAATTGACACGCGGTAGCGGATTTTGCGTGCGGATCAGAGTTCCTCTTGCCCGGTTCATCGGGGGTTCATCAGGAGTTGATCACGCCCCTCCGGCAACGGCGCTTGCGCAAAGCCACGCGCTCGTGACAGTAATGATGCGTCATGAACGAGCCGGCCAGTCGCTTCCAGCCTCCGCAGTTTGATTGCGTGTTCCGTCACCAGTTCGAGACGTTGCTGCGCTGGCGACGGGATGTCCGCCGTTTCCGGACCGATCCGGTGGACCAACGCTTGCTCCACGACATCCTTTGCTTGGCGTCCCTGGCGCCATCTGTTGGCAACAGCCAACCCTGGCGTTTCGTCAAAGTCGATGATGCCGAGCGGCGGGCCGGCGTCCGGCGTATTTTCGCTACCTGCAACCAAGATGCCCTTGCCACCTACCGAGGCGAGCGGGCGCGACTGTATGCCGAGTTGAAGCTCTCCGGGCTGGATCAGGCGCCGGTGCACCTCGCTGTATTCGTCGATCGAGAGACCCCGTACGGTGCCGGCCTCGGCCGCAGGACCATGCCGGAAACGCTTGCCTATTCTGTCGTCGGCGCGATCCAGATCCTGTGGCTGGCCGCTCGCGCCCACGGTCTCGGCCTTGGATGGGTTTCCATTCTCGATCCGGACGGAATCCATGCCTTGCTGAAGGTGCCGGAGGCGTGGTCGCTGGTCGCCTATCTCTGTCTTGGCTATCCGGAGGAGGATCATCTCGATCCCGAATTGGAGCGGTTCGGCTGGCAGCGACGCGTCAAGCCGATGTCGTTTCTGATCCAGCGCTGATACCCCAAGGGATGGCAGGAACGGCTCCAGGACATAGCACCGACGCCCGCGAGCGCTCTTCCTGTACCGACTCATGCGATCGGTACTTGATCGGGCCCCAGCGGATCGGCTACATGGGATGATCTCAGCCTCGCGGTCCCCTTCGTCTAGAGGCCTAGGACACCGCCCTCTCACGGCGGCAACAGGGGTTCGAATCCCCTAGGGGACGCCAACTGTATGTGCTTGAGGCCCCCTCATCCGGTGCGGGCCATCCTCAGCACTTCCGCTTCCTCCGTCGTCACGATCGTCTGGCCGACGGGCCACAGGGCCAGCGGGATCATCTTTAGGTGCGCCCAAGCGAACGGGATGCCGATGATCGTGATCGCAAGGCCGACAGCGGTTGCGATATGCGCCAGCGCCAGCCACCAGCCGACCAGAACCAGCCAGATAAGGTTGCCGATCGTCCCGAGCCAGCCGGTACCGAGATCCTCGCGCCCCTTGACCACCTCACGCGGCAGCACGACCCGGCCGAAGGGCAGCAGCGTATAGTTGGCGATGTTGAAGGCGGCGCGAGTCCAAGGCAGTCCGATGATCGTGATGGCCATGATGATTGCGGCAATCGCCCATGCGAGCGCCATCCAGATGCCGCCGGTAAGGATCCACAACACGTTCAGAAGAATACTTAACAGAGACATTCAAGTACCCTCCAGCTGTACTTGGGTTTTTTTCGTGCTCACGGGCGAACGCCATGAAGACGGCCCTGCTACCCTTCGTCACCGCGTTCCGGATGGTCCTCAAGCCGCCGCAAATTCGATAAGCCGCGGCGCCGATGCCGCGCGCGCCGACATGCTCGCATCCTCTGCAACGGACCCACCGATCCACACCGAAAAGGTTGGCAGCCACTCGGATTCTTCAATCATATCGTGCGAGACCGGGGCGAAAACCCAGGGGATAGGTCAAGGGATCTGGGGATGAATTCGCACATCAGGGACTTTCGGTAGAGAAGTGGGGATACAACCACAACTTATCCCCAACATATAGGTTTTGCACCAAAATATCGCGTTGGCAGGGCGGTTGCCGGGTCGATATTGTAAACCTGCGCGCGGGATCTGATCATGTCGATATTGTGGTTCAACAGACGAAATTTTCGAGTCAGGAAGGATACGATGACCGCCGACTGGACCCCCGAACGAACCGCCATCCTCATCGCATTGTGGAACGAAGAACTCTCCACCAGCGAGATTGGCCGCCGCCTTCAAATTACTAAGAACGCAGTGATCGGAAAAGTCCACCGTCTGGGCTTGACGCAACGGCGTCCGTCATGGAAGCCAAAGCCGGAACCTGTCCATGTCCTGAGACTGGAAGCCCTTCGTGTCGGCATGTGCAGTTGGCCTATCGGCGAGCCCGGCGAAGACAACTTCCACTTTTGCGGCTCGTCGGCAGTTCCGGGCAAGCCCTATTGCGCCAAGCACTGTGCGGTGGCTTATGTCACTCCGAAGGAACGCCGGTATTCATCCTGCGGTTGACGCAGCACCCATTTTGGCAAATGCCCAGGCGCAAAGGCCGAAAGACGGCGCACCGAACAGACCCCGGGCTGCGTCGCTGAGATCAACAAAACTCGGCGACGCAGGCACGGCAAATGCCTCACCCCACACTCACGTCGTGATGTTTGACCGGACTTGCGGCAATTCCCACAACTTTTCGAGCGCGTAGAACTCACGAATTTCCGGCCGGAACAAATGCACCACGACGTCTCCGGCGTCAATCAGCACCCAATCTCCTTGTGTGGCGCCCTCCACCGAGAGGCGCGGCGTCGACGCGGCCTTGAACTTCTCGCACAGATGCTCCGCCATCGAGCCAAGGTGCCGACTCGAGTTTCCACTGGCTATGACGATGTAGTCTGCCAAGCTTGATCTTCCGCCAAGATCAATCGTAACGATGTTTTCCGCCTTATCGTTTTCGAGAGACGATTGTACCGCGACCAACACCTGTGACGGGTTCGTCAGGGTGTTTGCATTTGCCTTTGCATGTCTGGCGATGATCTGGGTCCCCTACCTCAGTTGATCCCGTTGTTCGGGCCGATGCCCGAAGAGACGTTCTGGGACATGCGGCGCCGTGCCCGAATTCGCGTTGCCGATGCACCGTGCGGGCGGGTCTGCAGGAAGACCCATGCGGGTGGGTCCATTTCGGCAAGCTGACGTGCTTTCCTCTGCGGCACCCGGGACCCTGCGAAAGCCCGCGCCGCTGTACTTGACAGCGCTCTTAAAGAATAGGTCGGGCGGGGAAACACTGCAATGGGAACGCGCCTGAACAGCCGCTGCCACTGCTTCCACTCGGGCAGCTCGAGCAGGATGTCCGCCCCCATCAGCCATACAAATCGCGTATCGGCAAAGCGCGCCTGCAGCGCGGTCACCGTATCCAGCGTATAGCGAGTGCCGATGCGCCGCTCGATGTCGGTCACCCGGATCCTGGGATGACTGGCAACCGTTCTGGCAACGGCGAGACGTTTTTCGAAAGGGGCTGTTTCCCCGGCGGCCTTCAGCGGGTTTTGCGGCGAGACCAGCCACCATACCTGGTGAAGCTGAAGATGCTTGAGTGCCAGCTCCGAGAGATACCGATGCCCTTCGTGAGACGGATTGAAGGATCCGCCCAACAAGCCGACACGCCTTGGCACAGGCACCTCCACCTCGGTCCCGCTCGATCACCCGCCGTCGTCCGGGCCCGGCTCAAGAACGATCGAGAGCCGAGTTCAAGGCCGGCACTGCCCGGTGCCGCGAACGATATACTTGAAGCTTGTAAGCTGTTCGACCCCGACGGGGCCGCGAGCATGCAGCTTTCCCGTAGAGATGCCGATTTCCGCACCCATCCCAAATTCGCCGCCATCGGCGAATTGCGTCGAGGCATTGACCATCAGAATGGCGCTGTCGAGCGATTGGACAAAGCAGTCGGCGGCAGCGGGGCTCTCCGTCAGGATCGCCTCCGTATGTTGCGAGGAATGGCGGCGGATATGTGCGATCGCCTCATCCAGGCTGCCGACGATCCGCAGCGCCAGAATGGCGTCGAGGTATTCGGCATCCCAATCCTGCTCGGAAGCCGGCAGGATTCTCTGGTCCAGCGCGCGGCTCTCCGCGTCGCCGCGGACCTCACAACCAGCGGCAGCGAGGTCGTCGAGAATCAGCGGGACGAACTCGGCAGCGATATCCCGATCAACCAGCAATGTTTCGGTCGCCCCGCAGATTCCCGGGCGACGCATCTTGGCGTTGAGGACGACCCGCCGCGCCCGCTCAAGATCGGCCTCCTTGTGCACATAGGTATGGCAAATTCCTTCCAGGTGCTTGAACAACGGCACCTTGCTCTCGGCGGTTACTCTCTCGATCAAGGACTTGCCGCCGCGGGGCACGATCACGTCGATGAAGTCGGTCATCTTCAGCATCTCACCCACCGCCGCTCGATCGGTAGTGGGAACCAGCTGAATGCTGGCCTCGCTCAAGTTGGCGGCAAGCAGCCCGGCCGCAAGGCTGCCCATGATGGCAAGCGAGGTATTGAAGCTCTCCGAACCGCAGCGCAGAATTGCAGCGTTGCCCGCCTTCAGACACAGCCCACCGGCATCCGCAGTGACATTCGGCCGCGCTTCGTAGATCACGCCAACCACCCCCAGTGGCGTTCGCACGCGCGAGATGTGCAGACCATTGGCGCGATCCCACTCCGCGATCACCGTCCCGATCGGGTCCGGCAAGGCGGCGACGTCCTCCAGTCCCTTGGCAATTGCCTCGACGCGAGACGGATCAAGGGCAAGCCGGTCGAGCATCGCCCCGGTCATGCCCTTTGCCTCACCGCCGGCACGATCCTTGGCGTTGGCGGAGAGGATGATATCGGTCCGCGCACGGATGTTGGCGGCGGCCTGTGTCAGGGCGGCGTTCTTCGCTTCTGTAGATGCCGAGGCAAGGATGCCCGCAGCCGCTCGCGCTTCCAGCCCGATCCGCCGCATCAGCGGCGCGATGCCATCGGCGTGGACAACAGGATCAACGGTATCGAGGGTCATGCAACTCCTTAAGTTCAGCCCAAAACCAAATCGTCGCGATGGATGACTTCGTCGCGCCCACGGTAACCGAGGCAGGCATCGATTTCACCGCTTTTGTGGCCCATGATCAACCGCATTTCCCCAGATGAGTAGGCGCAGAGCCCCCTGCCGAGTTGGCGGCCATCTCCCATTTTCACCACCACCGCATCGCCCCGACTGAATACGCCTTCAACCCCGACGACACCCGCCGGCAGCAGACTTTTGCCCTCCGTCAGCGCACGCACCGCGCCTTCGTCCACGATCAATGCTCCGCTCGGCTTCAAGCTGCCCCCAATCCACCGCTTGCGTGCCGTCTGCGGCGATGCGCTCGGCACAAACCACGTCGACGGCACGCCTGCATCGACCCGCTTCAATGCGTGCAGCGGCTTGCCGTCAGCGATCACCATGCCGCAGCCGGCGGCAACGGCAATTTTGGCCGCCGCCAGCTTGGTCACCATGCCGCCGGTCCCGTACCCCGGCAAAGCCGCACCGGCGGATGCCTCGATCTCGGGCGTGATATCGCGCACCTCAGGGATCAGCGTTGCCGTCGGGTCCTTGTGCGGATCGCCGGTATACAGCCCGTCGATGTCGGAGAGCAGTACCAACATATCGGCACTGACCATCGCCGCGACCCGTGCGCTCAGGCGGTCATTGTCGCCAAAGCGGATCTCTTCGGTTGTCACCGTGTCGTTTTCGTTGATCAGCGGAACGACGCCGATGCCCAGCAGTGTCGTCAGCGTGTTGCGGGCATTGATGTAGCGGCGGCGGTGCTCGCTGTCCTCCAGCGTGAGCAGCACGAGTGCGACGGTAAGCCCATGGCGGCCAAGCGCCTCCTGGTAAGCATGGGTCAGCCGGACCATTCCCGTGGCCGCTGCGGCCTGTTTCTCCGGCAAGCGCAGTGGTCGGTGACCGAACTGCAGATCCCGGCGCCCGACGGCGATGGCCCCGGACGTCACCACCAGCACCTCCTGACCACGGGCGCGCAGCTCGGCGACATCAGCGGCGAAGGCCTCCAGCCAGCCGCTGCGGATCGCCCCCTGCCCTTCTTCGACCAGCAGCGCAGAGCCGATCTTGACCACCAGGCGCCGGCTCGCCGCTAGCATCTGCCTTTGCTGTTGAACGTGGTTCATCACAAGGAGCGGTCCGGAGCCGGCGACACCACCGGCTTCTCCTGCTGCCGTGCATCGCGTATCAGCGTGACAACGCACCTAAGAACCTCCGCAACGCCCGTCCCGGCAACGCCGGATATCACAAACACAGGACTTCCTGCCGCCTGTTGAACGGCAGAGCATCGCTCTGCGGCCTCTTGTTCCGTCAGTGCATCGCATTTGTTGAGGGCCACCACTTCCGGGCGGCTGGTGAGGCCGCCGCCATAGGCAACCAGTTCACGGCGCACCGTGCGGTAGGCATCGGCAGGATCCGCAGCGGTGCCGTCGACCAGGTGAAGAAGAACACGGCACCGTTCGATGTGACCGAGGAACCGGGTGCCGAGACCCACTCCTTCGTGCGCACCCTCGATCAGGCCGGGAATGTCGGCAAGGACGAAGCGCTCCCCTTCCGCCTCGACCACGCCCAGGTGCGGGTAAAGGGTGGTGAAAGGATAATCCGCCACCTTCGGACGGGCGCGAGAGCAGGCCGCGAGAAACGTAGACTTTCCGGCGTTGGGTAACCCGACCAAACCGGCATCGGCCATCAGCTTCAACCTGAGCCACAGCCAGCGCTCCTCGCCCGGACGGCCGGGCTCGGCATAGCGGGGTGCTTGGCGGGTTGCCGTCTTGAACCGGGCGTTGCCGAAGCCGCGCGTACCGCCGCGCGCGATCACCACACGCTGGCCCGGCTCGACCAGATCGGCCAGTAAAGTCTCTTTGTCTTCGGTAAACAACTGGGTACCCACCGGCACGTGGAGCACCACATCGTCGCCGTCGGCACCGGTCTTGTTGCGGCCCATTCCATGGCCGCCACGACCTGCCTTGAAATGCTGCCGATAGCGGAAATCGATCAGGGTGTTGAGGCCCTCGACAGCCTCCACCAACACATCGCCCCCACGCCCGCCGTCGCCGCCGTCAGGACCACCAAACTCGATATATTTTTCACGGCGGAACGACACGCAGCCGTCACCTCCGTCGCCGCTGCGAACATAAACCTTCGCCTCGTCGAGGAATTTCATCAGCGCGCTCAGCAAAAAAGGGGGAGCGGTACCCGATCCCCCGGTAAATTCTGCTTCGCCTAGGTCTAACAGATCAGGCGCCAGCCTCTATCATCACATATTTGCGCCCCTGCCCTTTGGTCAGAAAGCGAACCTGACCACCGGTGAGCGCAAATAACGTATGATCCTTACCCATCCCGACGTTTTCGCCGGGATGGAAGCGTGTACCCCGCTGGCGAACGATGATGTTGCCGGGCACGACGACTTCTCCGCCAAACTTTTTCACGCCAAGACGCCGACCGGCGCTGTCGCGGCCATTGCGCGAGCTGCCGCCCGCCTTCTTGTGTGCCATTGCTGTCTACTCCTTCCCTTCGCCTTCGCTCGACGCCGGCGCGCCCGCCGCGTCCTCCCGAGGCACCGTTGTCTCGGCTGGTTCGCCTGCAGCAGGGCTCGTCTCGCTGGCGGCCAGCCTCTCGCCGGATGGGCTAATCGCGGTGATCCGCACGACCGTCAGATCCTGGCGATGACCTCGCATGCGACGATAGTTCTTGCGACGTTTTTTCTTAAAAACGAGCACCTTGTCGCCGCGGGTCTGAGCAACAAGCTTGGCAAACACGGCCGCCGTATCCTGCGCTGCCTTCCCGATCATCGGCGCCTCGCTGCCGGCGCCGCCAACCATCAAAACGTCATCGAAGGTCAGGGTATCACCGGGACTGCCCGCCAGCCGTTCCACTTCGATGCATGAATTCTCGCGAACACGATACTGCTTTCCGCCGGTGCGGATCACTGCGAACATGGCTTGCCCCGTAAATAATATGATAGCACTGCTCGTGCCGTCCCCGGCGAGCGCGCTCCAGTGTGACCGGAAACTTATAGGCCGCGACGGGCCGTTGTCAACGACGCCCGTTTCCCAGGACGGCTGCCTGCGCGTGGTCGGTGTAGAGGCCCGATGTCATGGCCGTCCATCATCAGATGGCATCACCTTTTCATACGGGTGGTGAGCAGCGATTGCTTCCTGCGGCGTCGGCACATTTATCCCTATGCCGTCCGCGCCGGCCCTTTCGAGTTGCGGAAAGTACAGCGTAAAGGTGGTTCCTGCTCCCTCTTCGCTCTCGACGCCGATGTGCCCTCCTGATTGCCTGAGAAATCCATAAACCATGCTGAGACCGAGACCGCTGCGCTGGCCGCCGGACTTGGTCGTGAAGAAGGGCTCAAAGACTCGTTCCACCACTTCTGGCGGCATCCCCTCGCCGGTATCGGACACGGCAAGGGTTACGTACCCGCCCGGTGCCAGATCCGTCTGCTGTTGACCATCGCCACGGTGAACCACAGTGGTTCCTGTTTCAATCGTCAAGATCCCTCCCGTCGGCATGGCGTCACGTGCGTTGATGGCGAGGTTGACAATTGCCCGCTCCAATTCTCCGGTATCAACCATGATGCTCGGTGGATCGGGGGCAAGTACCTCGACCACCTCGATGCTCGAGCCCAACGTGCGGCGGAGGAGATCGGTCAGCCCGCTGACGATTTCGTTCAGACTTGCCGGTGCCGGCCGCAACGGCTGCATTCGCGCGAACGACAACAGCCGATGGGTCAGTTCACCGCCACGAGTGGCGGCCCAAAGAGCGTCGCTGACGAAACTGTGCAAGCGCTCGTCGTCGCGGACGCCGAATTCGATGAGTTGCAGGTTGCCGACAATGATCGTCAGCAAATTATTGAAGTCATGCGCGATTCCGCCAGTCAGCTGACCGATCGCCTGCATTTTCTGCGAGTGGCGCAACTGCGTCTCGACGGCGCGACGTTCGGTGATATCTTCCTTGACCGCAACGAAGTTGATAATCGTACCCTCTTCGTTTTTGACGGGGCCGATCGAAGCAATCTCCCAATACAAATCTCCATTCTTTTTGCGATTCTGGAATTCTCCTCGCCAGATCTGCCCGTTGGTAATTGTCAGCCAGAGTTCCCGATATTCCCTTGCTGTCGTATATCCGGACTTCAAGATTCGAGGGTTTCGGCCGAGCGCTTCACGAAACGTATAGCCGGTCACTTCGGTAAATTTGGGATTGACGTAAACGATCCCTCCGGCAGGA
Source organism: uncultured Rhodospirillaceae bacterium (assembly GCA_964517265.1). Lineage (GTDB taxonomy): Bacteria > Pseudomonadota > Alphaproteobacteria > Rhodospirillales > Defluviicoccaceae > REEP01. The sequence continues at coordinate 9,406 of CAZFBS010000021.1, read as the reverse complement.
TCGGTAATGACCACAGAGGCCGGGCTCTGCTGGATGGCTTGGGAAAGTCTTCGCAGTTCCGCTTCCGCCCGCTTTTGCGCGGTGATCTCTCGGGCATATACGGCAACTTCGGCAACCGCCTCGCTTCCGTGCTGCACGGGATAAAACCAGAAGTCGAACCAGCGAGCGCGAATTGAGTTCTCCTGATGCAGTGACGCCCCCGAGGCCGCAACGGCGCGAACAGAGGCCAGTCTTGCCTCTGCCAAATCGTGGGGCAGGAGCTCGGCAAGAGTGGCACCGACAGGCACTGCTCCTGCGATCCTTTTGGCCAGCCGCCGTTCCGCAGCCTTGTTGATGGCGAGAACGCGTCCGTCAATCGACAAAAGCAGGATCTCGTCCTCGCTGGCGTCGAGCAGCGCCCGCATCCGCGTCTGGCTCTCCAACAAGGATTGTTCGGCTCTTTTGCGGGTCCCGATGTCCTCGAGAATGACAATGCTGTAGAGGGGGTGTCCGCCATCGTCGTACTGGAGCGCGGCAGTCAGGTTGACCCAGACCGCGCGGCCGTCCTTGTGAAGGTAGCGCTTCTCCATGCTGTAGAACACGATCTCTCCGCTGAGAAGCAAGTCAAACTGTTCGAGGTCGGCGTCCAGATCCTCTGGATGGGTAATCTGTTGAAAGGTTCTCCGCGTGAGTTCCTCCCGGCTGTAGCCGACAATCTGGCAGAGGCGCTCATTGACGCGGAGCCAGGATCCATCGAGACCGACGTGAGCCATGCCGACGGCAGCATTCTCGAAGGTTCCGCGGAAGCGGGACTCGCTCTCCCGCAGTGCTTGCTCGGCCTGCTTTTGCTCCGTCACATCATCGAACAGGACAACGACTTCGTTGTTGGGCAGCTTGTAAACGTGACTTTCGCGCCAGCCTTCCAACCGACGATCGCGATAATAGCGTGCGGGGAGATCTTTCGGCACACCGGAGGTCCAGACTTCCTTCATATCGTCGAGCAGACCGAACTGCGCGGTGCCGGGGAATACCTCCATCACCCGCCGCCCGACAGCCTGATCGCGCTCCACTCGGCCAATCTGCTCGCCTCTGCGGTTGAGGTCCGTAAACAGAAAATCGCCGGCGTCTGGCAATGCCTGAAACACAGCCGCTCCGCTCTTCATGTGCTCGAACAAGCCACGAAAGCGCGCCTCGCTGTCGCCGAGTTGGCGCATCACCGGCTCGGTGATCCGCCAGAACAGCGTCGCTGCGCCCACCACCGTCAGAAGGCTGATAAAGAATAATGGGACCGCCGCCTCCGTGAAGCGCCTACGGACTTCGTCGAGATTGATCATGGCAACGAGGCCGAGGTTGAGGACGGCAACGGGTTCGTACGCGGCAAGAACGAAGTGGCCGCGATAATCCTTGCCGATCATCGTTCCGGACTGCCCATTGAGCGCCGCGCGCATGGGTTCGGCAACCGGCGAATCGAGAGGGATTGTTAGGGGCTGGTCCATCTCGCGGGCGTGCTGCCGGAACAGGAAAACGATCTGGTTGCCTTCCTGTCTGGCCAGAGCAATTTCTCCGGTCGTCCCCAAGCCTTGCCGCGCGAACGAGCGCTGACTTTCGATGAATTGTGACAATGTCGCCGCTTCCGGTCCTTGCGGATACGTGGTGTAGATGCGGTCGAACCGCGCTCTTCCCTCCAGTAGACGCGCTTGGCTCTGCACCAAGTCTTGCAGACGAAGGCGCTCGCGCTCGCGGCCGCCAATGTAAATCACGGAGATGGCGCTTGCGCCGACAATCGACACCACGCCGATCATGACAGCGATAAGAAAAAAAAGGCGTTTTTGTGGGAGCATGGGACAATGCCGGAAAAGGTTGGCAAGCAGGGCCGCGAAGAGGATGAGGGCCTTCAGTCCTCGCTCAAAGCGGAGATCAGCTCGTCGATGCCGAACGGCTTGTCCAGTGTCGTCACGGAGCCAAGGCCCTTGTAACGCGCCAAGACCCTGGCATGGTCCGCATAGTCCGGATGGTAGCCGGTCATGATAATGAGCCGCGCCGTGCAGCCCCGATCTGCAAGCCACATGATAACCTCATTTCCGTCCGCGCCCGGCATCACCATGTCGAGGAAAATGACGGTCGGTTGGAATCCGTCATAAATCTGCATCAGCTCTTCGCCGCTGGTGGTGATCCTGACATCGTAGCCGAGCGGGACGAGCACATTTTGGACGAACCGCCCCACCGCCGTCTCGTCATCACACACCAGAAGCCTTCTATCCTTCTCCGGCATCATCTCTCCCCCATCAAGTCGATGGCGACGGGGGGATGTTCTCGTAAAACGAGGACATTGCCAAGGGCGGAAAGAGGTAGTCCGCCCTTCCGAGGCGAGGGGAAGACGAGCGGATCGGCGAGACCCTCTTCTTGAGCGGGCGGTTGAACACTCATCGTGAAAAGATATCGAGGCTTGGTGTCCTTCTCCCATCAATTTCTCGCCAGAATTCGGAAGCGGGACGGTTTAATTCTGCCGATGGCTCGCCCTCTCACGACGCTTGGCGCCGCCGGCAATGGTGCCGCTTGACGCGTGAGGGCCTGCGAAAGACAGTGATCGGAGCGCCGGACCGGGGTCCGGCACCAAGAGAACAAAGCCAACGTGCCCCGCTGAATCCCAAGGATCCCGTTCTGGCGGCAATCCTGATGTCAGGACCCGGCATTCCGGTCAACCGCGTCATGAGAAAGGCCTCTCTGTGCTCGACCTTCTCATCGTCACCCTGTTCGTCATTTACGGCGTTACGGCGGGCCTGCGGGCGCGCCGAACCGCCTCGCAGAATCTCAAGGAGTTCTTCCTTGCGGGCAAGACGATCCCGGGCTGGAAGGCGGGGCTCTCTATGGCGGCAACCCAGTTTGCGGCAGACACGCCGCTGCTGGTGACGGGTCTCGTCGCCACTGCTGGAGTCTTTGCCCTTTGGCGTTTGTGGATCTACGCGCTGGCGTTTTTGTTGATGGCATTCGTATTCTCGGTCGGCTGGCGGCGCGGGGAGGTGCTGACGGATGCCGAACTGACGGAATTGCGCTACAGCGGCCGCGCTGTACTCCCGTTGCGAGTGGTGAAAGCCCTCTATTACGGCACGGTGATCAACTGCGTCGTTCTTGCCATGGTCCTGTTGGCGGCGATGCGGATCGCCGAGGTTTTTCTGCCGTGGCACGACTGGCTGCCGTCGGCTCTTTATCAGCCGATCGTTCGCTTCGTCGCCTGGATGAACCTTGATCTCGGCGGCAGCATCACCGGCCTGCCCCTCGACATCGCAACCGCCAACAGCCTGATCTCGATCCTGGCGATCCTTGCTTTCACCGCAGCATACGCGACCACCGGCGGCCTGCGCGCCGTCATCAACACAGATGTTGTCCAGTTCGCGCTCGCTCTTGGCGGAACGTTCATCTACGCCTGGATCGCTGTTACCGCGGCTGGCGGCTTGTCGGGTCTGGCTGACCGGGTGATCGAGCTCTATGGTTCCGATACGGCTTCTCGGATGCTGTCGTTCGCGCCGCAAACGGCGCCCGATTTGCTGCTGCCTTTTCTCATCATCATCGGTATGCAGTGGCTGTTCCAGATGAACGCCGACGGCACCGGCTATCTGGCACAGCGATCAATGGCCTGTCGCAGCGATCAGGACGCGCGCATTGCCGGTGTTCTTTTTGCGTGGGTTCAGGTGTTCCTGCGCAGCCTTATCTGGTTGGCGATCGCAGTCAGCCTTCTCGTCCTCTACCCGTTTTCGGCACAAGAGGCCGGAGATGGATCCTTCACTGCGACGCGCGAAATCCTCTTCGTGACCGGCGTGGATGATCTGCTGCCGCCGGGTATCCGCGGCTTGATGCTGGTGGGCCTGCTTGCAGCGCTGGCGTCCACGGTCGATACACATTTGAACTGGGGCGCATCTTACTGGAGCAACGACGTCTACGATCGGCTGGTCTGCCAGCACTGGTTGAAGAGACGGCCGCACGGGCGCGAGTTGGTTATCGTCGCGCGCCTCTCGAACGTTCTGATCCTCGCCATCGGGCTCCTTATCATGGCGAACCTCGGCTCGATCCAGACGGCCTGGTTCATCTCGCTTCTCTTCGGCGCCGGAATGGGGGCGGTGCTGGTGCTGCGATGGCTGTGGGCGCGCATCAATCTCTATTCGGAACTGGCGGCGATGGGAGTCTCGCTCATTACGGCACCGCTGCTGCTGGCCACCCTTGGCACCGACGCCGATACCGAATGGATGCGCCTTCTCATCATGGCCCTTATGACGACCGCTGCGGCGATCGGTATTACCTACGTCACCCCTCCCACGGATCGGGCTGTGCTGCTGGGTTTTTATCAACGGATCCAGCCGTACGGCTTCTGGTCGGAGGTGGCGCTTGCGGCCGGCCATTACCCGGATGCGCCGCGCCGGGCGCTTTGGCGCCAGTTGCGTGCCGTCGTCGCGACGGCGCTCTCGCTGTTCTTGCTGTTGCTGGGGGTCGGGCGACTGATGATCAGCCCACCCGGTGCATCGGCGTTGTGGACGTGGAGTTTCATCGCCGGCGGTCTGGCGCTCGTTCCGCTGTGGTGGCGGGACCTGATGCGAAGTGACGAGGAGGCGGATCGATTGCCGAGTTCATCCGAGGAATCGGGCATCTCCGGAGGAGGAAGATAGCGGCGCCGGCCGACCGGGCCGGCGCCGGAAAGCCCTATGCGGCTGGAATACGCAAACTTTGCCCCGGATAGATCTTGTCCGGGTGGCTCAGCATCGGCTTGTTGGCCTCAAATATGGTGTTGTACTTGCTTGCGTCACCATAAAATTGTTTTGCAATGCCGGAAAGAGTATCCCCTTTCTTAACAGTATAAAATTGAGCCTCTGGTGTTTTATCGTTGACGTCGATAAACTCCTCCACCTTACCAACGCCTTCGACGTTACCAAGCGCCAGAACCATCTTCTCTTTTTCTTCTTGATTGCGCGCTTTACCCTTGACTTTTACAGTATCTCCTTCGACCTGAACATCCACATCCTGGCCTTCGAGCCCGTGCTTCGACAATTCCGCTTTGAGCTCGTCCGCGCTCGGCGCCTTGTCGCCGCCGCCGATGCCGAGCTTTTCTCCGGCCGCCTTGACGAAATCAAAAAGTCCCATAGTTCATCCTCCTATTGTTAAACCTGCCTTGCGTTGAAACGCCCCCCTGCCTGGACAGAGAGTGCCGTCACGATCCTTCCTGGCTATGGGAGACGGCGTCCCAGTAGCGGTCGACCCGGTTCTGGAGGTCCCTGATCACCCCCTCGTTTCGTTCGGGCTCGAATAAATGCCTGTAGCGGGCCTGTATGCGCAAGTAGTGCTCGAGTGGCCGGCGCGATAGAGGAGGTTTGGTATGAACGCTCTTGCCGTCCACAAACTCCTTCAGCGGCCACGCGCCCGTTTCGACTGCCAATCGGCCTATCTCCACGGTATGGGAGGGCTCGAATCCCCAGCCTGTCGGGCACGGTGCCAAGGCAAGGATCAGGCGCGGCCCCTTCAGGTCTCGGGCGCGCTCGATCTTGCGGGCGAGATCGAGAGGCTCCGCAGCAATAACCGTTGCAATGTAAGTCGGCCGATGCGCTGCCCATATCGCAAACAAATCCTTTTTTTCTCCAGGATTGCCGCCTGCACCGGTGCTGGTCGCGGTGCGAGCGCCATGAGGCGTCGCCTGTGAGGTCTGTTGCCCGGTATTGCCATACCCTTCGTTGTCATAGCAGATGTAGAGGAAGTCGAGCCCGCGCTCAATCGCCCCCGACGTCGCGGACAGGCCCATGCCGTAACTGGCGCCGTCACCTGCAAGGCTGATCACCGAAAGCTCGTCCTCGGGCGCCAGCCGGCCTTTTTGCCGGAGCACATCCAGGGCATCGCGGATACCTTGGGCGCCTGCCGGTGCCGACGCCATCGCCGTATAGAGCCAGGAGCCGTGGAACGGAGTGAACGGATAGATGCACAGCAGCGTCATGCAGCCGGCGGCGTTGACGAACACGGTCTTCTCGCCGAGGACGTCGCAGATCTGCTTGACGGCCTCAAGGCCGCCGCAACCCGGGCACATAGCCGTTCCCGGCGCGAGCCGGTGCTGCGAAGGCAGCCGGCGAATGCTCTTGAACTCAGTGTCAGTCATGACGTCCGGGCTCCTTGGTGGCGCGCGGCATGGCGACCGCCTGAAGGGTGCGCAACTGGCTCAATTCCTCCTTGGTGTACAACAGGCGTAGCGGCGGCGTCTCTCCAGCGTCTGTCGCCCGCTCGGTGACAGCCGCCATTTCGAAAAACTCCTCCTGTGCGATGTCGCGCCCACCGAGACCGGCGATAAAGCTTACCAGTACCGATGGCGCGTCACGGATCCCATAAAGGCTCGCAGCCAACTCGGCATGAAGGACGCCCCCGTTGCCCAACGACAGGTTCTGATCGACCACCGCGACGCCACGAATGGGCGCCAGAGCGCGCCGTACGTCATCGTCCGGAAACGGCCGCAGCAGCCGAAGTTGGAGCAGCCCCACCGGCTTGCCGGCCTCGCGCAGCCGATCGACGGCGTCGCGCGCCTTGGTCGAGAACGATCCCATCATGACAAAAGCGATCGTCGCATCCGTGAGCCGGTAGCTCTCGACCGCGGCGTAGCTGCGGCCGATGACCTCACCATAGGCGCTGGCCGCCTCCCCGAAGGCAATGAGAGCTTGGCGCGCGGCGAGATGCATTTCATAGCGGAAATAGGAATAGGCCGAGCTCCCGAGAACCGCGACCGCCGCGCTGAGCGGCGCTTGGGCTCGGAACGCGATCGCGCCGGGATCGAACGCAGGCAAAAATTGACGAACGCGCTCCCACTCCGGAACCGCCACCGGCTCGCGGGTGAAAGACAGATAAAATCCGTCCATGTTGACAATTACGGGAAGGCGCACCCTCGGATCTTCGCCGAGCCGGAAAGCGATCAGCACAAGGTCCAGAACCTCCTGACAGGTGGCGGCATGAAGCTGGAGACAACCACTGTCGCGCGCGGCCAGAATGTCGGTGTGATCCGGCTCCAGCGTGATCGGAGACGCCACGCCGCGAGAAACATTGACCAGCACGAGAGGGGCCCGCCAGCCGGCAACCGCGTAGAGCATCTCCATGGCATACAGAAGGCCCTGGCTGGACGTCGCGGTAAACACCCGAACCCCGGTCGCGGCGGCGGCGCCGGCAGCCGTCACCATCGAATGCTCCGATTCGAGCGTGACGATCCGAGCCGGCAGATCACCGGCCTCGACCCACGCCCCCAGCATCTCGATGATCTCCGTTTGCGGAGTGATCGGAAACACCGGCAGATAGTCGACGTCGGCCAGGCGCGCCGCCCAGGCGGCCGCGGCATTGCCGGTCATCAGCGAGGGGCGCATGTGAGGCTTCCAGGCTCGGGCGTGGCCGTCTCCGGAATCGCATCGATCGCGTGGAATGGGCACTGGGCCGCGCATATCAGGCAGCCTTTGCAGTGTTCATAGTCGATCTGCGGGGCCCCGTTGCGGTCGAGCGTGATCGCATTCTCCGGACAGAAGGTCCCACAGATCCAGACACAGTGATGACAGCGCAGGGGATCGACCACCGGACGCATCGTACGCCAAAGGCCAGTGCGTGCTCCCGCACTGGTTGCAGGTTGATGGATGGCGGGCGCGGCGATTGCCGCATCGTCGGCGGGCAGCACCACCCACTCCGGACGCGCATAGGCATCGGCCGAAATTTCGGGCGTCTCGGTCACCAAACTCTCTTTCCCACCCAGCGCCAGATACCCGGCAAGAGCGGCGCTCACGGCCCCCTCCACCGCGGCGGCCTCTCCGAGCGCCGCCATTTCCTCTCTCACGGCGGCTTCCAGGGCGGCTCGGTCGATGATGCCCAGCAGTCGAGCCGCCGCACCCGCACCGATGGCGCCCAGAGCAGCCGACGGCGGCATGGGATGGGGCGAAACAACGATCATGACGGCATCACAGGCGAGCCGCTGCCGCCAAACGGCCACCGGTTCCCTGCTCACGACGACGAGCACGGTACGGCCCTCAATCCCCTGAAGCACCCCCGCCGCCGGCTCGATGATCAGCGAAGCATCAACAACGACGATCAAATCAGGCTTCGTAATGACCCCACGCTCGTTGATCGGCTTGGTTGCCGCACGCACGTAGGCGACCATGGGCGCGCCGCGCCGCTCGGCCCCATAGCGGGGAGCGTCCTGAACCGTGAGGCCGGCGCGGAACAGGGCGCTGCCGAGAATCCGGCCACCCGTTTTGATTCCTTGGCCCCCACGACCGTGCACTCGGATTCGAAACATCGTCCGCTTCACCCTCGGAGCGCTCTTCTGCCCTCACCGTCAGAACACCGACCACCGGCGGTAGCTCATGGCACGTTTGATCCGCTCCGTTGCCAAGCGCAAGGCTGCCTCTCGAGGAAGCAGACCCTCCTCGCGCGCCGTCTCCAGAACATCGTGTGTATTCCGGCGCAACTTTTCCTCGATCGCCTGCAGGGCCGTCGCTTCGGTTGCCCCTGCATACTCCATCGCGGCACAGATGACGCCGCCCGCATTGACGATAAAGTCGGGCAGACAAAGGACCCCCCGCTGGGCAAGGATCGCTTCGGCCTCAGGCGTCACCGCGATGTTCGCTCCTGGAAGCACGATCTTCGCCGCCACCCGGGCGGCGTTGTCCTGGCGGATCACATCGGCACGCGCCGCCGGAAGCCAGATCTCGCAGGGGATGCCGATCAATTCCTCGGTGTTGAGGCGCAAGGCGCCGTTGACAAGGTCGGTGACGCTTTTGCCATTGCGCTTCAATGCGACAAGTGCCTCGACATCCAGGCCTTCCGGATCATGAATGACCCCCCCGGTGTCGGCGACGGCCACCACCACGGCCCCCTCCGCGGCAAGAAACCGGGCCGCATGGCGTCCGACGGCGCCGAAGCCCTGCACGATGATCCGCGCACCGCTCAGGGAAAAACCGCAGTGATCGGCAGCGATCTCGGCGGCATGACGCAAACCCCAGCCGGTGGCGCCGATCTGATCCAAGGGAATGCCACCGACCTCCCGTGGGAGCCCGACGGCCCGCCCGATCTCATCGTGGACCCAGGCCATGCATTCCTCATCGGTTCCCATGTCAGGTCCGACAATATAGTCTTGGACATCCTTCAACGCATAAGCGAGCGCCCGGATCAGCCGTTCCTTGTCCTTTTTCGGCCGTTTCGGGTTCGCGCGGATGATCGCCTTGCCGCCACCGTGCTTCAGCCCTGCCGCGGCGTTCTTGAACGTCATGGCGCGGGCGAGGCGACGACATTCCTCCATAGTGACGTCGGCGGACATGCGCACGCCTCCGATCGACGGTCCTGCCGCCACATTGTCAACGACCAGGGCCGCCTGCAGCCCGACGCCAGGCTCATGGATCTGGATAATTTTGGCGGGACCGAGTTCATCTCCGGC
>CAZFBS010000020.1:0-47302 GCA_964517265.1 uncultured Rhodospirillaceae bacterium | reverse complement strand
AGCAGCCTGGCCAGGGCGGCCAGGCTGCACGCAAACGCGAGAAGTGTCGGTTGGCGTTGGGTTACTCGGGCATGAGCACCGTGTCGATCGCGTGGATCACGCCGTTGCTCGCCTTGACGTCGGCGGAGACCACTTCGGCCGTGTCATTGACAACGACCTTGCCGTCTTTGGCGGCAACGGAGAGGGATTGGCCTTGTACCGTCTCCAGCTCGGCAGGCTCGGACGGGCTGACGGCATCCGAGGTGACCTCGCCGCTGACGACGTGGTAGGTCAGGATCTCGGTCAACTTCTCCTTGTTCTCGGGCTTCAGCAGGCTCTCTACGGTGCCGTCGGGCAGCTTGGCAAACGCGGCATCGGTCGGCGCGAACACCGTGAACGGCCCCTTGCCCTCCAGCGTCTCGGTCAGGCCGGCGGCATCGACGGCGGCGACCAGAGTCTTGAACTGGCCGGCATCGGTGGCGGTCTCGACAATCGTCTTGCCCTTTTCATGCTGGGACGCGATCGCCGGGCCGAAAATCGCCCCGCCGGTCACTGCGATTGCGGCGGCGAAGGCCACTGCTCTGGTCTTGGTCATGACAGTCATCGCGAAGTCTCCTTGGCTTTGGTGGTCCCGGTATCGGGCCACGCAGCGCCGCAACAGGCGGTGCTCTTGTCTGCGTGGGGTTGACAGGGTTACGGCCGGCTGCGGACGTCGGATCAGAGGAAGTTTAGCGGCGGATGCGCTATCCGGCGCGCGCTCAGGCGTAGCCGCTTTCCAGGAAGCCAACTACGGCCGCGAGGAACGCGTCCGGCTGCTCGGCATGAACGCGGTGGCCGGCATTCGGGATGACGGCGAACTCGGCCTGGGGAAACAGGGTGAAGATCGCGTCGTGATGCTCTCTTGCGATGTAATCCGAGCGCTGGCCACTGATGAAGAGGACCCGGCCCTCGTATTCGTGGGATGTCTCGTCGGGGAAGCCGGTGAGCGTGCTCATTGCGGTGCCGATCGCCTCGAGATTGATACGCCATTTCAGCCGGTGTTTCGCCGTCACAAGGTTCTGCATCAAAAACTTGCGGGTCGCGGCGTCGGGAACCCCCTCGATAAGACGGGCTTCGGCCTCGGAGCGCCGCTCAAGACCGGTGAGGTCGACCGCCTGCATCGCCTGCACCAGGGGAAGAAAAGAGTGATCGTAGGCGACAGGCGCGATATCGACGACAATGAGAGCTTCTGTGCGCTCGGGATGTTCAAGCGTAAACGCCATCGCGGTTTTGCCGCCGACGCTGTGCCCCAAAATGATCGCGCGCTGCAAGGCGTGGCGGTCGAGGAACGCCTTGAGGTCGTCCACCATCTCCGCGAACGTCATCGTCGGTGCCCATGGAGAGCGGCCGTGATTGCGCAGATCGACGGTATACACATGGTGGGAGCCGGCAAGCCGCTTGGCGATCGACTGCCAATTGCGCGCCGAGCCGAACAGGCCATGGAGGATAACGAGCGGCTCTCCCGCGCCGAATTCCTGATATGCGAGCGCGACTGCCATGGCGAGATCCTTATCCAATTCTCTCTCGAAGCCTGGATTCTTTCAGGTTCCGCGATGGTGGTCCTTCCGGATGAGCCTGATGAGCGGAACGCTGCGCTGGCTTGCGTTCAGTGCTGGATACAGATCTTGCCGAAGTGCTGGCCGCTCGCGAGATAATCCAACGCTTGATGAAACTCCTCGAAGGCGAAGACACGCTCATCGACGACCGGATGCAGTTGGTGTTGCGCCATTGCGCGCGTCATCGCCAGGAAATCGTCCCGGCTGCCGACGGTGATCCCTTGGAGGCGGACATGCCGGGTCACGATCGGTCCGAGCCGTGTGTCCATCACTCCCCCCGACAGCACGCCGATCATGCTGATCGTCCCGCCGGAGCGGATCGCCCGCAAAGACTGCGGAAGCGTGTCCTGGCCACCGACCTCGATGATATGGTCGACTCCATCGCCGCCCGCGAGCTCCCGGGCGCGCTTGCCCCACTCGGGCGTTGTCCGGTAGTTGATGCACTCGTCGGCGCCGAGGGCGCGCGCCCGCTCGAGCTTCTCGTCGCTCGAAGAGGTGGCGATGACGAAGGCTCCCAGCAGCTTGGCGAACTGCAATGCGAACAAGGAGACGCCGCCGGTGCCTTGCACCAATACCACCTGACCGGGCCTGATCTTGCCTTCGGTGACGAGGGCGCTCCATGCCGTTACCGCCGCGGTTGGCAGCGAAGCGGCCTCCTTGTCGTTCAAGAAAGACGGCGCGGGTGCGACGCCGTGCTCCGGCAGCACCATCAACTCCGCCATCGTCCCGTCCAGCTCCGAGCCCAGGCTCAGCGACAGTCTTTCTTCGTTGGCACCGCCGCTTATCCAGCTTTGGAAAAACAGCGGGCAGGCGCGATCACCCGCCTTCAAGCCGGTAACGCCGTCCCCCACGGCATCAATGACGCCTACCCCGTCGCTGAGCATGATCAACGGCAGCTCTTTCATGCGCGAGCCATATCCGCGTTGAGGTACAAGAAGATCGCGGTAATTGAGGGCGGATGCGCGCATCTTCAGCCGGACCTGCCCGGGCCCGGGTTCCGGATCCGGACGCACGCCGATCCGCACGTTCTCGCGCGACCAGCCACCTTCTACTTGAAAAACCTTCATGATCCCGCTCCATGAATGATCTGACGGAAAGGTTTTGGCTTTAGAGGGCGATTGCGCCCGTCGAACCGTCATGGAAGGTCGAGCATGGCCCAGAACGGTGCAGCGCGCAAGGCGCTCCCGGACAGGTCGGTATGGTATCGCCGCTGGTTTGTCCCTTCAGGGCAGGGGCTTCACCGCAAAATCGTGCCTGCGCAATTCCGCCGCCACCAGATCGGCCATTTCGTCGACCTTGGTCGCAATCGCCTCCGAGAGTGCGAGCCCCAGCTCCAGATCGAAGGGGACGATGCCGATCAGCGCAATGTGCTCCGGCTCCTGATCGACCAACCTCAAGATGGCAAGCACATCGGAGATCCCGAGCTGGTGCGGCGAGATGCGATTGCTGAACAACGCCGGCACATCCCGACCGCCGAGGCGGACAATCGTTCCCGGCTCGGCGCCGGTGCGCACGGCATCGACAATGATGATGTGGCTGCGGGAGGACAGCGCGTCCAAAAGGTCCATCCCCGCGGTGCCGCCGTCAAGGACCTCTACGTTCTCGGGAATGAGGTAGCGCTGCTGAAAGGCCTCGACGACGCGAACGCCAACTCCCTCGTCAGCGAGCAGAATGTTGCCGACCCCGAGAACGAGAGCGTCCCTGCCGAGTGTGTCGGTCATTTTCCTTGGGGAACGGGTGGCGAGACTACTCACGGGCATCCTCGCCACCCTCGGCTTCCCCCGCCATAAACGATTTCCGTTGTCTTGGCACCTCGTGGGATCTTGTGCAACGATTTGTGTCGCCGGGAGCGCCGTTAGAGCGCTTTCACGCGGACAATTTCCCGTTGCTCGGTATCCACCATGTGCACCGCGCAGGCAAGGCAAGGATCGAACGAGTGGATGGTCCTGATCACCTCCAATGGCCGCTGCGGATCGGCAATCGGATTGCCGACCAGCGAGGCTTCATAAGGTCCCAAGGCATCCTTGTCATCCCGCGGCCCGGCGTTCCAGGTGCTCGGGACCACCGCCTGGTAGTTTTTGAGTTTGCCGTTGGCGATCACCGCCCAATGCGACAGCACCCCGCGCGGCGCCTCATGACAGCCAAACCCGCGGATCTCGCCTTTGGGGAACATCGGCCGGTTGTAGGTGGTGAAGTCTCCGTTGGCGATATTGGCCATCAACAGGCTCCACTGCTCCTCCAGCGTTTCTTGCAGGACTGCACAGCGTACCGCCCGGGCGGCATGACGGCCAATGGTCGAGTGGAGTGCCGCCAGCGGGATCTCGCTTCCTGCCACGCTGCCGGCGGTGGCCAACAGCCGGTTGAGATGGCGGGTCGTCGGCTCGTGGCCCGCCGCAACCATGGCCAGCACGTTCGCCAGCGGCCCGACCTGCGCCCGCTCACCATAGAAGGTCGGCGCCTTGACCCATGAATACTTGCCATCGTCGACAAAGTCCGTGTAGGCGGGATCGGTTTCCCCCTGGTAGGGATGCAGTGCGCCATTGCCACCCGCGTACCAGGCGTGCTTGACGCTTTCCTCGACGCCCTCCTCGAAGTAGGTGTCGCGGAAGCTGGAGATTGGCTTGAAGGTGCCGACATCGCCGGCGGAAATGTAGCCGCCCGGCAGGGCGAACTGCGTTCCCCGCGTATCGAGCGGCATATCGGGCACCGAAAGGTAGTTGGTGACGCCGGCGCCATACTGGGTCCAATCGGCATAGAGGGCGCCGATGGCCGCCACGTCGACCAGATAGACGTTGTTCACGAAGTCGCCAAGCTCGTCGATGTGCGCCTTGACCTTGTAGAGCCGCTCCAGCGTCAGCGTCGACTGACTGTCCGGGTTGATCGGGTTGGCGACGCCGCCGACGGCAAGGTTTTGGATATGCGGCGTCTTGGAGCCGAGGATGGCGACGATCTGGTTGGCCTTACGCTGGTATTCCAATGCTTGCATATAATGGACCAGCGCAAGCAGGTTGACTTCCGGCGGCAGCTTCATCGCCGGGTGGCCCCAGTAGCCGCTGCCGAACACCCCGAGCTGCCCAGAGCCGACGAAGTGCTTCATTTTTTCCTGCACCCGGGCGAACTCGGTGGCACTGTTGCGTGGCCAGTCGGAGAGGCTCTGGGCCAGCTCAGCCGCCTTCTTCGGGTCCGCCTCAAGAGCAGAGACGATATCGACCCAATCGAGGGCGGAGAGCTGGTAGAAGTGCACGATGTGATCGTGGATACCGTGCGCCGCAATGATCAGGTTGCGGATGTATTGGGCGTTGAGCGGAACCTCCAGTTGCAGCGCGTTCTCGATCGCGCGGACCGATACGATGGCGTGAACGGTGGTACAGACACCGCAAATGCGTTGGGCGAAGATCCATGCATCGCGGGGGTCGCGACCCTTCAAGATTGTCTCGATCCCGCGCCACATCTGCCCGGACGACCACGCGTTCGCCACCGCCCCGCCGTCAACCTCGCAGTCGACGCGCAGATGGCCTTCGATCCGGGTGACGGGGTCGACCGTGATGCGCATGGGTATTCCTCCAGGGTCTTTAATCTTGTTGGTTTTGTTTCTGTTGTCGTTTTCGATATCGATCGGTTGTCGCGCTCGCTGGCTCAGGATCCTTGCGTAGATGCGGGGGCTCCCGTTGCGGCGATTCGCGTCTCGACGGGTTTTCGCCTGACCGTGTGCAACACCGGCAGCAGTTTGACCAGCGCCAGATACAGCATGATCTCCAGCGAGAAGATGCCGAGCGTCACCAGGATTTCGCCCATCGACGGGAAGTACTGCCAGCCACCTCCCGGATTATACCCGATCAGGTAGGCGTTTAGGCGGTACAGGGCGCCGTTGATCAACATTGCCGCGGCACCGAGGAATACCCAACGTGGGCTGTAACGGTTTGACTTTGGCAGCAGCAAAAGGACAGCGGCGACGCCCATCGTCATCTCGATCCAGAATGAGAGCGCATGGACTGTCGGCTCGAACGCCAGAGGCAGGGCGCCGATCCGGATCACGTCGAGCAAGCGGATGACGACGAAGGCAAGGGTGAACCAAGCCATGATTCCCGAGAGCTTGGCGAGGATGCGGCTCTCGAACGGCCGCTTGAAGCCGACCGAGGACAGCACCGACTCGAAGGCGACAACAGCGAAGCCGATGGTGAACGCCGTCGCTAGGAAATTGAGTGTGAGCATCGGCGACTGCCACAACGGCGAGAGCTGATGGCCGAGCAGGATCACGACCGTGCCCATCGAGGACTGGTGCATCATCGGCAACAACACGCCAAGACCGGTAAAGACGAACAGGACCCGGTGTACCCGCCGCCGCGCCTCCTTAAGGCCCAGGCGCTCGAACAGCGCGGGGGAGAACTCGATGGCGAGGACGATGATGTAGGCGAAAATGCACAGCGCCGTCTCCAGCAGCACCGAGTTGGTGTTCCATAGCCAGGGCAGCAGAATATTGTGACCCTGCCAATAACGCCCGAGATCGATCAGCACCGCGAATGCGCCGAGGGTGTAGCCGAACAGGCTGGTCATCAGCCCGGCGCGGGCGAGCGGATGGTATTCGCCACGGTTGAGGATGTAGACCAGGAGCGCCATCACCAGTCCGCCACAGCCAAGCGCGGTGCCGATGATGAGGTCGATGGCGATCCAGATGCCCCAAGGATAGCCGTCGTTGAGATTGGTGACGCTGCCGAGGCCAAAAACGAAGCGCTGGGTGAGGATGATCAGCGCGATGAAGAAGATGACAAGCAGAACAAGGAAGGGCGCAGTGACGATGCGGCCGCCGAGCGGCGAGTGTTCGTGAACCTTCATCGTTCTTGTTTCCCTATTCCTCTTCGGCTTCCTGATGATGTTGATCGACGTTGCGCCGGGCGATCAGGATGAGCGCCGTCAGCACCACCGCAGGGGCGATCATTCCGGTGTAGAGAAAGTGCTGCACACCCTCGGTCTGGGTTGCGTACATTGCATCGGGAATGTGCGGGCCATAGGGCAGGCTGAGCCTGTCGAAGGACACCGCCGAGAGGTAGAGGGTCTGGGTGCCGCCCAATACTTTATCGCCATAGATCTCGGGACGATATTGGGCGGTGATGACTTTTTCGTGCGACGGAGTGTACGGACCGTAACGTCCGTTGATGTCGCCGCGGGGATAAACATAAGTGTCGCCGGGTTTGAGCTGGATGCGGCGACGGGCCTCCCTCTCAAGGTCGTCGACGCGACCGAACAAGGTCGCGCCGGTCGGACAACTCGAAACGCAGCCGGGGAGTTCTCCTTGGTCGAGCCGATGATAGCACAACTCGCATTTGGCGATCTTGCCGAAGGCATTGTCGTACTGATATTTCGGGATCCCGAACGGGCAGGCAAACACGCAGTAGCGACAGCCGATGCAGCGACTGACGTCGTGGCGAACAATTCCCGTCTCAGGATCTTTGATCATCGCCGAGACCGGACATGCCGAAACGCATGAGGGGTCGTTGCAGTGCAGGCACTGCCGCTTGATGAAGGCGAAGCCATCCTCCTCCCGGTCCTTCACTTCGGCGGTGCCGTTGATATACGCCTTGATGATGTTCAACGTGTCGCCAGAGGTGTCCTGAGCTGTGTCCCAGATCGGCTGCAGATCGCCGGTTTCACGGACGACCCAGTCACCCTGGTCGGGACTGACGCGGCTGTTCCAGAAGGCATGGCCGGCGGGCCTCTCCACCGGCTTGTCGTTGGCCGCCTTGCATCCGGCGACGCACGCCTTGCAGCCGACACATAGGGTCGAGTCGTAGAGCAAGCCGACGGCTTCGGGCACGCGCGGCTTGGGCATCCGTTGCAACGCATGGGCATTCGTGCCGACGGCAGCCGATGCGGTTGCGGCGCCACCTGCCGCCACCCGAGAAAGGAACGCGCGACGATTGATCGACATGACGAGACCTCAGTGCTCGGCGTCTGATTTTTCGGTGTAGTGGGTCGGCTCAAAGCCCGCATCGTCAGCCACCGGCGCCTTGCCAAGCCGGCTCGCCAGCACTCCGCCAGCCCCTACCGCGGCGCCGACGACGCCAGCGGCGAGCGCCGCGGCGCCGGGAGTGATGCCCTGGCCTTTGCTCTCGCCGACTTGCGGGAACGCCGTCGGTGGCGTCACCGTCAGCACATCCGCCATCGCGTGAATGGGCTTGGTAAAGCCGATCCCCTGTTCGGTGCAACCAAAGCAGGGATGGCCGGTGCCCACCGGCCACGACCCCTCGCCAGAGTCGTTGAAACCGATCGCCGGACAGTTGGCGTAGGTTTCCGGGCCCTTGCAGCCCAGCTTGTAGAGACACCAGCCCTGCCGATGGCCAGCATCGCCGAATTCCAGGGCAAAGCGGCCGGCGTCGAAATGAGGGCGGCGTTCGCAATTTTCGTGGATCAGGCGGCCATAGGCGAACTTCGGCCGGTTCTTTTCATCCAGTTCCGGGGGAGAGCCGAAGGTGAGAAGGTAGAGCACGGTCGAAAGAAAGTTGTACGGGCTCGGCGGACAGCCAGGAACCGAAATGACCGTCTTGCCCGGCAGGACCTCCTGCGCCGACTTGGCTTCGGTCGGGTTGGGGCCACTGGACGGTATACCGCCCCAGGAGGAGCAAGAACCCATCGCGATGATAGCAGCCGCTCCCTCGGCGGCCGACTGCACGCTCTCCAGCATCGTGTGCCCGGCGATCTTGCAGTGGATTCCGCCGTCCTTGGTTGGAATCGAACCATCGACGATCAGGACATACTTGCCCCAGTTGCGCTTCAACGACTGGTCCTTGAATTCTTCGGCTTGGCTGCCCGCGCCAGCGCAAAGAGTCTCGTGATAGTCCAGCGAGATCATGTCGAGGATCAGGCTTTCAACCGTGGGATGATAAGCCCGCAGCAGGGTCTCGGTGCAACCGGTGCACGCCTGCCCCGACAGCCAGAAAACCGGGGGCCGGGTGGACGCGGTTGCGGCTTCAGCAATGCGCATGCCAAAGCAGGGGGATAACCCCAGCGTGGCGGCAACTCCAGTGCAGAATTTTAGAAAGTCCCGGCGCTTGAGGCCGCCCAGCGCACCTTCATAGCTGTCGAGATCACCCAAGCGGGCGGACTCCGGCCCGCAGTCCTTCCGGGGCATTCCTTACCTCCCATAAGATTTTTTGTTTTTATATTGTTTTGATGGTTTCAGGCCGAGAAGGCACTCAACCTATCGAAAATGTAAATGAAGTGAACAGGGGGCTGCAAGGAATTTTTACAGAAGTGTTAAGGACTTTTTAGCAATAGTATTGATAGGCGTTCTCAATTGATTGCCAAGTGGGCCAGAGGGTTACCTTCGAGGTGATTTTCCGCTGAAATATTCGCCTGAACAAACGATCTCCTGTTTTATTTGCAGGTTTGCCAACTATCTTTTCTCCATATGGAGTAGTTCCGCCGCGCCCCGACCACGGGGGCGCCAACTGTCATCCTTGTTCAGCCCAATCGGCCACGCGCGCCATGAAGCGGATGCAGGCATCGATCTGTTGCAGCGCGATGAACTCATTCGGTTGATGGGCCTGAAGAAAACTGCCGGGGCCGCAGACGAAAGCGGGGATGCCGGCATGCTGGAACAAGCCTGCTTCGGACGCAAAGGGTACGGTTGTCCACGCAGCGCAGCCGGCAAGATCCAAGGCGACGGCGAGAGGCGTGCGCACTGGATTGGCTTGTTTGTCCGCCCTCTCCATTTCGGATCTTAGGCAGGGTTTAAGTGGTGGCACTGCTATCTGGGTCTTAGTGACAATCGCGGCGCGGGGGGCCTGTCGCCGCATCGCGGGAAGCAGGGCTGTTTCCGCCCATGCCTGCAGCTGGGCGCGAACATCTTCCGCATCGTCGCCGGCGGCAGGGCGGCACTCCCAACCGAACTGACAGTGCTCAGCGATGATATTGACCGCTTCGCCTCCGACAATGGTACCGACGTTGATCGTGGTCGGCTCACCATCGCCCGTACCCTCAGCGACTGCCCGATCGCTCGCCTCCCGCCGTTCAGCGCCGAGCCGGTTGAGATAGGTGATGCACTCGGCCGCACAGGAAATGGCGTTGACGCCTTTCCACGGCGCTGCTGCGTGCCCCGCCCGGCCGCTGACGGCAGTGACGAACGTGGAGATGCCGCGGTGGGCGCCAGCCAGGGCCATTTCGGTGGGCTCGCCGATGATGGCAAGCGCCGGCTGTGGAAGCTCGCGTTGCATCTGCGCGATCAGCGCTGGCGCTGCAAGGCAGCCGACTTCTTCGTCATACGAAAATGCGAGATGAATCGGCACCCGCAGCCCGCGCTCTCGGAACACGGACACCATCGCCAATGCTACTGCAATAAAGGACTTCATGTCGGCCGTTCCGCGGCCGTACAGGCGCCCGTCACGCTCGGTCAGACAGAAAGGGTCCGATTGCCAAGCCTGTCCCGTCACCGGCACGACATCCGTGTGGCCGGAAAGGACGATGCCGCCGGCGACCGCCGGCCCGAGCGTCGCGAACAGGCTGGCCTTGCTGCCGTCTTCGTTGCGGATCAGATGTGAAGCGACCCCTTCTTCGCGCAATCGCGCGGCGATGAAGTCGATTAGTGGCCGATTGGGTTTCGCCGAGGTGGTGTCGAACCCGACCAGGGCACGGAGCAATTGAATGGCGTGACCGCGCATCCCGGCGCGCCCTTACGCCCGCCACAGGTACGGCGTGAACAGCATCAACACCGTGAACAATTCCAGCCGTCCGAGCAGCATGCCGGCCGAGAGCAGCCATTTCGCCGCATCGGGCAGCGCCTGGAAGTTGCCGGCCGGCCCGACGATCGGACCCAGTCCTGGGCCGACGTTGGAAATTGCGGTGGCCGCACTCGAGACCGCGGTGGTGAAGTCGAGACCGAGCATGCCGAGTGAGACGGCGAGGATCGCGAACGACACGCCGTACAAAAAGAAGAAGCTCAGCACCGAAGTGATCACGTCGTCGGGGATCGGTCGATGGTTGTAGTAGGGAATGAAAACGCCGTGCGGGCGCAGCAGGTGATGAAACTGGGTTTGGGTGGCGGCATACAGCACCTGGAACCGAAAGATCTTGATCCCGCAGGTGGTCGAGCCGGTGCAGCCGCCGATGAACATCAGGTAGAAGAAAATCGGCCCGGCAAATCCGCCCCATGCCCAAAAGTCGGTTGTCGCGTAACCGGTCCCAGTCATCACCGAGGTCACGTTGAACGCCGCCAGCCGGAAGGCCGTGCCGGCGGCAAAGCCGTTGCGAAGCAACAACAGCAAGGTGGTAATCGCAATGGCGAGGCCGAGGATGACGAGGAACCAATGGACTTGGCTGTCTCTCACCAGCTCGCGCCCCTGTCCCTGGATGACCCGGAGGTAGAGCACGAAGGGAAGGCTTCCGACGATCATGCCCACGGTCACGATGCTGTCGATGACTGCGCTATCAAAATGGCCGACGGAGGCATCGCGCGTCGAATAGCCGCCGGTGGAAAGAGTGGTCATGGCATGAACGGTGGCATCGAGCGCGTTCATCCCGGCGGCCGACAGGGCAATCGCGCAAAGCGCCGTCAGGACCACGTAGATAATGCTGAGCGCGGCCGAAATCTGCGCCGCCCGCGGCATGACTTTCTCGCCTGTCTCGAAGGCTTCCACCCGGAACATCTGCATGCCGCCGACCCGCAGCATCGGCAGCACGGCGATCGTCATCACGATAATACCGAGGCCGCCCAGCCACTGGAGCACGCCGCGCCACAGGAGAATGCCGGGGGGCGCAGTGTCGAGGCCGGTAATCACCGTCGATCCGGTGGTGGTGATCCCCGACATTGCTTCGAAAAAGGCGTCGGTATAGGTCAGCGACAGTTCGCTGAAGGCGAAGGGGAGGGCGCCGAATACGGTGATCGAGACCCAGCTCAAGGTGGTGACCACAAACGCCTGACGTACCGAGATCCGCATCGACTCGGTGCGGCACGTCAGGATCAGGATGACGCCGACGAACAGGGTCACGCCAGCCGAGACCGCGAACACCTGCCAATCAGGATGGCGAAGATAGGCATCCACGATCGCCGGCAGGCACATGCCGAACGCGAGTGTCGTCAACAGAATGCCGACAATCAAGAAAACGGGGCGAAAGTCCATCGAGCCGGTAAAGCCCCAATGACGCGACTGCGAGACGAAACCGCAATCAACCCCGTTGCTGGCTGCCGGTCAAGAGCCTAGCGCAGAGACAGCGGGACTGCTGGACCGCTCAGGCCAGCGGCACCTCGGCATTGGCAGGCTTGCCGATCATCGAGAGAAGTTCGCGCCGGGTCGCCGGGTCTTCGCGAAAGGCTCCCAGCATCCGACTGGTTACCATCACCACGCCGGCCTTGTGGACCCCGCGCGTGGTCATGCACTGATGGACCGCCTCGATCACCACAGCAACCCCGAGAGGCTCCAAAATTTCATTGATGGCATTGGCAATCTGCGCCGTCATCTTCTCCTGGATCTGAAGCCGGCGTGAATAGGCGTCGACGATTCGCGCGAGCTTGCTGATCCCGACCACCCGCCGGTGTGGCAGATATGCGATATGGGCGCGGCCGATGATCGGTGCCATATGATGCTCGCAATGCGACTCGAAGCGGATGTCGCGAAGCAGCACCATCTCGTCGTACCCATCGGTTTCCTCGAAGGTACGCCGCAGAAGTTCAACCGGGTCGGCCTCGTAGCCACTGAAGAACTCCCGGTAGGAATCGACCACCCGGCGTGGCGTGTCGCGAAGCCCTTCCCGATCCGGATCGTCGCCGGCGAACCGAATCAGCGTGCGCACCGCCGCCTCGGCCTCGTCGCGGCCCGGCTTTTCCAACCGCCTCGGCTGGCTCGCCGCATCATCGGCGAAGATCAAGGACTTCGTCGCCATCGATCGCGTCTCTCCCTCCCTTGGGTCACCGGTGTTTGCGGTGGCTGCCCCAGGTGCGCCCCACTGGCGCCTTGCGCTAATGGATTTGTGGCGTTCCATAGGGACTGTCGAGCGAGAAGGTGGGGATCGTGATATCGAATTCCTCACCGCTTTCCGTGGTCATTCGATACGATCCCGCCATGATTCCCGAAGGCGTGTGCAGCGGGGTGCCGCTGGTGTACTCGTAGGATTGGCCGGGGCGCAGCACGGGCTGCTCACCGACCACGCCATCGCCCCGCACCTCCTGCAGATGGCCAAGAGAGTCGGTGATCCGCCAGTGGCGGCGCAACAACTGCACCGTCTCCGATCCTTTGTTCTCGATCCGCACATGGTAGGCCCACACGAACTGCCCCGCCTCGGGTGTCGATTGTTCCTCAAGGTAGATGGGCAGCACGATCACCGTGATACCACGGGTTGTCTCGGCATAGCGTCCGGCAGAATTGGCATATGACTGCGGCATGGCATGTTCCCGATGGCGCCACCGGTGAATGGCGGCTCTCTCTGGTCATCAACCTTTACAACGGAGGTTGTCGCGGTATCGTGAAGGCGCCCCATCTGCCGGCCGCCCGATCCGGAGTTGGTCAACCTCCGAAGTGTGGCCCGCGCGATCTCTGCGAGTGCTCCAAGCCATCGTCAACATGAGGTGGCATCGGTCGTTTGTCCAGGCCGCCCGCAAGCCGCTTTTGCTATCGGCACGCCTTGCCCGCTACAGAGCTCGGCGCTAGTGGCGGCCGGGTTTCTTGTACGCCTGCTTGATCTGAAAAAAATTGAAAAGAACAGCGCCGGCAAACAGGGCGAGGCCGGTATAATACATGATCGCCTCGTCCGCTCGTGAGGCCAAGTAAAGACCGAACAGGCCGATCACCATCACCAAACCGCCAACAATCCATCGATCGAGATGCGGCATTGCCCTCCTCCCCTTGCTTCCATCGGCGGCATAACTCGGGCATTCGCAGCGCCGGTGCAAGCGTTTTTGGTTACCACCCTACTTTTTGTGGTTCATCGGTCGCTTGATGAATGCCTGTTGATCGCCTTGTACGCGATCGGCAACAACGCCAGGACCGCAAGACCAATGATCGGCAAGAGGATCGCCGGGGTGAAGATGATGGAGAGGTCGGGCGTGCCGCCGGCCTCGAACACCGCACCGAGGCCATTGCCGACCGAGGAATAGACGAAACTACCGGGAATAATGCCAACGAAGGTGCCGATGACGTAGGTGCGGAGAGGCACCCCGAGAAAGGCGGGTACCAAGTTGACCAACCAGAAGGGAAAAACCGGAACCAGTCGCAGGAACAAGAGATAGCTGAGGGCGTTCTCCCGGAAGCCGTCTTCCATCTTACGCACCATCGGCCCGGCCTTGTTGCGCAGATAGTTGTGCAATGCATAGCGGGCGGCAAGGAAGATCGCAGTGGCGCCGATGGTAGCGCCAATCACAACGATGAAGGTCGACAGGATGGTGCCGAACAGAAAGCCGCCGCCGATCGTCATCCACACCGCACCGGGAAGAGAAAGGGCGACCACGGCAGCGTAGGCAAGGATGAAGATCAGCACCGCCATGATCTGGTTCTGCTCGCGCCACGCCAGCAAGGCGTGACGATTTTCCCTCAGCGTCTCGAAGCTGAGATACCGATCAAGATCCAGCATGAAAAACAGCCCGATGGCTGCGAGAATGAACACGAGCAGCGCCAGGCGGCCCAGGGATAGCCGGCCAGCCTTTCGTGCCGGTTGCTCTTTTTCGCTTTCTGGCATCTTTTGCCCCATATCATGTCTGACATGCCGGATCGACCTGCCACCATCCCTTCGCGATCCCTCCGCTGATGCGAGCGGCTTGCGGGGTGTGCGGTGCGTTGACTTGGTTCCGGTGAGCACGTATACAGCGGTCCGATTGCAAACAGGAGCCGGCACGTGAAGCGTACGTTTCAACCCAGCGTCATTGTCCGCAAAAGACGGCACGGCTTTCGCGCCCGCATGGAAACAGTCGGCGGCCGCCGTGTGATTGCCAGCCGGCGGAGGAAAGGGCGCAAGCGTCTGACCGCCTGACACAGTTTTGCGCGCGGCCACGTCACGGTTGAAGGAGCGGGCAGAGTACCTGCGAGTGGCTGCGACGCGGCGTCGCTATGCGGCTCCGGGTGTGGTGGTTCAGGTCTATTGCAGGCCGAGCGGAACACCGGGCGAGGATGAGGTCCGTTATGGGATCACGGCAAGCCGCCGTGTCGGCAAGGCCGTGGTCCGCAACCGCGTGCGACGGCGGCTGCGCGCCGCCGCCGAGCAGGTTCTGCCAGCAATGGCGGCCCCGGGCCATGATTATGTGTTGGTCGGACGCCAAGCGACATCGGGGCGCGCGTTTGTGGACCTGATCGGTGACCTGAAAATGGCGCTCCAGCGGCTTCGCGTGTTTCGTCACCCGCCGTCGGCAGACGTGGGCGAGGTGGCGCAGGGAAAGCAGGAAGAATGAAGGTGGCCACGGCGGCCTTGCGTGCCGCGATTATTTGTTATCGTTATGCTCTCTCGCCTGTGCTTCCCGGCACCTGTCGGTTCCAGCCGACCTGCTCGTCCTATGCGCTCGAGGCCGTTACCTGCTTTGGCGCGTGGAAGGGCGGCTGGCTGATGATCAAGCGGATCGGCCGCTGTCATCCCTGGGGGGGCTGGGGGCACGACCCCGTGCCCGGCTCAGGTTGCCGGCAGCGCCCTGAAAAGACACAGCAAAAGATTGCGGGCGAGCCGCAGTTCTCGCCATCGCGAGCGGTCGAAGAATAAGCCATCCATTTTGATGCGGGGCACGATCAGTCATGATCGATAACAAGAACCTGATCCTGGCGATCGTGCTGTCGGTCGCGATCCTGTTCGGCTTTGAGTACTTTTACAGCACGATGTTCCCGCCGCCGGAGGTTCCGCCGGGAGCGCCACAGGGCTCGACCGCCGAGGACACCGTGCCGACGGAACCGGGAACGGCACCTGTTTCGCCGCCTGCCGCTCGTGTGGCGCCGGGTGCACCCTCGGCTGGCCCACCCGCAGTGCCCGGACAGGACCGACAAGCGGCGCTTGAGGCAACCCCACGGGTTCGGATCGATACGCCAAGTATTGCCGGCTCGATTGCGTTAATCGGTGGGCGGATCGACGACGTGAAGCTGAAGAACTACCATGTGACGGTTGATCCGAGCAGCCCTCAGATTGTTCTGCTCTCGCCACCGCGGGCGCCGGAAACGTATTTTGCGGAAGTGGGCTGGGGCGCCGCTGGCGCCGGCATCGATGTCCCGGGGCCGGATACGGAGTGGACGGCGGACCGCGAGACGTTGACGCCGGAACAGCCGGTGACGCTGAGATGGACCAATGATGGGGGCTTGACGTTCACGCGCACGGTGGCAGTCGACGACAACTACATGTTCACGGTGACACAAACCGTGGAAAACACCAGCGACGAGGCGGTCACATTATATCCCTACGCTCTCGTTTCGCGACATGGCACGCCGCCGACCAGCGGTTTTTTCATTCTTCACGAGGGCCCCATCGGCGTTTTTAACGACACGCTGAAGGAGGTCGATTACAGCGATGTTCGTGAAGAAGGCGTGATCAGCCAGACGAGCAACGGCGGGTGGATCGGCATTACCGACAAATACTGGTTGGCGGCAGTCATCCCTGCCGATCAGAACGGCCTGATGGAAGCGCGGTTCGTGCACCACCGAGGCGACAATATCGACATCTACCAAACCGATTTCACCGGCGACGCGCTCCAGATCGGCGCCGGGGAGACGGTGGAGTCGACAAGCCGCATTTTTGCCGGCGCCAAGCGGGCCCGGTTGCTGGACGACTACGCCGCGAGATACAACATCCCCCACTTCGACCGGGCGATCGACTTTGGTTGGTTCTACTTTTTGACCAAGCCTCTGTTCTATTTCCTGATCTTCATTCAGAGCTATGTCGGAAACTTCGGCGTCGCCATTTTGGTGTTGACGGTGGTCATCAAGCTCGTGTTCTTCCCGCTCGCCAACAAATCCTACAAGGCGATGAGTCAGATGCGCCGTCTGCAGCCAGAAATGTTGAAGCTGCGGGAGCGGTTTGGCGACGACAAAATGCGCCTGAACCAGGAGATGATGGCTCTCTACAAGCGCGAGAAGGTCAGCCCTGCCTCCGGCTGCCTGCCGATGCTGATCCAGATCCCGGTGTTTTTTGCCCTCTACAAGGTCCTGTTCGTCACCATCGAGATGCGTCACGCGCCGTTCTTCGGTTGGATCAACGATCTCTCCGCTCCCGATCCGACCTCGATCTTCAACCTGTTCGGACTAATTCCGCTGGATCTGCCGCAGTTCCTGACGATCGGGGCATGGCCGTTGATCATGGGCGTTACGATGTATCTGCAGCAGAAACTCAATCCGCAGCCGCCCGATCCAATGCAGGCCAAGATCTTCATGATGCTGCCGATCATCTTCACCTTCATGCTGGCGCAGTTTCCGGCCGGGCTCGTCATCTATTGGACCTGGAACAACGTGCTCTCGATCATCCAGCAATGGGTGATCATGCGGCGGACCGGCGGTATCAAGGGAGGAGATGTCAAGACGGCATCCCAGTAACCAAGGCGGTCGTCACCGGATGAACGGCCAAGGGGATCGCGATCGAGATGCCGGGAGCGGGCCAATCTCGGTTTTTGGCGAAAGCTCCGCCGAAACGGATGGAGACGCGCTGGAAGCCGGCCGCCGGCTCTTTACCCTTCCTTGCCGGTTCATCATTTCGGCGGCCGGCGTCGAGCAAATTCCTGAGACCGATCTACCGGAGGTCGCGTTCGCGGGTCGGTCCAACGTCGGCAAGTCCAGCCTTCTCAACGCGCTGGTCGGCCAGAAGATGTTGGCAAAGACATCAAATACGCCCGGACGCACGCAACTGCTGAATTTTTTTTCGCTGGGTGAGCGATTGATCCTCACCGATCTGCCGGGCTACGGGTACGCCGAGGCACCCAAGGCGACGGTCCAGCGCTGGACTCGGCGCGTCAAAACATACCTCCGTGGCCGCGCTCCGCTGCGGCGGGCATTGTTGCTGATCGACGCCCGCCACGGCATCAAGCCCGTCGACCGCGAGGTGATGGCGATGCTGGATGAAGCGGCAGTGTCGTTCCAGGCGGTGCTCACCAAGAGCGACAAGGTTCGTGCCGGGGATCTGGCGGATCGTCTCGCCGCGACCGCTGACGAGATCAGCCGTCACACCGCCGCGCATCCGCACGTCTATGCCTGCAGCGCTCGTACCTCGTCTGGAATCGCCGATCTTCGCGCGGCACTTGCGAGCCTTGCCGCTCCCGCGCAGTGAAGGACATTGCATCACCGACAGTCGAGACCGCAATCCTCGCGGCAGTCGGTCACTTTGCAGTGGACAAGGCGCATCTACCGTTATAGTCCGCCCCTATGAGCGAGCAAGAGCCGATGACACGGGAACAGGCGGTGGCGCGGGCCCGCGTCCTCTCCGAAGCACTGCCCTACATGCGTCGCCATACAGGCGAGACCTTGGTGGTCAAGTATGGTGGCCACGCAATGGGCGACCCGGAGCTGGCGAAGTTGTTTGCACGCGACATGGTGTTGCTGAAGCAAGTCGGCATCAACGTCGTCGTCGTTCACGGGGGCGGGCCGCAGATCGCCCAGATGCTGCAACGCCTGAAGATCAAGAGTGCCTTTGTCGATGGCCTGCGGGTAACCGATCAGGAAACGGTTGAAGTCGTCGAAATGGTGCTGGCCGGGTCCATCAACAAACAGATCGTCTCCGAGATCAATGCCGCAGGGGGCTTTGCCGTCGGTCTTTGCGGCAAGGATGGCAACCTGATCACGGCGACCAAGCTGCGCCGCACAAAGTGTGACCCCGGCTCCAACATCGAGCGCATCCTCGATCTCGGCCTGGTCGGCGAGCCGGCGGAGGTGGACCCGCACATCCTCGACTTTTTCGCCCGCTCTGATGTCATTCCGGTGATCGCCCCCATCGGCGTCGGTCCGCGCGGCGAGACCCTCAACATCAATGCCGATACTGCCGCCGGCGCCATTGCCGGCGCCATCGCAGCACGGCGGCTCTTGATGTTGACGGATGTGGAAGGCGTGATGGACCGGCGCGGCAACGTCATCCCGTTGATGACGGCGCAGCAGGCTCGGGCCCTGATCGAAACCGGAATCATTCACGGTGGCATGATCCCCAAGGTGGAGACCTGCCTCGACGCGGTCGAACAGGGGGTCGGCGGCGCCGTCATCGTTGACGGGCGAACACCTCACGCCGTTCTTTTGGAGCTGTTTACCGAGCACGGCGCCGGCACGCTGGTGATCGCCGATCCGGAAACCTGAGCTGCGGCCAACACCGCTTCAAGCCGTGCGAGTGCGGCTTTTCCGGCAGGTGCTGCCGTCGAGGCCGCTTTGCCCTCAGGAGAACAACTGGCGCGGAACCATCGCGTGGAAGCCGCCGATCTCCGGTGCCGGTTCGCCGAACAAATGCCCTTGCGCGTACTGAACGCCGCACTCGCGGACAAAGTTGAGACCGGCTTCGTCCTCGACCATCTCGGCGATGGTGGCGACGCCCAACTCCCGGCACAGGCCGACAAGGGCCGTAAGAAAGGCTTTGCCCTTACTGTCCCGGCGAGCATTGCGGATGGCAGCGCCATCCAGCTTGACGATGTCCACCTCCAGCCGCGACAGATACTGGAAGTCTGCCGCGCCGGCGCCGAAGTCGTCGATACAAACCGGATAACCGTTTCGCCGCAGGCGCTGGATGAAGGTATTTGCCGGACCCAGCCGCTCCATCCGCGCCGACTCGGTAATTTCGAACATCAACCGTCCACGCACCCAAGGATTGGTGTTGAGCAGCGAATCCAGCCGGGCGAGGTAGGAAAGGCAGCCCACGGAAACCCCTGAGATATTGACGGCAACACACGTCTTGTCCTCTAGCGGGGCCCGCGCCAGCCATTCAATCACTTTTGCCACCATCGCCAGATCGAACTCGGCGATCAGGCCGTTCTCTTCGGCATAGGTGATGTGCGCGCAGGGTCCCTGGGGGGTGTGTCCATTGCGAAAGCGCGCCAGCGCCTCATAGTGATGAATGTTGCCCGTCTGGACATCGATGATCGGCTGGAACGCGAAGTCGAATTCGGCGCCGGCGATGGCACGACGGAAGGCGCCGACGGTTGCGATCGCCTCGGAGGACAGCTCGTTGACAACCGCAGCTAGGGGCTTGGCCGTCAGATCGGCCCCGTCGAGATAGCGAAAGCGGTTGATCATATAGATGAGGGCATTGACCCCATCTCGATCGTCGAGGACGGCATGATCGGTCGCGATCGTGGCAGTGTGAATCGGTAATCCCCGATGTTCTGGGTCGGCTAGGCAGACAAGATCACGGAACCGGTTGCGCAAGATCTCAATATCCGCTCCGGCTCCGTGAAGCATGCCGAACCGGCCCATCCCGATCCGGCCGGCGGAATCGCCGTTCAGAGATGCCGCCCGGAGGAGCGTGCCGACCGCAAAAAGAAGTTCCTGCTCCGCCGTTTTGCTGATCCGCTCGTGCAATTCCTGGTAGCCCTCTGCAGCAACGAAGGTCACC
Source organism: uncultured Rhodospirillaceae bacterium (assembly GCA_964517265.1). Classification (GTDB taxonomy): domain Bacteria; phylum Pseudomonadota; class Alphaproteobacteria; order Rhodospirillales; family Defluviicoccaceae; genus REEP01. The sequence goes on along the minus strand of CAZFBS010000020.1, from coordinate 27,263 downwards.
CAACGGTCTCGGCGGTTGGCCATTGTGAACTCTGCCGCTACCACGTCAAGCAGCGAGCCGGCATCATAAAGTCCCGAGTCGGCGTCCCGGACCAACGGTTTGGTCCCGAAATCGAGCCGCAACGAACTCGGGCGGCGCAACGCGAGGAAGTAGTGCCCGTCCACGGCCTCAAGCCGATACCCAGCAACGGACAAGGGGCGGGTCGACCCGTTTCGACTGACCAGCCGCAACGCCACGTTTTCCACCCGGCCGCGCTGTCTGGCGGTCTTCAGCGCCTGCTCGATGACCAGAGCATCCTGCGGCGCAACCACGCTGGCAATCGGCCGCCCCACCAGCGAGGCGACACTCTGACCGGTCACTCCCTCGACGGCGCCGGCGGCGAACACGATATTTCCGGATGAGTCCAGTTCGATCAGAATGTCCGCCCAACAAAAGGCGAGTGCCACGAACCGATCCCGCTCCGCCGCCACGGCGTCGTAGGATGCGAGCGGCAACAACCGGGGCGTGTCGGTGCTCTCAGGCGGAGGTGCGAGCCGATTCGCCACGTGAATCTCCTTGCTTTTTTACATTGTGACGAACGCACGGTTCTTAAACAAGCGCTCGTTGGTGTTAATTTTAAAAGACGCTGGTGTTTTGCCGCTTGCCAGAATCGAATCGTAATCCCAAAACTAGAGCATGATTACCAGCAACAGCAACAGCAACAGCGCGAGTCGCGCTGCGCAGCCACCGCCCGCGCCGGCGCCGGAGTCCGTCTCTGCCTCAGTCTCGTTATCCGATGCCGAAGCGTGGGTTTTCGATCTCGACAACACCCTCTATTCTGCAACGATCGATCTGTTCAGCCAAATCGACGAGCGGATGCGCAGTTATATCGCAGCCTTCCTGGGGTTGCCGATCGACAATGCCTATGCTTTGCAGAAACAGTATTTCCGCGAGTATGGCACGTCGCTGCGGGGCCTGATGCACGTTCATGGAATGGAGCCGGGGCCTTTTCTTGAGCATGTTCACGATATTGACGTTTCGGTGCTGCCGGCCAATCCTGCCCTCGACGCTGCGCTGGGGGCTTTGCCTGGGCGCAAGCTGATCTACACCAATGCCTCCACCCTGCATGCCGAGAGGGTGATGACACAGCTTGGTGTCGCCCATCATTTCGACGCGGTCTTCGATATTGTCGAGGCGGCGTACCAACCGAAGCCGGAGCCGGCTCCCTACAGCAGCCTGGTCTCTCGTTTCGGACTCAATCCCCGCACCACGGTGATGATCGAAGATATGGCCCGCAACCTTGCGCCCGCGGCATCAATGGGCATGGTGACGGCATGGGTGCGGACCGGATCGGATCTTGGTGAGGTCGGAGCGGCAACGGTTCGCATCGATCACGTGATCGATGATCTTGTCCTTTGGCTGGAAGAGGTCGTCACCAATCGCCGCTAGTCCCCTTCCGCCACAAGGGCCGGAAGGATTGACCCCTAGTCTGGGCGGTTGACACGCCGTGGCCGCTCCCCCATCGTCCGCCTCCATCTTGGGCAGCCAGGGGGCACGGCAATGAGCGGCGAACTTGAAGACATCATCAATGCGGCGTGGGAACGCCGGGACAGCCTGAGCATCGACGAACAAGGTTCGATCCGGGATGCGGTCGACACGGCGTTGGTAATGCTCGACTCGGGTCAGGCGCGGATTGCGGAAAAAAGCGACGGGGTTTGGCGGGTCAACCAGTGGCTCAAGAAGGCCGTTTTGTTGTCGTTCCGGCTCAATGACATGACGTTGGTCCCAGGCGGTCCGGGCGGTGCATCGTGGTTCGACAAGGTCCCGTCGAAGTTCCAGGGGTGGAACGAAGCCCGCTTCCGCGCCGCCGGCTTTCGCGCCGTTCCCAACTGCACGGTCCGCTATTCGGCCTACATCGCGCCGGGCGCGGTGCTGATGCCTTGCTTCGTCAACCTCGGCGCCCACGTCGGCGCCGGCTCGATGATCGATACATGGTCGACCGTCGGTTCCTGCGCGCAGATCGGCGAGAACTGCCATATTTCCGGTGGTGCCGGCATCGGCGGCGTACTCGAGCCGTTGCAGGCGGGGCCTGTGATCATTGAAGACAATTGTTTCATCGGGGCTCGTGCCGAGGTCGCCGAGGGCGTCCTGGTCGGCGAAGGATCGGTATTGTCCATGGGCGTCTACATCGGTGCCTCGACGCGGATCGTCGACCGGGCCACCGGCGAAGTGTTTTTCGGCAAGGTCCCGCCCTATTCAGTGGTCGTGTCGGGGGCGATGCCGGGGGGGGCGTTGCCCAATGGCCAGCCTGGCCCGGCTCTCTACTGCGCCGTCATCGTCAAACGGGTCGACGCAAAGACGCGGGCCAAGACATCGATCAACGAGCTGCTGAGAAGCTGAGGGTGCTTCGTTGAACCGTTATCCGCTGCGAGCGGACCCGCTTCAGCTCAGCCAGGCACTGATCCGCTGCGCCAGCGTCACGCCAATCGACGCGGGCGCGCTGGACGTGGTGCAGAACGCGCTGACGCCGGTCGGTTTTACCTGCGTACGTCTGCCGTTCTCCGAACCGGGTACGGCCGATGTCGACAATCTTTATGCCCGCATCGGCCGTTCGGCGCCGAACTTCTGCTTTGCCGGTCATACCGATGTGGTGCCGGTCGGCGATGCGGCGGCTTGGAGCATGGATCCGTTTGGCAGCGACATTCGCGACGGCAGGCTCTACGGCCGTGGTGCCGCCGATATGAAAACGGCGATTGCGTGTTTCATTGCCGCTGCCGGCCGCTTCGTTGCCGATCATGGCGCTGATTTCGGCGGATCGATCAGCCTTTTGATCACCGGTGACGAGGAAGGACCTTCGATCAACGGCACCCGCAAGGTTCTCTCATGGCTCCGCGAGCGTGGCGAGCGCCTCGACGGCTGCCTCGTCGGCGAGCCCACCAATCCGTCCGAGCTGGGCGAGATGATCAAGATTGGCCGCCGTGGCAGTCTCAACGCGGCGCTGACGGTCCATGGGGTGCAGGGGCATGCCGCTTACCCGCACCTCGCGGACAACCCGCTTCCCCGGCTCCTGCGCATGTTGACGGCACTCACCGAGGTCGAATTGGATACCGGCACCCCCTATTTTGAGGCCTCGCATCTGGCTCTCACCTCGATCGACGTCGGCAACGAAGCAACCAACGTGATTCCTGCCCGTGCCCGAGCGGCGTTCAACATCCGTTTCAATGATACCCACACCTGTGCCAGCTTGCGTGCGTGGATCAAGGACCGCTGTGCGCCGTTCGGCGCGCGTTTCACGCTGGAGACCGAATGTTCGGGCGAGGCATTCCTGACGCCGCCGGGGCCGTTGAGCGGCGTTATCGCCGACGCGGTGACGAAGATGACGGGCCGCACGCCGGCGCTCAGCACCAGCGGGGGCACCTCTGACGCTCGCTTCATCAAGGATGTCTGTGCGGTCGCGGAGTTCGGGATGGTCGGCGCCACCGCACATAAAATCGATGAAAACGTTCTCGTTTCGGATTTGGCCCGGCTGACGGATATCTATCTTGCCGTGCTCAAGGCCACCTTCCGGGCCAAGCAATAATGTCGGTTGCTGCCGAAGCGGCGATCTCGCTTTATGGCGCCTTTCGCCTTGCTCGCTTCGATGCTGGCGGCATGCGCTGCTTCGATACGACCCCACGCGGCTTTTGGCGGTCGTTCCTGGCGGCGGTGATCGTAGCACCCTTCTATGCCTTGCTGCTGGCGACGGCTTATCCGGCGCTGGAAACGAGCCCCAATCCCGTGCGTTTTTCTCTCGCTGAGGGTATCGCCTACGTGGTGACCTGGGTGGCCTATCCTCTCGCGATGGCCTGGGTGACCCGTCAGCTCGACCGTTTCGATCGATACATCGGCTACATCGTTGCCTACAACTGGGCAGCCGTGCTGCAGAATGCGGTATTCATTCCGATCAACATCCTGTGGATGACCGGAACGCTGCAACCCGACCTGGGCTTCCTGCTGTGGGTGATCGTCTTCTCACTGATCCTTGTCTATCTCTGGTTCATTGCCCGCACGGCTCTCGCGCTTGCCCCGATGGCCGCCGCCAGCATCGTCGCCATCGACGTCGTTCTCAATCTGGTGATCAGCACCATCGCCCACGGGATGCGCTGAACGGCAGACCAAGACGGCTCCCTTAATAGCGAACCCCAGCCAGGCATAGTCCTTGCGCGGGCGCCGTCGGCCCTCCGCGCACCCGCGCACGCGCGGCCAACGCCGCTTCGACATCCACCGGCGTCCAGCGACCCTCCCCGACCCATTTCAGTGTGCCCACCATGTTGCGGACCTGATGATGAAGAAACGAGCGGGCATCGGCTTCGATCGTGATTTCCTCACCCACGCGGATGACGGCGAGCCGGTCCAGCGTCTTGACCGGCGAGGCCGCCTGACAGAACGTGGCGCGGAACGTGGAGAAGTCGTGGCGGCCTTCAAGACAGCGCGCCGCATGCGCCATCGCCTCGGCATTCAGAGGCTTGGGTACCCACCAGACATGGCCGCGATCGAGCACCGGCGGCGCCTTGCGATTCAAAATGCGGTAGCGGTAGAACCGGGCCCGGGCCGAGAACCGCGCATGAAAATCGTGCGCCACCCGTTCCGTATGGAGCACGGCGATTGCTGCCGGCTTGAGGTGGAAGTTCACGGCGTTGCGCACCGTCTGCGGCGGGACATCACGTTCAAGGTCGACATGAGCAACCTGCCCGCTCGCGTGAACCCCGGCATCCGTGCGCCCGGCTGCGGCGATGCGGACGTCCTCCCCGCAAAATCGGAGGATCGCTGTCTCGACCGCCTCCTGAATCGAGGCGCCGCTCCGTTGCCGCTGCCAGCCGACGAAGCCGTTGCCGTCGTACTCGATGGTCAGCTTGTAGCGCGGCACGATGCGAATTCGATTCCGGTTCGTTGAACAAGCCTCCCAAGGCCCCGTTTTGTCATTGTTAACCGTCCTGCTCAATACTGGCTTCGCCATGCCAGGAGGCCTCGGCAGCCAGGGACAAGGTCAGGATGACACCGCGGACCGAACCAGCGCCAGCGATGCCGCCGCCGAGCGAAATCCGCGACATTGATCGCGACTCGCTGCACATTCTTCCATTGTCGATCATCCCGCTGCAGACGCCGGCGCTGACAAGGGCCCGGATGATCAAGAACGTGCGCCTGGAGAGCGTGGTTGAACTGTTCGGCGACGTCAACACCGGCAGCGGTCAGATCGATATCGAAGATCTGCCGCGTGCGTTCGGCTGGAGCGAGACAGAGGTCCATCCCGATCTGGCGGTCATCCGCAAGCTGGCGCTGCTGCCCAGCTTCGATATGTACAGCCTGCGCATTCTGTTTCGCGAGCACGGCATCCGGATCAACGACTGCACCGCGCTGCGCCTGTCGGCGCGCAAGAATGCCGAACTGACCGAGTACATGACCCGGTTTACCCGGCCGCTCATCATTCACGTTTACGGCGCCTCCGGTGACCGGTCGATTCACAGCTTTGAGGATCTGGTCGCACTGTTCCGCGATCCGGACGTCAAGAAGGCCCTCAGCAAGCTGAAGATCATGGCGGCGCGCCTTGAAATCCGGGTTGATCAGGTTCCCGTGTTTCTTGAGGACTACGGCGATATCTTTCTTTCGCTCTCCTACTACCGCCAGGCGCTGGACAGCATCGAGCCGACGGTGGCCGGCTTTGCGACTGTGATCGGTCACTTGCGCGAGCACTGGCAGTTGAGAAAGGATCAAAACCTGATGAAGACCTTGGCAATGATGCAGGAAATGCTGGAGACGATGATGATCCGGCTCAAGGGCCGCTTTACCGTGTTCGACCGTAGCACGGCGGACTTGTGGAGCAACGTTTCCGCAGCCCGGTTCCGGAAGGTTCAGGATCTCATTACCAGCTATCACACAACCATCGGCGGCATTTTATGCGTACTGACAGTGAAAATGGACGCCTGGAACAGGATGTTTCCGAACAAGGAAACCGGGGGCCCAATGAAGCGGGCTGATTTCATTTTTACAGAGATGCGTCCCGGCTTCGACAAGATTCTTAAAATCGAGCAATTGGCGCCGAGATTGTCGGATCTGGCTCTGTAGGCGTCCTCCCTATCCCTCCTTGCCTGCCGATGGTGCCCGCAATCTTGCGCCGACGCATTCCCGGCTCCGCCCCGAAATTCGCTCAGCCGAGCCGGCTGCCGGGAGCAAGGGGATATCCGCGCAAGAACTCGGGCGCATCGGTGGGCGCGCGACCGGAACGCTGAAGCCGGAGAAGCGCAAGCGCACCCTCGCCGCAAGCGATCGTCAACGTATCGCTGCCGGAACGGCTGCCTGATCCCTGGAGAACAACACCAGGCTCGCCCTGCCCGAGGGCTCCTGCCGCGCCGGCACCGACAACGGCGGCCGACAGCACCTTGATCCGTTTTCCCTCGTGCTGAAACCAGGTTCCTGGCCACGGATTGAGCGCCCGCACTGTTCGCTCCAGAGCGGCCGCCGGGCGATTCCAGTCGAGGCGCCCCTCACTCCGCTCCAGCTTCGCCGCATAGCACGTGCCCTCCGACGGTTGTGGTCTCGCTGTCAGAGTCCCCAATGCAAGGCCCGCCAGCGCAGACACGATCAACTCTGCTCCCAGCGCGGCCAAGGTATCGTGCAAAGTTGTGGCGGTCGTCTCCGCAGTGATCGGCACCCGGCTTTGCAGGAGGATCGGGCCGGTATCGAGGCCCTCGTCTATCTGCATGATGGTCACGCCGGTCTCGCTGTCACCAGCAAGGATCGCACGCTGAATTGGCGCAGCTCCGCGCCAGCGCGGAAGCAGTGAAGAATGGATGTTGATGCAGCCGAGCCGCGGGGCCGCAAGTACCGACCTCGGTAGAAGAAGGCCGTAGGCGGCGACGACTGCCGCATCGAGGCCTAAGGCAGCAAATCTGACCTGTTCATCAACAGGCTTGAGGCTGATCGGGGTACGCACAGGCAGACCCGCCGCCTCAGCCAGCGCATGTACCGGTGCTCGCTGCAGCCGGTGACCACGCCCGGCCGGCCGCGGCGGCTGCGTATAGACGCACGCCACCTCATGTCCCGCATCGAGCAGTGCACGCAACGCTGCCAGAGCAAACGACGGGCTGCCCATAAAGGCAAGTCGGAGGCGCTGATCACGCATAGGCGAAGACTTTCGACGCTGGGCGGCGATCTTTTCCGGCCCAAGCCTGCCCAAACATGCCGCGACCGAGGATCAAGACGCCGCAGCCAGAACGTGCTGCTTCTTAATCTTTGAGAGCTTGCGCAGGATAATGTTGCGCTTCAAGGTTGAAAGATGATCGACGAACAGCGTCCCTTCGAGATGGTCAATCTCGTGTTGGATGCAGCGGGCAAGCAGACCTTCGGCCTCGATCTCCCGGATTTCGTTTTGGTGATCAAGAAACCGCACGCGAATCTTCTCGGCCCGCACCACCTCGCCGAACTGGTCGGGCAGTGAAAGACATCCTTCCTCGCCCGGGGCCAAGTCATCCGAGCGCCAGACAATCTGTGGATTGGCCATCCGATGGGGTTGTGCCGCCCGCTCCTGGGGTGCCGAAACGTCGACGACGATGATCCGCTTCAGCACGCCCACCTGCGGGGCGGCCAACCCGATCCCGTTAGCCGCATGCATTGTCTCCAGCATGTCGTCCATCAGCTGACGGGCGGCGGGATCGACATGATCGACTGGCTCGGCGCGTTTCTTCAATGTGGGATGGGGGGCAACCAGTATGTCCAGCTTCGCCATCAGTGCCTATGTTCCGTTTTTGCCGCGCCGAGCATCTTCAGCAGATTACCTGTGAGTTCGGGGTTCACAAGGTGCAGATAGAAACGGCCGCCGAAAACGTCAAGAACACGACGTCAGCGACACCAATCCAGCCAGTCGTTACCGCCGGACCCGGACTCGGTAGGTCAGCTCCGCGATGCCATCGGGCGGAACTTCGACGGTCCACACCGCACGATCGGCACTCTCCTTCTGGTGCGGGGCACTGGCCTGCACGATTTCCCAGTCGCCAGCAATAATCTCGATCAGCTTGACGGCGACCGCATCGTCCTTGGCGTTGGCAACCGTCAAACGATGCGCGGTTTCAAAAACATCCCGTGTGGTGCCGATTTGTGAATAATCAGTCTGCTCGCGCTTGACCGTCACATCGAACGCCGGGCCTGGCGAGATCTCGACCTGCTGCCCCACAGCGGTGTGCGGAACCGATTGTTCCCCAAGGAACCTCACGGTCCCGTTGGCGTCGCGGGCGTAGACCCGGGCCAAGCCTGCCGGCAGCGGCACGCCCGGACCCGTTTCTTCGCCATTCTGGAAGCGAAGCCTGATGGTTGCCTGCTCGGGCTGACGATTGTCTTCGATAGTCCGGAATACCGGCGGCCCGCCGATGCTCACATACTCGCGGGTCAGCGGCACGTTTGTTGCGGAGAGAAGAGGGAACTGCCGGGTCTGGCGATTGGCAAGCGTTACCGGCTCAGCGATCGTATAAAGATGCAGATCGGCGACCGCCTCTCGTTCGATCGCAGGGGCCGCATCCAACATCATCCGATTTTCCGCCATAGCGGCGCGCGGCTGGGGGACCGGCAGTGCCTCTCGGCCGATGTCTCCCGCGATCAATGCCAGCGACGCATCCGCAAACGTGGTTCCGCTGGTGTTGCGAACCGTCGCCCGGCCGATGAGGTTGAGGCGTTTTCCAATGTCATCGACTTCCAGCACATAGTCGGCTTCCCATGAAAGGCCTCTCGTCAGATAACCGAGTTCCAGGGCAAGTGCTCCCTCTACTTCACTGACGATGGTGGTTGCCAGTGTCGGCTGCGGTTGCAGATCGGCAGGTACGCTCTCGAACACCAGCCGGCCCGGGATCCCCGTCTCGATCCTGTCGCGGTAGCGCAAGATCACGCCGTCCTCAATACTCAGAACCGTGGCCTGTTCGATGGTTTCCTCACCGGTGGTCGGATGGGTGCGAATCACCCCAACCGTTTCACCCACCGAACGTTCTAAGAGAGCTGTCGGTGTCAGCAGATCGAACTGATAGTCGAGCGAGCGCACGTCAACGGGCGGGTCGGCAACGACAAAAGCGCTGGAGGGAATGATCTGTCGGCTGACTCCGGCGAAACCGAGAAGGCTTGGCCCCGGCTCCACGGTAATTGCCCGGCGATCGTTCACCAGCCCCAAATCAGTGCTATAGATGGTGACTGCAAGCGCCGTCCGATCTTGCGGCAGAACCTGGATCTCTGTCGCGGTGGCCGAGACGGCGGCAACGGTCATCGCCGTCGTGAACCCGATGAGCGCAAGGCGCATGCAGTTTGTCCTTTCAATCAACCCAGTCGGTGGCGGGAGCACAAGTTTGCGTTGATCGGCACGGTCAGGCAAGCTTGTGCAAGAGACCGCTATTGCACAATGCCGAGAATGGCGGCGAGAGAGGAGAAATGATGAATCCGCTGATAGGCGTGCTCGGAATGGCGCTCGCTCTGACGCTGCTTTTGCTGACGGCAGCGTGGACCCGGTTGCGTGGGCTTGGCGAACGTCTCGCTTATCTTCAGGCCGAGCACGGTATCGCGCAGGCACGTCTTGCGGAAGAGCTCGACAAGGAGCGGGCGGTTGCCGCCGCCGCGACGATGAAGGCCGAGCAGAGGATCGAAGAGAGGGCGGAAGCAGAAACCCGTCTTGAAGAGGCACGAGGTTGGATCACGGCGCTGGAAAGGCGGCTGCAGGATGCCTTGCGGGTGCGTGATGACGCTCTCGAGCGGCTGCGTGTGGCGGAGAGCGAGGCCGCGCTTCGTGCACAGGAAGTTGCCCAGATCAAGAAGCGGATGGAGGACTGGGAAAAGACCAAGGCGGAAAGCCTGCAGGCGGCGAAGGCTGCGGTTCTGGCGACGGCCAGCGAGCTGTCAAGCAAGCTTCTGGAAGATCACAAGCGCGAGAGCGGCGAGGCGAAAAAGGAGACCGAAGAGCGGGTCCGCAAGACGACGGAGGCCCTGCTAAGCCAAGTTCAGGAACTGACGAAAACCGTGGCGGCCTTGAATAAACAGGTCGATCAGAACCGCGACACCATGGACACGGTGTGGAGGGCACTCTCCAGCCCGGGAGGTGCCGGATACTTCGCCGAGATCGGGCTGGAGAACTCGCTGAAGTCGTTCGGCCTGCAAAAGGGGCGCGATTTCATGATTCAACCAACCATCGAAGGCAAGGGCATGCGCCCGGACGCGGTTGTCTTCCTGCCCGGAAGCACGGTCCTGGTCATTGACAGCAAGGCGTCCAAATTCCTTTTGGATGTCGCCGCCGATGAGGGCACCGCCAATGAAGAAGAAAGCTACCGCAACCTTGGCCGAACCATGAATCAGCACCTGAAATCGATGGCCGACAAGAACTACAAGGCCGAGATCCTGGCCAGCTATCGGGAATCCGGCCGGAGTGGGGAGATCAAGCGGATCATGACGGTAATGTATCTTCCCAACGAGGGCGCCGTCGAAAAGCTGTTGCGGGCCGATGCCGGCTTCGTGCGCAAGGCAACGCGGCTGGAGATGACCATTGCCGGACCCTCGGCGTTGGCATGCCTGATCGGGTTCGCGCGTGTTGAGATCGACCTCGGCAAGCAGGCGGAAAACCACGAGCGCATTATTCACGGCACCCAGGCGTTATTGGACAGCATTGGCATCGTCGTCGAGCACACCCAGCGCGTCGGCAAGGGCCTGAAGGCGGCGGCGGAAGGCTACGTGAAGCTGACCGCGTCGATCAACACGCGGTTGTTGCCACGAATGCACGGTCTCCTCGCTCATGGGGTCAGGCCTCAGCGCCATCAGGCAATCCCGAAAACCATCACGGGCTTTCACATCGTCCAGGCCGAGAGTGGGGAATGGATCGAAGGCGAAGCCGAAGAGCTGATGGAACTGATACCAGCTGAGTGACACGGGTTGACACCCGCTGCCCCTGACGCCGACACCGGGGACCGGCGGCGCGTTCTTGTTAGAACTACGTCGAATCTCCAGTGTCATCAAGTTGTCCTCAAATAAGTATAGCGGTCACGGGCATTTTCCACCTATATCTGTGCGGCATTCCCCCGAAATCGGCTTTATCAAAACGTGGAGCGTCTATGCGCGAAGCCATTCAGTCGCTGAGAAACATTGCCATTGTGGCGCATGTCGATCATGGCAAGACGACCCTTGTCGACCAGCTGCTGCGCCAGTCCGGAACCCTTCACGAACATGGCGTTGTGCAGGATCTGGTGATGGACTCGGGCGACCTGGAGCGAGAACGCGGCATCACCATTCTGGCCAAGAACACGGCGATCGAGTGGCAGGGTTGGCGGATCAATATCGTCGACACGCCTGGGCATGCGGATTTCGGCGGCGAGGTTGAGCGTGTGCTCTCGATGGTCGATAGCGTACTGCTGCTTGTCGACGCCGTCGACGGTCCGATGCCGCAGACCACGTTTGTCACCCGTAAGGCTCTTGCCCAGGGCCTTCGCCCGATCGTGGTGGTCAACAAGGTCGATCGCCCGAGCGCCCGGCCGCATTGGGTGGTCGATCAGACCTTCGATCTCATTGCCCGTCTCGGCGCCAGCGAGGAACAGCTCGATTTTCCGGTGATCTTCGCCTCCGCCCTGCAAGGGTGGGCATCGTCCGACGAAGATGCCCGCAGCGGTGACATGACGGCGCTGTTCCAGACCATTGTCGAGCACGTATCGCCGCCCGATGTGGATCCCGATGGGCCGCTTCAGCTCCAGGTCAGCGCCCTTGACTACTCCAGCTACATCGGCGTGATCGGCATCGGCCGCATCCGCCGGGGACGGGCTCGCCGCAACGCTGCCGTCGCCATTGCCGATGCGACGGGGGCGGTACGGCGGGGACGGCTTTTGCAGATTCTGGGGTTTCACGGTCTTGAGCGCATTGAACGCGAGGAGGCCGGGGCGGGCGATATCATCGCGTTTACCGGCATCGAGGGGCTGAAGATCTCCGATACGGTGTGCGATCCGGATGCCGTCGAGCCGCTGCCCGCCCTCATCGTCGATGAGCCGACGATCAGCATGACGTTTCAGGTTAACGACTCCCCCTTCGGCGGGCGTGAGGGCAAGTATGTGACCAGCCGCAATTTGCGTGAGCGCCTGGAGCGGGAACTCATTCACAATGTCGCCCTGCGGGTGGAGCCCACCGCTGATCCCGACAAATTCACGGTATCCGGACGCGGCGAACTGCATCTTGCCATTTTGATCGAGACCATGCGCCGGGAAGGCTATGAGCTTGCCATTTCGCGCCCGGAAGTAATCCTGAGAACCATTGACGGAGAAATCTGCGAGCCCTGGGAAACATTGACGGTCGATGTGGAGGAGCCTCACCAGGGCGCGGTGATGCAGAAGCTGGGGGAGCGACGCGGCGAGTTGAAGGACATGGTACTCGACAGCCTGGGGCGGGTCCGGCTGGATTACTTGATCCCGACCCGCGGGTTGATCGGCTTCCGCTCGGAGTTCCTGACCGTCACTTCCGGCACCGGCCTGATCTACCATGCGTTCTCCCACTACGGCCCGAAAGTCGATGCGTCGCTCGGCGGCCGCAGCAACGGCGCGTTGGTCTCGATGGCGACCGGCAAGGCACTCGCTTACGCCCTGTTCAATCTGCAGGAGCGCGGGCGGCTGTTCATTGGCCACGCGACCGAGGTTTACGAGGGGATGGTTATCGGTATTCACTCGCGCGGCAACGATCTCGTCGTCAATCCGCTGAAGGCCAAACAGCTGACCAACATCCGCGCCGCCGGCAGCGACGAGAACATCATTCTGGTGCCGCCAATCGCCACCACGCTTGAGTTCTCGCTCGAGGTCATCAACGATGACGAACTGGTCGAGGTGACGCCGAAGTCGATCCGTATCCGCAAGAAGCTGTTGAAAGAGCACGATCGCAAGAAGGCAATGCGCGCCGCATGAGATGCCGGCGGTTGGCCTGTCGCCGACGTCTGCCGCTTCGCATCGCCGCAAGCGGGATACTGCTTATAGCGCTGTTCGGTTGCGGCTGGGAGGCCGCGGACATGCCTGCGGCCGGAGCCTCGCAGAGCAGAACGGCGGAGGCCAGGAAGCCACAGTCGGAGATGCGGGAGGGGGAGACGGGGCGGATGGCAAGCGAGACCAGCTTTACCGATTTCGCTACGCTGGTGCCACCGCGCCAACCCAACAACTGGCTGATCGCACCGGCCTCGTTCGGATCGGCCACGCCGGACGAACTGGCACCGACAGTGGACGCGTCCGCGGAGCAGGTCGTTGACCTCTGGATCCGGATCATCGAGGAGCAGCCCCGTGCCCGCGTTCTGGGTGTCTCCGAGGACGGCCTGCAAGTCGAGGCGGAACAGGCGAGTGCGCTATTTGGCTTTACCGACAGGATCAGTCTGCGCGTCCTTGCGGCTCAAGGGGGAGGGTGCACTCTTGTCGCCTACAGCCGTGCGGAGACCGGCTACTGGGACCTTGGGGTGAACCGGTCCCGGTTGAGGGAGTGGCTGGCAGCTTTGCAGGCGCGGGCTGCGTCCGAACGCCGCTGACCTTCAGGGCTCTCCGCGCACACGTTGCACCAGTGTCAGCACCGTTGTCAGTCCGAGCGGCTTGTAGACCGAAGCAGTGGTCATCACCGGGAATCGTGCCAGCAGCAGCGGATCCATCTCGATCGCCACAAGGTGTTGACGGGCGGTCGGCTTGAACCGAGGCTGGAATTCCTCCGGCAGCCGGTCTGCCACCGACGTGATACGGGCGATGCGGCCGATTGCAAATGTTCCCGCCGGCAGCGCAACCAGCACGGGCTCGCCGGCGGCGCGCGAGACAGGGGAAGTATCGTCCAGATAGGCAAGAAGAAAGCGTTCGCCGGAGAAGACGCGGAGCAAGGGATCGCCTTTTTTCGCCACCGTCCCCGTAGACACCGCAAGGCTGGTGACGATACCCGCCTCACTGGCACGGATCTCTCCGTGGTCGAACCGGGCGATCAGGTCATCAAGGTAGTGGCGGGTCTTCTGAATGCCCTCGGCGAGGCGGGATGCTTCGGCGTCGGTCTGGTCGCGCTCGGCAATGAAACCGAGAAGATTTCGCCGGGCCTCGAAACGCCTCGCGGCTTCTGTGCTGATCCGGGAGTTTGGGGCCAGACCCTCGGCCCGGAGCCGGACAATGGCCTCCTCAACCTCCCGGGTCAACTCGTTGTAGTCGTAAGCAGACTCGATGGTGGCGTCGAGCCGCGCCTTTTGGATTCGGGCATCGCTCAGCCGTCGCTCCAGCTCGCTGATGCGGGTCGAGAACTCGACGAAGTCGCGGCGCAGCGCGAACGAATCGTAGCGCAGGAGCAACTGTTCCTGCTCCACCGCGTCTCCTTCCTGCACATACAGCTGAGAGATGCGGGCGTCGAATTCCAGCGCAACAATGGCATTGTCTGCGTAGACAAACCCGTCACCCCGCATCAGATAGAGGTGCCCGACGACGAAGTGGATGAGCGCGAGGACAAGGATGCAGATGATCGAAAGATAGATGATCCTGCCGATGCGCAGTGGTTCATCACGGACATCCAGCGCCATGCGGTATGGCATTTGCGTGGGGACGATACGGTGCATCGCGCGAAATTCAGCGGGTTGCTATGAATCGGTGCCTGTTCATGCCGGTTTGCTCCCTTGCCCCTGTCAATAGATCTTCGTCTGCTGGCGCACCTTGTGCGGAACGTAGGCGTCTTTGTAGGAGCCGCGCACGATCAGCTCATTGGCGTTCGCATAGAGCTTGACGGCGCGCAAGAGCACGCCCGTTGTCAGCGCGAACAATGGAAAGTACGGCAGCAGACGGAAGTCTTCCGATGGGCGCGACGACAGAGTGATCATCACCAGAAATTTGATGACGAACACGAATCCGTAAGCGGCAAACACGATCGCGAAAATCGTCAGCGAAAAGGCGCCGAACTCGCTAATCGTTTGGGCGAGATAGGTTACGTGCAAAAATGGCAGGACGCCGTTGAAAAAATAGATTTCCATGAAGCTGAGGGCAAGAACGGCATTGAAGCAGCGCCCGAAGGGGTTCAGCACAGCCGGGCCGGCCTTGCGGAACCGGTTGCGGATCATCGAGCGATCCCAGCGCAATCGTTGCCGGGCGAGCGCAACGAAGCTGACGGGAACATCGGTCATCGCGGTGGCACAGTGCACAAACCGCGCCTGCCAGCCGGCGAGACGGAGGCGGGTGAGAACGTCGCCGTCCTCGCCGGGACCGACATCCCAACCGCCGATTGCGCGAACCGCCGAGGTCCGGTACAGGCCGAAGGCACCGGACGCGACGAAGTAGAATCCGAGCGCGTCCTTGACGATCCGCCCAAGGGTAATGCTGAAGCCGTAATTGAGCTGCTGCACCTTGGTCGCCAGCGATGCGTTGATGTTGCGTACGCGCAGGTTGCCGCCGACAACACCGACGCGCGGATCGTCAAAAGGCACCGCTGCGCGCGCAAATGCATCACGATCGAACGTGGTATCGGCATCGGTGACCAGGAACAGAGGAAAGTGGGCGAGCGCCAGTGCCGCGTTTACCGCCGCGGCCTTGCCACCGCGTGTCATTAACGGCAGGTAGCTGTCGATCTGCCCCTGCTGCTGCAAGCGGCGGCAGATCCGGTCGGTCTCATCGGTGGAGCCGTCGTTGACGACAATGATCTGTATCCGCTTCCAGCTTTGCTGATGCACAGACGCCAGCGAGCGCTCGATCCCCTTTGCCGCGTTGTGCCCCGCGATGACGACGCTGATCCCGACATCCTCGCCGCTTTCGCGCAGGCTGTCGGAAGAGAATGCATCCTTGCGGAACAACAAGAACCATCCGAGTACGAAGGCACCCAGGAGAAACCGCGGCACTTCGACAAAGACCAGAATCCAGAAGGCAGCGACCAGTCCTTCGGAGCTCTGATGGGCAAGAAACCGCAGCGCGTCGGCGATCATCGGGCGCTCGTCAGGCCGGTGCCGCTGCGGAAACCAGAAACTCGTCAACCGCCTCTGCCCGCCAAGCCAGCCGTTCCAGGATCGCCGCATCGAAAACCGGATGCAGCGCATTCATCATTCGGCTTTGCACGGCGCTGGCATCGGCGCGGGTGGCAGCCGGCATCAGCAGGTAGAGGTTGCCCCTGTCATAGGCCGCGATATCCGTTTCGCGAATCAGCTTGACGAGTTCCATACCGATCTTGACGAGAAGCCTGATTTCCTCCCCGGTCGTCTGGCTTTCGGCAATCGCGCGGTTGAGGCAGACGGTCATCAACAATGTTTGAACGACGCTGCGGTTGCCGAGCGCGTCCAGCTTGCGGGCCATCATGAACAGGGTGTCCAATGGCATCAGCGGCAAGTTCTTCTCCAGCAGCCGGGCTGGATCGAACGCTCGTGCCTGACCGCTCAGCGCCGCGTGCATGCCGGCACCCGTCAATGTATAGTCGAAGATGCGCAGCTTCGGCGCATCGGCTGCCGGGAAGGAGGCGCGGCATGAGAGACAGCGGCCGTAAACGGTTGTCTCGGTTGAGCTGTGACCGCACCCCCCGCACACCGTCATTTCTCCAGGCTTATCATAATCTAGCCCGAAATGACGGAGCTCACGCCGGCACTTCGGGCAGATGTAAAGCCCGTGCCGGCTGCCGAATTGGGTTTCGGGCGCTTGGTGTCCGCAGCGGAAATGATGAATGAGATCGACGGCCTGAACGTCCGGCGACGCGCAGGTTTGGCATCCGTCCCGAAACAGAATCTGAATGCTGCTACAGGCAGGGCAGGCATGGGCAACCTCAGCGAGACGCTCGGCGAGAAGGCCGGCCGCAGCAAGGGAAACGAGAATAGGCGCGGTTTCCGGGCCGCTGCCGGCCGCCCGGAGCGCTTCATCGCAGCTGTAACCGTATCCGCGTGTCCATCGTGATCCAATCTCGGCACGGATACCGTCGGCGCGCGTGTAGGCAAATCCTAAGGCCAGCCGGTAGAGATCATCTGCGTAGGTGTGGCCGGCCGCGGCTTGCAACTCGCGGAGACGGAGCGCAACGGCACGAGCGTCTTCAAGCTGCGCATGGCGGCGGGCAGCGTCGGCCGGATCACCCGCCAGGATGACGGGCTTCAGCGGATCGCGGCGGAGCAGCGCTCTCAGGTCTTCTTCTCCAATCCCGGCAGGAAGGCAAAGAACTTCGGCCTCGTCGGTGTTCGCGGCAAGCTGCCAGGCGAATGCTACCGGCTCCTCAAGCGATCCTGTCACTCCCCAAAACAGACGCGGGCGTGCTGCCCCATCGGGCTCCGGCACAAGGCTTGCTCGCCCCTCTTCTGGCACTGAGTCCGGCATTGTTCGGCTTTTCTGCGCATGATGAGTTGAAATGTGCACGTATAGGTATATTAGTTACCCCAGATGGGGGCAACATAAAATGTGAGGGTAGCGGTCGGCACAACGGGAGGCGCCACCTGCCGCCAAAAAGTCGAGACGCACGGGGGCCAGTAGAATCCGCAGGCCTCAGAACCCACGGCGGACGCCATTATATCAACGGTGCATGATCTTTTTTTGTTCGCTTTATGTTCGAATAGTTAACAAAGAGACAGTGCGCGTGCTGTTGCCAGTGGAGCGGATTCTTCCCCGGGTTCTCAAGCGGAGGATCGAGGTATCCGCAAACCTATTGATTGGGCGGTTCGACTGAATCGACGGCCGGCACTCTTCTGTCGGCATCGGACCATTCCGCTGAAAGGCTTGACGACCAATCGCAGATTCAGAGGATTCCGATCGGCTGGACTTCAGCATCGGCGCCACCCCGCATGTTGCCAAAGGGCGGAGGGCGCGTCACACTCGGGCCAACGGATGCAATGATCCGGTGCGACATGACAAGCGGGAGGACGTCCCATCATGAAGTTTCCGTCATGAAATTCTACGACTGCAAAACCGCGCCGAGCCCCCGACGCGTGCGAATCTTCATTGCCGAGAAAGGGATTGAGGTGCCAGCCGTAAAGGTGGACTTGGCCTCTGGCGAGCAACTGTCGGAGGCTTTCCGCAAGATCAATCCCTGGTGTACGGTTCCGGTGCTTGTGCTTGACGATGGGACAGCCATTCGCGAGACCATCGCCGTCTGCCGCTATTTGGAAGAAGTCCATCCCGAGCCACCCCTGCTCGGCCGTGATGCCAAGGAGAAAGCGGTGGTGGCGATGTGGGATCACCATTTCGAGATCGACGGATTTCTTGCCGTGGCAGAAGCGTTGCGGAATGCTTCCCCTCGGATGCAGGGCCGGGCGATTCCCGGGGGTGCCAACGTTGACCAGATTCCGGCCCTGGTCGAGCGAGGCAAGGCCCGCGTCGAGCGGTTCTTCACCGAACTCGATGACCGTTTGAAGGAGACGGAATACGTTGCCGGAGACTTCTACACCATGGCGGACATAACCGCGCAGGTCACGGTCGATTTCGCAGCGTGGATCAAGCTCGCGCCCGCTTCCGAGCACGTCCACACGCGCCGATGGTATGAAAGCGTAAGCTCTCGTGCTAGCGCCAAGCTCTGATCACGAGCAGAGCGCCGTAGGCGCGTGTTTGGCGCATTCCCGCTGGACCCCAGTTTCCATTCATGATTATGTTTGGCTACGATGGGTTGTAAAGTCAGGTTTGCCGCTTTGCGGTCAATCCTGGTTTGATCTGGCGAAGCAGGAGCAGGAGTCATCATGACAAAGAAAGTAAGCTGGGTTTTCGTCCTCATGGTGCTGACAGCCGCAGGAGTCACAGGCTGCAACACCATTCGCGGTGTTGGCGAGGACGTGCAGGCCGCTGGTGGCGCTGTTTCAGGAACTGCGGAGAAAACTCAGGACAAAATGCGGGGAAATTAGCAGCACGCCAAGTCTTGAGCGCAGCGCTCTCGCCCGCTGGCGACAAGCGAGTGCATCGCACTTCTTGCTGCGCTTAAACAGCGATGCCCTTGCGCAGCCCCACCGGCAAATCGGGGGGCCGGTAGAGAAAGCGACCTAGAGTGATCTGGACCGGCGGGAGCCGATTGTGGCCCGCCGGTTCAACCACCGCGCCATCTCGAGTGCTCCGCCCCGGCGAGCGCTCCTCCGCCCATGGCGGAAGGGAACATCACGCCGGGGCGGGCATTTACCAAGGCCGCTAACCAGGCGATCAGTAGCGCCGCTGAATATCCTTCTCAACATCTTCCGCGGTTCCAGCCACGCCGGCACCGACCGCTTCAACGTCCTCGCCAAGTCCCCGCGCCGTATTGCAGCCGGTGAGGCCCAGAGAAGCAACGAAAAGCCCGACAAACGTCCACAGGGCAATGCGACAGTGCCTCATTACAAGTTCCTTTCCAGTCGGCTCGTGACAGGATTGCCACAGCACGGGTTTGTAACACTCGGTGGGCACCTTTGATCCATCCCATGATGTCTTCCCGTGTCTGCGGATCGTCGATAATGCGGCACGACACGAACTGACCGGAGGCCGCAACATGTCTCTTTCCATCGTCTTTCTCGATTGCGAAACCTTGTCGGCAGACGCCACCGTGCGCAGCCCGTCGTTTCCTCATACTTGGCGCAATTGCACTACCCGGACCCCGGAGGAAGTCATCTCCGAAGCGGCTGGTGCCGATATCGTCATCACCAACAAGGTACGGATTGACCGCAAGACCTTGGATGGTTTGCCGAATCTCAAGATGATCGCGGTTGCCGCCACTGGAGTGGACCGGATTGACCTTGCCGCCTGCCAAGAACGAGGCATCATCGTCTCCAATGTCCGTGGCTATGCGGTTCATACCGTTTCCGAGCACACGTTCGCGTTGATTCTCGCGCTCCGTCGGAATGTGTTGAACTACCATTTGGCAATACGAGAAGGGCGGTGGCAAGACGCGGAACAGTTCTGCTTCTTCGACTATCCCATCATCGACCTGCATGGTTCCCGCATGGGTATTATTGGTGCGGGCGTGATCGGTAGGCGGGTCGCTGAAATTGCCGCGGTATTCGGGATGATCCCTGTGTTTGCGGCAAGGAAGGGGGAGAGCGCGGCTCAGTCGGCTGCTCGCCTTTCGCAAGCGCAGGAGACACCCGCTGCGGCTTTCGCCGAGTGGGAAGACGTGCTCGCCACCAGCGACATCATCACGCTGCATTGCCCGCTTCGCCCGGAAACCCGCAACATGATTGCCATGCCGGAATTTCGGGCAATGAAGAAAAGACCCCTGTTGATCAACACCGCGCGGGGCGGACTGATCGACGAGGCGGACTTGGTTGTCGCCTTGGAGCAATCGTTGATCGCCGGGGCGGGCTTTGATGTCTCGGTTCAGGAACCTCCGGAACCGGATAGCCCTTTGATGACTGTGCTGCACCGCTCCAATGTTCTCATCACCCCCCACATTGCGTGGGCCAGCCGTAATGCGATGCAGGCCCTGGCCGACCAGATCATCGACAACATCGATGCGTTTGCCGCCGGTCGGCCGATCAACGTGGTATAAGCGGCTTTCTGCTCAGATACGCCGCTTGATCTTGCCGGTGCCGTCAATCGACAAAAGGTTCAGGAGAGCGTCCCGATCCTGCAGGGCTCCCTCGCTCTGCGTGCGCTGGTGGCGCAACTGCCGGCTTACCCGTGCCAGTTCGCGCTGCTTTTCCGCAAGCTGTTCGTTCAGGTTCAAGAGTTTGGTATTCAGTTCCTGCAGACGACCGACATCGTGCTCGCCCACCAGGAACAGATCGTCACCGTACTCAGAAATCGTTGCGTTCAATGAGACGACCTTGTTTCGGAAGTTGCCGATATTCATCACGGCGTCGAGGATGGTGCCGCCTGAGCGATCGGCATGGCGCGCGGCAATCTGATCAAACCGGGGGTGCACAAACAGGTGGCGGATGTCGAGCAACTGCGTGGCAGGCGTCGCTGCCGGCAACAACTCAAAAAATCCGCGATTGGCGTCTTTTAAAGATCCACCGCGGCTAATCAGCGCCATAACCACCGACCGGAGCGGCTTGCAAAGACGAGGTATCGGGCTCTCTGCCACGGCTTCCGACAAGACGGTGGTCCGATCCAGCGTCCCCATTTCTTGGTCCCTCTCAATTCCGGCGCGCTCGTCGGGGCATCTCGGCCCCGACCGAATTACGACGCCAACAATGTTGATTTATTCTAGCACCTCTTCAGGCCGGAGGGGTCTCAAGCGCTCCCAGCTGGCTCAAGGCAAGCCGAAACCCTGCAGCTCACGTTGCAGCGCATCTGCTTGAAGTGCCTTTCTTATATCGTAACGTTCAACATACGCGGATGACGAACGTTCCTTTCCCTTCCCTTTGGCCTTCTTTTAAGTGGTTTATCGCTGACGGAAAGATAACTCGTACGCGGATGCTTTGCAACTGCACGGTGGATAGGCCACCTGGATAATCCACTTGACCTGAGCGGTCAGGCGCGAAAGAAGCTCGTGATGGCATCAGCCTTCGCGCACGTGGCTGTATAGGCCGGCTGCCAACACCTCATAACCTGCCGGTGGTCTTCCGCGATGATGTCTCGCAGCAGTGTCGGCGTCATTCTGCTGTTCGCCACCCTCGTGCAGACCCTGGTGACGATGAGCGCCCTTGTTCCTTCCGCCATCTCGCCAGCACTGGCTCAGTCGCTGGGTGTGCCTGCCGGCTTGATCGGCTATCAGATCGCTGTGGTTTACGGTGCGGCAATGGTAACGTCGTCCGTAGGCGGCTTATGGGTTCGGCGCTGGGGGGCGTGCCGGATCAGTCAGGTGGCGTTGGCACTTTGTGCCGGTGGCGCCCTGCTCGCGGTGACGTCGAGCCTCCTCGCCCTCGCGGCCGGCTCTTTGCTCATCGGTCTGGGTTATGGTCTGACCAATCCGTCGTCTTCGCACCTTCTGGGCAAGCGGGTCTTGCCCGAGAACCGCAATCTGATCTTTTCCATCAAGCAGACGGGTGTGCCGTTGGGGGGAATTGCGGCCGGGTTGATCGCCCCGCCGCTCACCGTCTTTTTCGGACAGGGCTGGCCCCTTGCCGTCACCGCGGTCGCACTTCTCATCCTGATCGCTCTGCTTCAACCACTTCGCCCGGCATGGGATGACGATCGCGACCCTGGTGTTCGGATCATCCTCTCGCCCCTTGCAGATCTGCGATTGTTGTGGCGGGCGCCGGTGCTGCGCTGGCTATCCCTCGCCGCGTTCTGCTTCGCCGCCATGCAACTGTGCCTCACCTCCTTCGTGGTTGCGTTGCTCGTGGAGGATCTGGGATTTGGGCTGATCCTGGCAGGTAGCGTGCTTTCCACCATCCAGGTCGCCGGGTTCATCGGTCGGATCGCCTGGGGAGCGCTTGCCGACCGGCTGGGCAACGGCCTGCTGGTGCTCGGCGTCACCGCTTGCGTCACCACTGCCTGCGCTCTAGCCACAAGTTTATTGTTCGCGGGAGTCGACCGTGGCCTAGCCTATGCGATCTTGATTGGGTTTGGGTTCGCCGCGGTGGGCTGGAATGGGGTGTTCCTCGCCGAGGTCGCCCGCGGCCGTGGATCCTTGCCCACCAGCAGCGCAACCGGGGCCGCCCTCGTCTTCACGTTTGCCGGCGTGCTAGCGGGGCCGCCGACGTTCACCCTTCTTCATGGCAGCATCGGCTCTTTTGCCACCACGTTTGGAATGATGGCGGTGCTGCCGGCCGCTGGATTTGTTCTGTTGCTGCTGGCACGGCGAGCCGCCGCTCGAGCCGGGCGAGGCAACACGTTTCGCTTAAGGCACTAACCCAGGTGAACGCCTACCGTTGCCGGCTTCACTAGGCTCCGGCCTCGTTATAATAGAAGAGGATGATCCCATGAAGACGCATCGAACCGCGAAAGGTGGATTTGCGCTGGCGGCAATGCTTGCGGTGGGTCTCGTTGCTGCTTGCGAGGAACCGCCCATGGAACAACCTGAAAATATGCCTCCCGGTCAGGCGCCGATGGCCGAGCCGACAGGCTCACCGGAGGACGACGCGGGCGCCGAGGACATGGAACGCGAACCCGGCGAGCAGGAGTGAGCCCAGCCTGCCCGTTGATCGCCCCTGGTATTTCAAGGTTTGCGCTCAGAAAGCAGGACTAACCTAGGTGAAGGCTCGCCGATGCCTCTTACTCTACCGTGCCGGGATCACGGTAGCGCAAATCGTGAGCGGTGCTGCCGGTCGCAACGGAGATCGGGGTCAATGATATGACAAAAGTCGGACTACCGCGGCTGTCAATGCTGATGGGCCTGATGTTCACAGCGCTCGCGCTCATTGCCTGCGAAGATGAGCCGGAGCAAACACGAGAGCGTCTGGATGATGCCATCGGTCAGCGGGAGGTGCAGGACCTCGTTCAAGATGAGGACGAGGAAGACGCCGGCTCGTCGCAGCAAGACGAGGAAGAGGATGGCGACGACGAGGACGACGAGGGCGAACGGCGGTGAGATGGCGCTTTTCGACCGGGGGTTCCGGCTTTTGTATGCGGGTCGCAGAATTGCCACAATCGGCTCCCAAGGGTGGGATCGGAATCGCAAGGCCGGTTACGGCGGTTCAAGTTCAATTTTTGAAGTTGCTTTCGTTCGGAGGGACGCACTGATGAAAAAGCGTAGCATGTTGAGAGTTGGGTCGGTCATGGGCGTATTGCTTGCAGTGGGTTTGCTGGCGGGATGTCCGGATGACGAAGGCACCGGCGAGCCTGCGGTTCAGCCGCAACAGCCACCGGCCACGACCGTGCCGCCGGCCACAACGGTGCCACCGGCAACCGACGAGGAGCCTGGTGAGGTTCCTGCCGAGGAGGAAGGCTCGATGATGGACGAAGAGCCTGAAGAGGGGCTCGATCAAGAACCGGCTCAGCCTCAGCGTTGATCCCAACCGCAGCGGCAGGTTGAGCCTATCGACCTGCCGCCCGCGGCGCACTGCCGTATCTACGTGCCTGCACGCGGCGTTTTCTCTGCGCGATCCCATTGCCAACCCCGCTGAGCCGTTTTCCGGTTTCCCTCGATGGAAAAGGCTCGTTGCCCTCGACCCGTGATTGTTCCCACAAAAACTGACCGACCCCAGCCCTTGCGGCGCCCTGCCTGCGAAGACACATCAAAGGCTGAAAGAGTAAGGGTGTCATTGTTGCGACGGGAGCCTTGAGGTGCTGATCAGACAGCTGACATTGCCCTTGGGTATTGCCGCAGTTCTCGTGACCGCCGTTCTGCCGCCAGCTAATTCCGAAACGGGAATCATTCAGCGGGCTGTTTCTTCGTCATCGCTGTTTGTGCCTGCCGAGGAGGAAGCGCGCCTTGTGTTGGTGGGGGTGAGCCCGTTGCGCGCTTCGCAAATGCAGACCGGGGAAAGCGAAAAGATCAGTCCTGAGGAAGATGCCAACGCCAAAGACGACGGTGGCAGTGAGCAGGATCTGCGTGCCAGCGGCGAGGAGGCTGGGCAGGCTGCTCTCGAAGCCCTGGTTCGAGGCTGGGAGCAGACGAAGGATGTGGCCCGCGAAGCCGGCGAGCTATTGGCCAATGCAACGGATGAAGCGGATGATATTCTTGCTGGGGTCTGGCAGCAGACCAAGGAGCAGGCACAGCGCGTTGGCGAAGCGCTGGAAGAGGTGGCTCCGGATGCGGATCGCATGTTGGGATCGGCGTGGGAACATACCAAGGACGCCGCCCGGCGCGCGGGCGAGGCTTGGTCCGGAACCAGTCCGGACGAAGGCGAAGAGAAGGTGCCGGGCGAGGTCAACCTCTAGCTGGATGCGGATGCTGTATTTCGAGGCGTTGTTACTCGCGCCCTCCTGAATAATCAAGCACGCCTGCAGTGATCCTTCGCCGGGGTGTCAGCGAATCCCTTGAAGGATACGTTAACGAACCCTTGGCACACCCCTTGCTAAACTGTCTTTGATAACGATCAGGAGGAGCAGCCATGAGCGATCTCATGAGCGATCTGCGGGAAGAGAATACCAGACTCCCCTCTCATGCGGCGATCCTGCGGCAACAGATGACGAAGAGCCAGCATGAACAACCGGCGCAGCTCGGCTGGGCGTCTGATATCGCTCTTGGCGATCGACCCGGTCCGCCGGATTCAGAGCCGCCGCGGGACGACAGGAGAGTCATTTTCGATCAGGAGGAGTCCCTGATCTACATTTGAATGCTCCGAAACTTTAGGGCACGAAAAGCATTTGGCTCAAAAAAAACCGGCCCTTTCAGGGCCGGTTTCCTTGTCCAGAGGAGGCTGGGTGGCTATGCGGCGTTCGCCGGAGTCCACACGTCCGGAGCCTTCTTCGCGATCTCCTCAAATGCCTGCCGCTGTTTCTCCAACTCGGCCGGCAAGTGATCGCCGAACTTGTCGAAGAACTGCCGGATTTCCGCAGCCTCGGCCAGGGCGCCTTCCTTGTTGATGGCGGTAATGCCCTCGTACTTCTTGCGATCGAAGTCGAGGCCGGCCCACGTGATGTCCTCGTAGCGCGGCATCAGGCCGAACGGGCTCTCCACAGCCTCGGCTTTGCCCTTGACACGCTCGACGATCCACTTCAGCACCCGCATGTTCTGTCCGAAACCCGGCCACAGGAACTTGCCTTCTTCGCTCTTGCGGAACCAGTTTGTCCGGAAGATTTTCGGCAGCTTGATGTCGCTGCGCTGGCCCATCTTCAGCCAGTGCCCCCAGTAGTCGGCCATGTTGTAGCCGATGAACGGGAGCATCGCGAACGGGTCGCGACGGATCGCCGCCTGTCCGATCGCGGCCGCGGTCGCCTCGGAGCCCATCGTTGCCGCCATGAACACGCCGTGGTTCCAATCGCGCGCTTCGTAGACGAGCGGGAAGGTCTTCGACAGCCGCCCGCCGAACAGAAACGCACTGATCGGAACGCCCTCGGGATCTTCCCAATGCGGATCGATGGTCGGGCACTGGCTTGCCGGTGCGGTGAAGCGGGCATTGGGATGGGCGGCCGGATGATCCATGTCCGGGGTCCACTCGTTGCCCTTCCAGTCGATGGCGTGGGCCGGCGGCTCGCCGTCCATGCCTTCCCACCAGACACCGCCGTCGTCGGTGAGGGCGACGTTGGTATAGATGGAGTTGCCGGGCTTCAAGGTGTCCATCGCCATCGGGTTGGACTGGTAGGACGTGCCCGGGGCGACGCCGAAGAAGCCGTATTCCGGGTTGATCGCCCTCAGGGTGCCGTCCGGACGCGGCTTGATCCAGGCAATGTCGTCGCCGACCGTATAAGCCTTCCAGCCCTCGAAGCCTTGTGGCGGCAGGATCATGGCGAGATTGGTCTTGCCACACGCGCTCGGGAACGCTGCGGCGACGTATGTTTCCTCGCCATCGGGCGATTCAAGGCCGAGGATCAGCATGTGCTCGGCGAGCCAGCCCTCGTCTCGGGCCATCACCGAAGCGATCCTGAGCGCCAGACACTTCTTGCCGAGCAGCGCATTGCCGCCGTAGCCGCTGCCGTACGACCAGATCTCCCGCGTTTCCGGGAAATGGACGATGTACTTGTTGGAGATGTCGGACTCGCACGGCCACGGCACGTCCTTTTGGCCGGGCTCCAGCGGTGCCCCGACCGAGTGGACGGTGGGGATGAAGAATCCGTCGCTGCCAAGGGTGTCGAGGACGGCCTGCCCCATCCGCGTCATGATCCGCATGTTGACTACGACATAAGCGGAGTCGGTGATCTCGATGCCGATCTTGGCGATTGGTGAGCCGATCGGCCCCATGCTGAACGGAATGATATACATAGTGCGGCCGCGCATACACCCGTCAAACCGCTCCCGGATGATCTTGCGCATTTCGCCTGGGTCCATCCAGTTGTTGGTCGGACCGGCGTCGTCCTTATTTTCGGAGCAGATGTAGGTGCGTTCCTCGACCCGCGCCACGTCGCTCGGGTGCGAGCGCGCCAGATAGGAATTCGGATACTTTTCCGGGTTCAACCGGATGAAGGTGCCGTGTTGCACCATTTCTTCGCAAAGACGATCGTACTCTTCCTGCGAGCCGTCGCACCAGTAAACTCGATCGGGCTTGCACAGCTTGGCGATGTCGTCCACCCACGCAAGCAATTTGGAGTTCGAGGTTCGCTCGCTTCCTGTCCCTGTCATGATGTCCTCACGTGTGTTGTTCTAAGAGTATACCAGCCGCAATGCAGTCCCGCATCACGCGCTCAATCGTGTTCTCAGGAGCGGCCCCGCGTCCCGGATTGAGAATAGCATAGGGCATTTGAGGCGGCGTTCAAGGAAAAGCGCCATTGCATGAGAGCCTGTAGCAACATTAAGAAGTCTTGTAAACGACAGAACCGGAAATGTACCTATAACTCTTGTTGATCGCCTCTTGGTTCCGTGGTCATCTCCACCAACACCGCCCGCACTTGCTCCGGATCATCCACCGCCCGTGGAAACTCCAGCCGCTG
>CAZFBS010000019.1:0-48485 GCA_964517265.1 uncultured Rhodospirillaceae bacterium | reverse complement strand
CCGCCATCCGCTTGGTCAGCGTCGTCACCAGAGTTCGGTAGCCCTTGGCCGCCGTCGCCTTGGCCTCGGCGAGAAGATCGTCCACCTGGTGCTCGACCGGGCGGACGATGCAGAGCGGATCGATCAAACCGGTCGGCCTCACCACCTGCTCGACGATCACCCCGCCGGTGCGCTCCAGCTCCCACGCGCCGGGCGTCGCCGAGACGAAGATCGTCTGCGGGCGCATGGCCTCCCACTCCTGGAACTTGAGCGGACGGTTGTCGGCGCACGACGGCAGACGGAACCCGTAGCTCGCCAGCGTCGATTTGCGGTTGAAGTCGCCCCGGTACATCGCGTTGAGCTGAGGGACCGTCACATGGCTCTCGTCGACGATCAACAGCGCGTTCTCCGGCAGATACTCGAACAAGGTCGGCGGCGGCTCTCCCGGATTGCGGCCGGTGAGGTAGCGGGAATAGTTCTCGATGCCGCTGCAGCTCCCCGTCGTCTCCAACATTTCCAGATCAAACTGGGTGCGCTCCTCGAGCCGCTGCGCCTCCAAGAGCTTGCCTTCGCCGCGAAACTCCTCGAGGCGCAACTTCAGCTCGGCCTTGATCCGCGGGATCGCCTGCTGCAGCGTCGGCCGCGGCGTCACGTAGTGGCTGTTGGGATAGACGGTGATCTCGCTCAAACTCGTGGTCTTTTCTCCCGTCAGCGGATCGATCTCCCAGATGCCGTCGATCTCGTCGCCGAACAGGGAAATCCTCCAGGCCGCGTCCTCGTAATGGGACGGATAGATCTCGACCACGTCCCCGCGGACGCGGAACGTGCCGCGCACGAAGCTGGCATCGTTACGCCGGTACTGCAATTCGACCAGTTTGTTCAGAAGATCGCCCCGCTCCAGCGGCTGCCCCGTCTTGAGAGTGACGACCATCTGCGCATAGGTCTCGACCGAGCCGATCCCGTAGATGCACGAGACGGACGCGACAATGATGACGTCGTTGCGCTCCAGCAGCGCGCGGGTGGCGCTGTGCCGCATGCGGTCGATCTGCTCGTTGATCGCGGAATCCTTCTCGATGTAGGTGTCGGTCCGTGGGACATACGCCTCCGGCTGGTAGTAGTCATAGTAGCTGACGAAATATTCGCAGGCATTCTCGGGAAAGAACGTCTTCATCTCGCCGTAGAGCTGGGCGGCCAGCGTCTTGTTCGGCGCCAGGATCAGCGTCGGCCGCTGCAAGTTCTGGATGACGTGGGCGACCGTGAAGGTCTTGCCGGAGCCGGTAACCCCGAGCAGGACCTGATCCCGCTCGCCCGCGCGCAGACCTTCCGTCAACGCGGCGATGGCCTCGGGCTGATCGCCGGCCGGCGCGAAATCCGATGACAGCATGAACCGGCGCGTGCCCGCGATCGGCGGGCGCTTTTCGGGAATGAAAAGGAGAGGGCTGGCATCGATCCTGACCATGGTGCAGTTATGGGTGCGCAAGGGGCTGTTTGCCAGGGGGTTATCTGCGGCAGATCCGGGCGCCGGTTGATCTGCTGCGCTTGCCGGACATTCCGACGCGACTTCAGCCGTTTGCCCTCGCCGCGAAGGGCGCCCCTTCGCTCCTCGTTGCCATAATGTTCCAATGACGCGCGCGCCAAAGTTTGCTAATCGGTCTGCTGTGTCCGCCAAGAACCATTAGGGACGAAATCATGGGCTTGATTGCACAGCGCCTCGGGCGCATCCAACCGTCGCCGACCATTGCCGCCACGCAGAAAGCTGCGGAACTGAAGGCGATGGGCCGCGACGTGATCGGTCTCGGCGCTGGCGAGCCCGATTTCGACACGCCGGAGCACATCCGCGAGGCGGCCAAGGCGGCCATCGATCGCGGCGAGACCCGCTATACCGCGGTTGCCGGGACACTAGCGCTGCGGGAGGCGATTTGCGCCAAGCATCAGCGGGACAATGGCCTGACCTACACGCCGGAGCAGATCACCGTCGGCTGCGGCGGCAAACAGACGATCTACAATGCATTGATGGCGACGCTCGATCCCGGCGACGAGGTGATCATCCCGGCGCCGTATTGGGTCTCCTATCCGGACATCGTGCTGCTTTGCGGCGGCGATCCGATGATTTTGCCGTGTCCCGCCGAAAACGACTTCAAGGTTCGGCCCGATGACCTCGAGAGGGTGATTTCGTCCAACACCAAGTGGCTGATCCTCAATTCACCCTCCAATCCGACCGGCTCCGCCTACAGCCGCGACGAGCTGGCCGCGATTGCCGAGGTGCTGGTGCGCCACCCGCACGTCTGGGTGATGACCGACGATATCTACGAGCACATCGTCTATGACGGGTTCGTGTTCTCCACCATCGCGGAAGTCGACCCCCGCCTGTTCGACCGCACGCTCACGCTCAACGGGTGCTCGAAGAGCTATTCGATGACCGGCTGGCGCGTCGGCTGGGCCGCCGGCCCCACGCCCCTGATCAAGGCGATGAACACGGTACAGTCGCAAAGCACGACTCACACCAGCTCGATCTCGCAGGCGGCGGCGGTCGCGGCCTTGCAGGGGCCTCATGACTTCATCCCCAAGAACAACGAGATCTTCAAGCAAAGGCGCGATCTCGTTGTTGCCATGCTGAACGAGGCGCCGGGAATTCAGTGTCCCACGCCGGAAGGCGCGTTCTACGTCTATCCATCGTGTGCCGGGGTCATCGGCAAGAAAACGAAGGGCGGCACCACGATCGCCAACGACGATGACTTCATTACCTACTTGCTCGAAGCTGAGGGAATCGCCGCCGTTCAGGGATCGGCGTTTGGGCTCTCTCCGCACTTCCGGGTCTCCTATGCGACCGCGACGACGCTGCTGGAGGAGGCCTGCCGGCGCATCCAGCGCGCCTGTGCCGCTCTGACTTGAACCGTTCCTCCGCCCTTTTTCCTTGATTCACGCAAAGGGAGGGGTAGTTTTTGCGGACGCGCGGTCAGCCGCGATGGCCGCCAAGTGACGATAAAAATTGTCTCGGGAGGACCCATCGTGCCGAACAAACCGCCATCCGCTCCCCGTTGTGCCGCCCTGGTCGGGCCTTACCTCAGCGGCAAGACCACCTTGCTGGAGAGCATCCTGCTGCGCACGGGGGCGATCACGCGCAAAGGCAGTGTCAAGGAAGGCAATACCGTCGGCGACAGCGTCCAGGAGGCGCGAGATCGGCAGATGAGCACGGAGCTCAATGTCGCATCCTCGGAATACCTCGGCGAGGAGTGGACCTTTCTCGATTGCCCCGGCTTCATCGAACTGGCTCAGGAGGCCCGCAATGCGCTGATGGTTGCGGATCTCGCAGTCGTCGTATGCGAACCGGAACCGCAGAAGACGTTGACCCTGGCCCCGCTGTTCCGGTTCCTGGACGACCAGCAGGTCCCGCACATGGTGTTCATCAACAAGATGGATAACCCAGGACAGGAGATCCGCGCCACCCTCGAGGCTCTTCAGGCAGTCTCGCAAAAGCCGCTGGTGCTCCGGGAGATTCCGATCCGCACCGATGAACGGGTGACCGGTTTTGTCGATCTGGTCAGCGAGCGGGCATTCCAGTGGCAGCCGGGGCAACCTTCGCAGCTCATCCGTGTTCCGGAAGCGGTCAGCGAGCGGGAGCAGGAGGCACGCTCGGAAATGCTGGAAGCGCTTGCCGATTACGATGACGCGCTTCTCGAGAAATTGCTGGAGGACGTCACCCCCGCACCCGACGAAATCTATCAAAGTCTCACGCGGGACCTGCAGCAGGATCAGATCGTGCCGGTGTTTTTCGGCTCGGCCGAGGCCATGTACGGGATTACGCGGTTGCTGAAAGCCCTGCGGCATGAGGCACCGGAGCCGGCGGCAACGGCCCGGCGTTTGGGTATCGAGGCCGAGGGCGAGCCGTGCGCGCGGGTCTTCAAGACGCTTCACGCCTCCCACACCGGCAAGCTTTCCCTGGTGCGGGTCTGGCGTGGCGAGTTGACCGACGGCATGACGCTGAACGGCGAGCGGGTGAGTGGGATCAGTCGCATCGGCGGCCAGAAACTGGACAAGCAAGCAAAGGCGGTGGCCGGCCATGTTGTCGCGCTTGGCCGCCTCGAGAGCGCGGCAACCGGCGCGATGTTGACGCCTTCCGGCCAGTCTGTCGGCGAGGCGTGGCCGCCCCCGCTCAAGCCGATGTTCTCGCTTGCGGTTCGCGCCCAGCAACGGTCCGACGAGGTGAAGCTGACCGGTGCCCTCGGCCGGCTGACCGATGAGGATGCCTCCCTGTCGTTCGGTCACGATCCGGATACCGGCGAGCTGTTGTTGTGGGGCCAGGGCGAGATGCACCTGCTGATCGCTCTCGACCGCCTCCGCAACCGCTACAACATGCAGATCGAATCGAGCCGCCCGCAGGTGCCCTACAAAGAGACCATTCGCAACTCCGTCAGTCAGCACGCCCGGCACAAGAAGCAGTCCGGTGGCCACGGTGAATTCGGCGATGTGCATGTCGACATCGCCCCGCTGCCGCGCGGCAGCGGGTTTCAGTTCACCGACACCATCACCGGCGGTGCGGTGCCCAAGCAGTATATTCCGGCGGTCGAGGCCGGCGCGCGGGACTTCATGCAACGCGGGCCGCTCGGCTTTCCCGTCGTCGACATCGCGGTGACCCTCACCGACGGCCAGTTCCACACGGTGGACAGCTCGGAAATGGCGTTCCGAAAGGCGTCGGCGCTGGCGATGCGGGAAGGCATGCCGAAATGCGGCCCGGTGCTGCTGGAGCCGATCTTCAGCGTGCGGATCGCGATCCCGAGCGATTTCACCTCGCGCGTTCAGCGCCTCGTCAGCGGCCGTCGTGGCCAGATCCTTGGCTTCGAAGCGAAAGCGGACTGGCCCGGCTGGGACGAGGTTTCGGTGCTGCTGCCACAGGCCGAAATGCACGGCCTGATCGTCGAATTGCGATCGCTGACGCTGGGCGTCGGCACGTTCGAATGGCAGTTCGACCATTTGCAGGAGTTGAGCGGCAAGATTGCCGACGACATCGTGAAACAGCGGGCGGAAGCCAGCCAGTAACACCCCCCCCCCCTCTCCGGCCAACCGGAACTCGGCCTGCGTCTTCGAATGCGCGAGCCGATCCGGTTGCCTTGCACAATCCCCCTCGACTCACATCTTAACGGTTGGGCTCCAGAAGGGTGCGGCCAAATAGCGTCTTGTCGATCGTCACGTCGACCGGGGGAGGGTGTTTCAACGTCAGGAAATGGAGAAATCGATGAAACAGCCAATAAATATAGGGATTTCGGAGGAAGATCGTCAGCAAATTGCGAAC
Organism: uncultured Rhodospirillaceae bacterium; assembly: GCA_964517265.1. GTDB lineage: Bacteria > Pseudomonadota > Alphaproteobacteria > Rhodospirillales > Defluviicoccaceae > REEP01. The sequence goes on along the minus strand of CAZFBS010000019.1, from coordinate 43,216 downwards.
GGTTTGTCGCGGTTGTTGGCGGATACATATACAGTATACTTGAAGACTCATAACTTTCACTGGAATGTCACCGGTCCCATGTTCAACACATTGCACCTCATGTTTGAGGAGCAGTACACTGAGCTTGCGACCGCCGTTGATGAGATCGCCGAACGCATCCGCGCCCTCGGCTTTCCCGCTCCCGGTTCCTATGGGCAGTACAGCAAGCTGACCAGCATCACCGAGGAGTCGGAAGTGCCCGCCGCAGAAGACATGATCGCCCAGCTGGCTCGGGATCAGGAAATTGTCGTTCGTACCGCGCGTGAAGTTTTTCCGGTCGCCGATCAAGCGCATGACGAGCCGACTGCGGATCTTTTGACGCAGCGGATGCAAATTCACGAAAAAACCGCCTGGATGCTGCGGAGCATGCTGGACTGAAGGCGGTTGGCCGAGCCTATGCATTCCATGCATAGGTGATCTGCTTCGTTATGGGTATCCACCCGCCCGACAAACCTGTACAACAGAACCTGGATGTTGCATTGCAGCATCACGAGTTTCGGGCGCAAGGCCCGAAAGGGGCTCGTTTCGAACGGGTCCTACGTCTCCCAGACGTGAAGCCTCCCTGCTAGACTTGCCGGGCTTTTTAGCCCGGCATTTTCTTTCTATTCTGCAGTCTTATACGATCCGTTTCCTGTCGACCGGGACGAATCGGCCCCCCAGCGCTACGGCCTGGTTGCGGGATCGGCTTTTGTCTGAGCGGGCCTGGGATTGAATCGGCCGGAGTCTTCTTTTTTTGTAATCCATACCCTCTCATGCTGCTCCGCACACAGGAATTTGGGCGGTGGCCCTGGTTTTTGATTACGGTTTTGATTCTCGCCGACCATATCATTCTCCACCCAGCCATGCGCAGCACGTATGGTGGCGGCAGCAGCCGGAGAGATGTTCCTTCTTCGCACTGGTAACGCCACGGCGGAGGCAGGCCGGTGGATTGGCTCTATTCACCTAAAAGAAGCCTCTTTATATCGTGACGTGCCGCCGGGCCGCGTCACGGTGTCTGCTGGCGGGCGTTATGGTCTGCGCCAATAACCCTTGGAGAGACAAGATATGGACCCGACGCTATGGCCTTTGTGGCTGCTCGGTTTTCTTGGCAGCCTCGTCGCCGGGCTCGCCACGGGACTGGGTGCCTTGCCCATCTTCTTTCGCAAGAAATGGCCGGCGGAAAGCACCAGTCTGATGCTGGCGGTGGCCGGGGGCATCATGCTTGCCGCGAGCATGTTCTCCCTGATCGTGCCGGCGCTGGAGATTGTCGGGGAACAATCGGTGAGGATGCTGGCGCCGGCGGCTGTTGTCGGTGGCGGAATTCTACTTGGGGCGATCGCGATCTGGGGCGTTCACGCGGTGGTGCCGCACGAGCATTTCGAGAAGGATGCCGCCGGTCATCATTTCCTCGCCCTCGGCCGCAACTGGCTGTTTATCCTGGCGATCGCCCTTCACAATATTCCGGAGGGTCTCAGCGTCGGGGTCGCATTCGGGGCCGGCATTTCATCCGGGCTTCCGATCGCCGTCGGCATCGGAATTCAAAACATGCCGGAAGGCCTCGCGGTTGCCGCAGCGTTGATCAGCGACGGCGCCAGCCGAGCGCGCGCCTTCGCGGTTGCCCTTGCCACCGGTCTTCTCGAACCGATGGGCGGCTTGTTCGGCGCTCTGGTGGTCACCTATAGCGAAGCGATGTTGCCATGGGGCCTTGCCTTCGCAGCTGGCGCGATGCTGTTCGTCATCATTGGCGAGGTCATCCCGGAAGCCTACCGGGACGATCGGCATCACGGCCCGACCATGGCTCTGCTCGGAGGATTCCTCGTCATGATGGTACTGGACGTCACCCTGGGCTGACGGGAAGTGGGTGATCCTCCATCGCCGCATCGCCGGTACGGTCCCAGGGGTGAGCTTGGCATGTGCGCGGTTGGAATGATACCCGGTGCGGCCGGGGCCCGAAGAGCCTCTGATCGCGGTGCAGCGCCGGCATTGCGGTGCGGATGACATGTCATGATGGTTGTTTCGGAATGAGGCTGCTCTTCATCACCTCCACCCGCGTCGGCGATGCGGTCCTCTCGACCGGCATCCTCGATCATTGCATCCGCCGGTATCCGGGGATTGCGGTCACGATTGCATGCGGCGCGCCGGCAGCGCCGTTGTTCACGGCGGTACCCAACCTCGACGATCTGATCGTGCTGGAGAAGAAGAGCCTCGCGCGCCACTGGCTGGGGCTTTGGGCGCGCTGTATCGGCCGCACCTGGGACCTGCTGATCGATCTTCGCGGGGCGCCGATCACGCTGCTGCTGGCGGCGAAGCAACGCTGCCGCATTGGCGGAGCCGACGGGTCCGTTCATCGCGTGGTCCGGCTGGCGCAGGTGCTCGGTCTCAAGGACGATCCGCCCGCGCCGCGGCTCTGGATCGGCGACGCCGAACGGCGGGTGGCGGGCCATCTCGTGCCGGAAGGCCCGCCGGTCCTTGCCGTCGGTCCGACCGCCAACTGGATCGGCAAGACGTGGCGCGCCGAGGCTTTCGCCGAACTGGTCGGCCGCCTGACCGCACCGCAAGGGATCCTGCCGGGCGCGCGGGTCCTCGTCTGCGGCCATCTCAGCGAGCGGGATGCGGCCCGCCCGGTTCTTGAGGCGGTACCTCTGCATCGGCGGATCGATCTGGTCGGCACCGCAGGATTGCTTGAAGTCTATGCCTGTCTCGAACGGGCGGACTTCTACGTCGGCAACGATTCCGGTCTGATGCACCTTGCCGCAGCCGCCGGCGTTCCCACCCTCGGCCTGTTCGGGCCGAGCCGTGAAGAGCTGTATGCTCCGTGGGGACCGCTTACCGCGGCGGTCCGGCCTCCTGTCTCCTACGATGCGATCTTTCCCCCAGGCTTCAATCATCGCAGGACGGGAACGCTGATGGACGCGCTGACGGTGGATCGGGTCGAGCAGGCAGCGATCGGGCTCTGGCGCCGGGTCCTGGAGGCAGCATGAGCGGCATCGCCCTTTCGGTTCTTGTCGTTGCGCACAATGAAGAGGATCAACTGGAGGCGTGCCTGCGCGCGCTCGGCTTTGCCGAGGAGCGGGTCGTCGTGCTGGACCGTTGCACCGACGGATCGAAAGCAATCGCCGCGCGCCACGCCGATCGCCTTCTCGAGGGCGAATGGGAGCGCGAGGGTCCGCGCCGCAACGCCGGCATCGAGGCCTGCCGGGGTCAATGGATCTTCGAGGTCGACGCGGACGAGAGGGTCTCCGAGGCGCTAGGGCAGGAGATCCGCCATGTCGTCGAGACATCCTCATTCGATTGGCATGAGATTCCGGTCGATAATTACATCGGCACGCGTCTGGTGCGCTGGGGTTGGGGCGGCTCGTTCGGCACGACGGCGGTGCCCCGCCTGTTTCGCAAGGGCGCCAAGGTCTGGGGCGCCCAGCGGGTTCATCCCTCGCTCGTCTGGCACGGCCGGAAGGGGTCACGGCTTCAGCATCCGCTTCAGCACTATGTCGATAGGAACATCTCGGAGATGGTCCAGCGTCTCGACCGCTACACCACGGCCCGCGCCCGCGATCTGCGCGAGAGCGGGCATCCAGGCTCCCTCGCCGCCAATCTGCGGCGGCTAGTCTCCCGCTTTTTCAAATGCTATGTCGGGCGCCGAGGATATCGGGAGGGCAAGTGGGGCCTGTTGATCGCGTTGTTTGCCGGGCTCTACCCTCTGCTCTCTTACCTGAAGGCCACGTTGGAGCGGGAATGACCGCATTTCCACATCTCATTCCTGTCAGCGCTCTGTCGCGAAGCTGCCCGTGCGCGTGCTGCAGGTGATGGCGGGAGCCGCGCATGGCGGTGCGGAAGCGTTCTTTTGTCGGCTGCTGCCGGCGCTGAGCCGGGCCGGTGTCGAGCAGCGGGCGGTCATTCGCACTCACCCGCACCGCGCCGCCGTGCTGCGTGCGGCGGGTGTCGAGACGGTGCAGATGCCGTTCGGCGGCCTCCTTGATGTCATGACGCGCCTGCGGCTGAAACGGGAGATCAACCGCTTTCAGCCGACAATCGTGATGTCCTGGATGAACCGGGCAACGGCGAGCTGTCCGCGCGGCCAATTCATCCACATCGGCAGGCTCGGCGGATACTACAACCTGAAGTACTATCGCCGGTGCGATCACCTGATCGCCAACACCCCCGATATTGCGCGGTATCTGGTAACAAAGGGCGTGGGTCCTGAGCGGGTTCACTATGTTCCCAATTTTGCGACGGAAGAGCCCGCCCGACCGATTCCTCGGCATGCGCTGGCCACCCCCGATGCAGCCCGGGTTGTGCTGGCAATGGGCCGGCTGCATCCGAACAAGGCGTTTGACGTTCTTCTCGAGGCGTTGGCCCGGGTCCCTGAGGCCGTGCTGTGGCTGGCCGGGGAGGGGGCCGAGCGCGCGCGCTTAACGCAGCAGGCGCAACGGCTGGGACTGACTGCCCGGGTCCATTTCCTCGGCTGGCGCGACGATGGAACCGCTCTGCTGCGTGCGGCCGATGTGTTGGTCTGTCCGTCCCGGCACGAGCCTTTGGGCAATGTGGTGCTGGAAGCGTGGGCACAAGGCGTGCCGGTGGTGGCTTGCGACAGCGAGGGCCCGCGCGGCCTGATCCGCCACCGCGACAACGGTCTGCTGGTCGCGCGGGAGGATGCCGGCGCGCTGGCCGACGCCATCCGCGAGGTGTTGTCGGCGCCCGATCTCGCGGCCGCGTTGGGCGAGGCGGGTCACGCCGCCTACCGGGCCGAATTCAGCGAAGCCAGAGTGGTCAGGCAGTTCGTCGACCTGTTCGATGGCCTCGGACGGCATCCCTGATGTGCGGGATCGCCGGCGTAATGATGAAGGATGGAGGCCCGCCGCCGCCGGCGCTTCTCCGCAGCCTCGGCCGCGCGCTGGCCCACCGTGGCCCGGACGGCGAAGGAGGCTACACCTGCGATGACGTCGGCTTGGTCCACACCCGGCTTGCGATCATCGATCTCCTAACGGGGGACCAGCCGCTGTTCGCTCCCCGCCCCGATGAGGCCGGGCGCCCGCTCGCCCTGATCGCCAACGGGGAGATCTACAACGATCTGGATCTGCGCGCGCGGCTGGGGCCGGAACGATTCGCCACTGGCTCCGACTGCGAGCCGCCCCTGCATCTCTATCTCCGCCACGGCGAAACATTCGCCGATCACCTTCGCGGGATGTTTGCCATCGCGATCCACGAGCCTGGGCGCGCGCCGGGCGAGGACGGCCGGCTGGTGCTGGCGCGCGATCCGTTCGGCATCAAGCCGCTTTACTACGTCGAGACGGCGGCCTTGTTCGCGTTTGCCTCCGAGCCGCAGGCGCTGATCGCGGCCGGGATTGTTCCCGCCGAACTTTATCCCATCGCCCGCGACGAGCTGCTGCAGCTGCAATTCACCACTGGCCGGGCCACCGCGTTCGCCGGTGTTCAGCGGGTGCTGCCGGGGGAAACGGTGGTGGTCGAGCGCGGCCGCATCGCTCGCAGCGTCGTTCGCCCGGCGCTGCCTCCGGGGCCGCCTCGGTCGATCGGCGAGGAGGAGGCGTTGGCCGCCCTCGATGCGGTGCTCACCGACAGCATTACCCTGCATCAGCGGTCCGACGTTCCCTACGGGATGTTTCTCTCCGGCGGGATCGATTCGGCGGTGGTCCTCACCGTAATGGGCCGGCTCAATGAGCGCCCGGTTGTCGCGTTCACCGCCGGCTTTGCCGGCACCGGCGTTCATGACGAGGGGGCGGAGGCCCGCGCCGTGGCCAAGGCGGTCGGCGCCGAACACGTGCAAATCCCCTTCAGCGAAGACGATTTCTGGCGTCTTCTGCCTCATGTCGCCGCCTGCATGGACGATCCGGCGGCGGACTATGCGGCGCTGCCGTCGTTCAAGCTCGCTGCCGCTGCGCGGGAAGCGGGGATCAAGGTGGTACTGACGGGAGAGGGCGGCGACGAGATGTTCGCCGGCTATGGCCGCTACCGAAGGGTGATGCGGTCCCGGCTGCTGGGGGGCCGGCCAATGCGCGCGAACGGGGCGCTCGCGGGCATGAATGTGCTGAGGGATGAGGGGCGATGGCGGGCAGGGTTGAGCCGCACCGAACGGGCGGAGAACAGCGCGGGCCGGACGTGGCTGCAAGCGGCGCAGGCGACCGACAGTGCGGAATGGCTGCCCAATGATCTTTTGGTCAAGCTGGACCGCTGCCTGATGGCGCACGGGATCGAAGGGCGGGTTCCGTTCGTGGACCCGGTGGTTGCCGAATTCGCGTTCGGCCTGCCGGACCGGCTCAAGGTCCGCCACGGTCTCGGCAAGCGTCTTCTGCGGCAATGGCTGGAGCAGAACCAGCCGGCCGCCCGCGCCCGTGCCCGCAAGCGGGGCTTTACCGTGCCCGTCGCCACCTGGATCGCCGGCCGTGCCCGCGATCTTGCCCCTCTTCTGGCGGCGCAGGACCCGGTCCGCGCGGCCTGCCGGCCAGGCGCGGTCGAACAGCTTCTCGATGCCGCCGCCGGCGACGATGCCCGTGCCGGACGCGCCGCCTGGAACATCTTGTTTTATGCACTCTGGCACCGCCGCCACATGGCCGGCCGTGTGCCGGAAGCGGATGTGTTCGCCACCCTTGCATCTTGAGGCCCATCATTTCGCTGAAGAGGAGGTTTTGCATGCAGCACTTCGTCACCGACGACGGCCAGACGATCCACGTCGCGGTTTCCGGATCGGGTCCTCCCTTGATTCTGCTTCATGAATGGGCATCCAACCATCGGGTCTGGAACCCGGTGGCGAAAGACCTCGAATCCCGGTTCACGATCTATCGCTGGGACGCGCGAGGGCACGCGGCTCGTCCCGTTGCTGGGACCGCTCCCCTGACGGTCGGGCGCATGGCCAACGATTTGGCCCAGCTGATTGATCACTTCGGCATTGAGCGCAGCATCGTGGTCGGCCACTCCATGGGCGTTTTGATCGCCTGGGAGTACATCACCGCCTTTGGTTGCGGGCCCATAAGGGGTCTCGGCGTGGTCGACCAGTCGCCGCGGCTTGTCACCGAGGGTGATTGGCATCTCGGCATCTACTACGACTGGCCGCCGGAACGGAACAGGGCTTTCGTCGAAGCGATGCGGCAGGACTTCGTCGAAGCGGTGGTCCGGCTCGTTGCCTGTGGCCGCAACAAGGCGGCACGGCAGCGGTTCGAGACGCCCTCGGACGGGCTCTGGCGGTTACGGGCGGCGATGGCGTCCGTCGATCCGGAGCCGCTGATCCAGATCTGGCAAAGCTTGACCGCGGCCGACTATCGCCCCGTGTTGCCCCGCATCGACATTCCGGCGTTGCTGGTCTACGGCTCCGAAAGCAACTTCTATGGGGTCGAGACAGGAGAGTACGTGCAGCGCTCAATCCCGAACGCGCGGCTGATCGTCTATGAAGGCGCCGACCATTCCCCCCATCTCGCCGAGCCCAAGCGCTTCGCCGCCGACCTCGCGGGATTCGCCGCCAGCGTGATCGGAATGCCCTGAGGGCTCACGCGAAGGGTCCCTCTGGAATGCTTCGTCGGCTCCGCCTCATCGGACTTGCGTGTTGCCAGCCGGTCGCCTCCTTATTGTCGTTCCAACGTTCGTCTTAACCCCAAAGGCGTACAGGGATGATACAAGAGGTACGTTCCGTCCCTGTCAGAGCCCCCCGTTTTCATTGTCATCTTGGCGTAACCTGAGGTAACATACAGGGTTTTCGTGCATCAAGGAGGTACCATGCCATGAGCCTGGACGAGAGGATCGAGACGTTGAAAATGAAGCACCATGCTCTTGAGGAAGCCATTCAGCAGGAAAGCAATCGTCCTCGACCCGACGACCTTGAAATCCACAGGCTCAAGAAAGAAAAATTGCAGATCAAAGATGAAATCGCCCAGTTGTCGGCGAAAATGAGCAGCGCGGCGACAGCTTAAGTCTCCCGTCCACGATTTGCCTCAGCGAACCCGCGACGCTTGGCGAGAGGGCGTCGCGGGGCCATCGAAGCCTGAACGCCGATCCGGCGTCCGGGCCTTATTTTTCTCCGCTCCTAATTTTTCTCAAGTCCCCTCTCCCTTCTCCGGCCTCAAGATCCTTTTGAAGCCATCTCGCGCAGCTTGAATTTCTGGATCTTGCCGGTGGATGTCTTCGGAAGTTCGGTGAACACCACGGTTCGCGGACATTTATAGTGCGCGATGTTCTTCCGGCAGAATTCGATGATCTCTGCCGCCTCCACCGAAGCCCCGTCCTTCACCTCGATGAAGGCGCAGGGCGTCTCTCCCCATTTCTCGTCCGGCTTGGCGACCACTGCCACCGCCTGGACCGCCGGGTGCCGGTAGAGAACGTCCTCGACCTCGATCGAAGAGATGTTCTCGCCGCCGGAAATGATGATGTCTTTTGAGCGGTCCTTGAGCTGGATGTACCCGTCGGGATGAATGACGCCGAGATCGCCGGAATGGAACCAGCCTCCGGCAAACGCCTCGGCGGTTGCTGCCGGGTTCTTGACGTATCCCTTCATCACCACATTGCCGCGGAACATCACCTCGCCGATGGTCTCGCCGTCCGCTGGAACCGGCGTCATCGTCTCCGGGTCCATCACGGTAAGATCTTCCAGAACCGGATAGCGGACGCCCTGCCGGGATTTCAGCGCCGCCTGCGCTTCCATCGGCAACTCGTTCCATTCGTCGTGCCAGGAGCAGACCACGGCCGGCCCATAGGTCTCCGTCAGGCCGTACACGTGGGTGACCCTGAAGCCGTCGCGCTCCATCCTCTCCAGGGTCGACGCCGGCGGGGGTGCGGCCGCCGTCATCACCCGGCAGGTATGATCGAAGGAACGCCGATCCGCCGCCCCGGCGTTGATGACGAGATTGAGCACGATCGGAGCGCCGCAGAAATGGGTGACCTTCTCTTCGGCGATCGCGTTGAAGATCCCTTTGGCGGTGACCTGCCGCAGGCAGACGCTGGTGCCGGCGACCGCGGCCATCGTCCACGGAAAGCACCAGCCGTTGCAGTGAAACATCGGCAGGGTCCACAGATAGACCGGATGCTGGCTCATCCCCCAGGCGAGCACGTTGCCGAGCGCGAGCAGGTAGGCGCCGCGGTGATGATAAACCACTCCCTTGGGATTGCCGGTGGTCCCGGACGTGTAGTTCAGGCTGATCGCCCGCCACTCGTCGTCGGGGGGCGACCATTGGAACTCGGGATCGCCGCCGGCGAGCAACGCTTCGTAATCCATCTCGCCGAGTTCCGGGCCGCGGGAGAGCGCCATCGGATCGTCGATGTCGATGACGAGAAGCTCTCTCTCCACCTGCTCCAGCGCCGCCTTCATCACCGGCGCGAACTCGCGATCGGTGATCAGAACCTTCGCTTCGCCATGATTGAGGCAGAAGGCGAGGCTGGCGGCATCGAGGCGGGTGTTGAGGGTGTTCAGCACCGCGCCCGTCATCGGCACGCCGAAGTGGGCTTCGTAGATCTCCGGCGTATTGGCGGCCACCACTGCTACCGTATCGCCGACGCCGATGCCGCGCGCGACCAGGGCACTGGCGAGCCGGCGGCAGCGGGCATAGGTCTCTGCCCAGGTGTAGCGGCGATCGCCATGCACCACCGACGGATACTCGGGATAAACCACCGCCGCACGCTGGATCAGCCCCAGGGGCGTGAGCGGGGCGAAGTTGGCGTCGTTGCGGTCGAGATAGGTCTCAAACGGGTTCCCTGCAGCGACAGTGTCAGTCATCGGCTCGATTTCCTCCCGCGTTCTTGGGTCTTTCCGACCTTTCAAGGGAGCAAACTCTGCCATATTCCGGCTTTGCAAAAAACCGCATTTTAGACCACACTCCCGGCCTCATCACGTCGACGTGGTGCTGTGTCGGCAGGAATACGAGCAAAAGGGAAGCCCGATGGGAGGGACAATGACCGGAGCCTATGAACAAGCCTTCTCCAGATCGATCAACGATCCGGAGGGATTCTGGGGAGAAGCAGCCGAGGAAATCAGCTGGTACAAGAAGTGGGACAAGGTTCTCGACGATTCCAACAAGCCGTTCTACCGCTGGTTCGTCGGCGGGATGGTCAATACCTGTTACAATGCGGTCGATCGCCACGTAGAGGGTGGCAGGGGGGATCAGGTCGCGGTCATCTATGACAGCCCGGTGACCGGCAACACCGTCCGCACCTACACCTATCGCGAACTGCAGAACGAGGTGTCGAAGTTCGCCGGCGTTCTGGCGGCGCAAGGGGTCGGCAAGGGCGATCGGGTCATCGTCTATATGCCGATGGTGCCCGAAGCACTTATCGCGATGTTGGCGTGCGCCCGCATTGGCGCCGTCCATTCGGTGGTCTTCGGCGGCTTTGCCTCCAACGAGTTGGCCGTTCGCATCAACGACGCCCAGCCGAAGGTGATGGTCTCGGCCTCGTGCGGCATCGAAGGTGCACGCGTCATCGACTACAAGCCGTTGCTCGACGGAGCGATCGAGCAGGCCACCTTCAAGCCGTCCAAAAGCATCATCCTGCAGCGCCCGCAGAAGCAGGCGGAGTTGAAGCCGGGTTACGACATCGACTGGCAGGAGGCGATGGCCTCGGCCGAGGCGGTCGACTGCGTTCCCGTCGCGGCAACCGACCCGCTCTACATTCTCTATACGTCAGGCACCACCGGCCAGCCCAAGGGGGTGGTGCGCGACAACGGCGGTCATCTGGTGGCGCTCAAATGGACGATGAAGAACATCTATGACATCGATCCCGGTGACGTATGGTGGGCCGCATCCGACGTGGGTTGGGTCGTCGGACACTCGTACATCGTGTATGCGCCGCTGTTCCACGGGGCAACGACGATCGTTTACGAAGGCAAGCCGGTCGGTACGCCGGACGCGGGTGCGTTCTGGCGGGTCATTTCCCAGCACAAGGTCAAGGCGCTGTTCACCGCCCCGACCGCATTCCGTGCGATCAAGCGAGAAGACTCGCAGGCCAAGCTGATGGGTCAATACGACCTCTCCAACTTCAAGATCCTGTTCCTGGCCGGTGAGCGAACCGATCCGGATACGCTGGAATGGGCCGAGAAGGCGCTCGACCGCCCGGTCATCGACCACTGGTGGCAGACGGAGACCGGCTGGGCGATCGCCGCCAACTGTATGGGTCTTGAGCCGCTGCCGGTGAAGCCCGGCTCGCCGACCAAGTCGGTGCCGGGATGGGATGTCCGGGTGCTGGACGAGACCGGCAACGAGGCGCCCCGCGGTCAGATCGGCGCCATCGTCGTCAAGCTGCCGCTGCCTCCGGGCGCGCTGCCGACGTTGTGGAACAATGATGAGCGGTACATCTCATCCTACCTTGCCGAATTCCCCGGTTACTATTCGACCGCGGATGCGGGCTACATGGATGACGATGGCTACGTCTACATCATGGCGCGGACCGATGACGTCATCAACGTCGCCGGCCATCGCCTGTCCACCGGCGGCATGGAGGAAGTCCTCTCACGCCATCCGGCCGTCGCCGAGTGTGCGGTTGTCGGCGTCGCCGACTCCTTCAAGGGACAGCTTCCGGTCGGCTTCATCGTTCTGAAGTCGGACATCGACCGTTCCCATGACGAGATCGTCAAGGAGATCGTGCAGATGGTCCGCGATCAGATCGGTCCCGTGGCGGCGTTCAAGCAGGCGGTGGTGGTCGACCGCCTGCCGAAGACCCGCTCGGGCAAGATCCTGCGCGGAACCATGCAGAAGATCGCCGACAAGCAGCCGTGGAACATGCCGGCGACCATTGACGATCCGGCGATCCTGGGCGAGATCAAGCAAGCCCTGGAGTCCATCGGCTACGCCGACGCACGGTAGGAGCAAGCCGTAAGGCAGCCCCGGCAGAGCCGCCGGTGCTGCGATGAAGCGATCCGGGCGCGTGGGAGCCTACCATGGTTCTCCGCGCCCGTTTTGTCGCCAGGGGTGGACACAAATCAACATCCCGATGGAGCCCGCACCCTCAACGTCCGCAATCGCGAGGGTGACGCTGAGCCGCCCGCCAGAGCCCCCGGAGATTGTGGGCGCCGTTGGAATTCTCTGATCATGGGAGAGCGTCCCGGAACGCGGGCGTGCGCCGACTGTTGTCCTGACGAACCCGCCCTCAGGATAAATGCGAGGAGACGATGCTGACTGCCGTCGATGTTGAAAGCGTCTGCAAGCTGATCATCAGATTTCGCGAATTTTCGGTCAAGATGGCGCCTCAGGTGCCGTCGCCGGGCGACAACCCGGTTGACGATGCCTACCATCAGACCCTGTTCACCAGCGAGGGCGATCCGACCGAGGGCGAGATCCGCGGCCTGCTCGAGACCCTGAGCGATGAGGCTTCGGCCGAGGTGTTCGCTCTGGTTCTGCTTGGGCGCGGCGATTATGTGGACTGGCAAAGCGCCGTGAGCGCGGCGCGGCAGGATCCGGACCTGCGCACCCCGAATGCACTGATGGACATTCCGCTCATCTCGACATACCTGGAGGAGGGGTTGGACCAGCTCGGCTACTCGTGCGCGGATCTCGAGAGCGATCGTTTGTAGCGAGCCTGCCGATCACCCTGCTCGTCGAACCACCGTCTCGGCCGTCAGCCGGCCGCTCAGGCGTCTCCATGGACGGTGCCGGCGCGGGCGCGGGCAAGATTGATCTGCTTCTCCAGATCCGCCTCGCTGCACAGTCCAAGCGCCAGCGGGTTCTGCGGCTTGATATTTGGTGAATTCCAGTGGGTGCGCTCGCGCACCTTGTCGATGGTTGCCTTTGTCGTGCCGATCAGCCTGCAGATCTGTCCGTCGCCCAGCTCGGGATAATTCTTCAGCAACCAGGCAATGGCATCAGGACGATCCTGCCGCCGGGCAACCGGGGTATAGCGGGCGCCCTTTGGCCGAGCCTGCGGAATCGGGACCCGCGTTGCCGCCGGTTGAAGGTGGGCGTCGGGATTCTTTTCGCAGCGCTCGATCTCTTCCTTGGTCAATTCACCGTTCAGCACCGGATCACGCCCCTGCATGCCGTGCGCAACTTCGCCGTCGGCGATCGCCTGGACCTCCAGCGCATGCATCCCGCAGAACTCCGCGATCTGGTCGAACGTCAACGAGGTGTTCTCCACCAGCCATACGGCGGTGGCCTTGGGCATGAGCGGATGCGCCATAGCAGGTTCCCATCAATTGAAAGCAGTCAAACCAACCTCGGCGCCGCGAGTTCGCCGGGTGCCGTTTTATTCTATAAATATTCCACCATCTTCGCGGATCAAAGCGGGGGGGTCAAATTGCATCCGTCGTCAGAACGATCTTTCCGACGTGGCGGGAGTCCTCCATCAACCGATGAGCCTCGCCCGCTTGTGCGAGCGGCAGCTTGGCGAAGATCACCGGCTTGATCGCGCCCGCCGCGATCAGCGGCCACACGCGCTCCTTCACCGAGGCCGCGATCGCCGCCTTTCGTTCCCCTGACTGGATTCGAAGCGTCGAGCCGGTAATGGTCAGGCGCTTGAGCATGACCGGCATCAGGTCGATCTCGACCCGACTTCCTTTGCGGAAGGCAATGTTGACGAGACGCCCTTCGCGGGCAAGGCAGGCGATGTTGCGCGCGACGTAGTCGCCCCCGACGATGTCGAGAATGACATCGACTCCGCGGCCGCCCGTGAGGTCCTTGATCGCGGTGACGAAATCCTCATCGGCATAATCGATCGCACGCTCGGCGCCGAGCCGCTCACACAGCGCCTTCTTCTCCGTGCCGCGGGCAGTCGTAAAGACACGTGCACCCAGGCGGCTCGCCATCTGGATGGCGGTCGTGCCGATCCCGCCGCTGCCGCCATGGACCAGCAGAGTTTCCCCTTTCGCGAGCCGGCCCCGCTCGAAAACGTTGGTCCATACCGTAAAGATCGTCTCGGGCAGGGCCGCCGCTTCGACAATCTCCAGGCCCTCAGGAATTGGCAGACAGTGCGCCTCCGGCGCCACGCAGTACTCGGCATAGCCACCGCCGATCACCAGCGCGCACACCGCATCGCCAATTTGCGCGCGTTGCACACTCTTACCCACGGCGACGATGCGGCCCGCGACCTCCAGCCCCGGAATGTCGGTGGCGCCCGGTGGCGGCGGATACAGCCCCTGGCGCTGATACAGATCGGGACCGTTCACACCGGCAGCCACGACGTGCACCAGCACCTCGCCCGCGGCCGGCGCAGGGACCGGCCGGCGCGTCGGCTGCAGCACTTCCGGCCCTCCCGGCGCCGCAATGTCGACGGCGGTCATTGTCTCCGGAATCGCGGCGGCCATCAATTTTCCTTCCCTCGGCAAGCAGATGGATGGCGCCTTTGCTCCGGCGCGGACGCCGCCAGCCTTCGGACTGTTCGGCCCGTCGCTGCCTTGCACGCGCAGAACGGATCCGCCGAAGGCGGCGGTCTCAGCCGGACAAGCAGAGGCCGGTTATTCCTGAAGCCCGAAATCCTTGAAGCGCTTGCGGAACTTCGCCAACTGGCCGCCGCTGTCCATCAGCCGGTGGACGCCGGTCCACGCCGGATGCGTCTTCGGGTCGATCCCCAGCTTCAGCGTATCGCCTTCGCTGCCGTAGGTCGAGCGGGTCTGAAACGTGCTCCCGTCCGTCATTTCGACGGTGATCACGTGGTAATTGGGATGAATCCCTTTTTTCATCTCGTCGGCTCCCTGTCATTCCCTTCAAGGGTCGTATCCTTGCAACGCTCGACCGCCGACGGACGTCGACAAGCGTCTGGGGACGACTGCGCGCTGTTTGAGTAAGTAGCCACCGCCGCCGCGGATCGGCCGAGGCCGCGCGATCGGCAGCGGACCACGGTCTGATGCGTTCCTATACCGGCTGGCGAGCGAACGATCAACGGTCCGGTGCGACGGACGGCTCGGCGGTTGCCGCCGAAGCGGCAGGAACCTGCCGCTCGCCGGCACGGGAATGGCCCCCGGCATTCCAGATCCTGAGGGCGAGAAGGACGACGACGGCCATCACCAGCGCGCCGCCGTAATACGGCCAGTCGCGGCCGAGGTAATGAAACAGCGCGCCGGCCCAGATCGGCCCGGCGACGCGCGCTGCGGTGGTGGCGGAGCGGGTTATACCCATGATGCCGCCATGGGTGCCGGGGCCGACGGCGAGCGAGACAAGGCTGTTGAGAGACGGTGAAACCATGCTGAAGCCGCAGGCAATGATGGTCATCGCGAGGAGCAAAACCGTCAGCGATCCCGAAAATGGGATCAACAGCATGCCGAGGCAAAGAAAGGCGGCACCGGCCACAACCAGCCGCCCTTCGCCGAACAGTCTCGCCAGCCGTCCCACCAGCCCGCCCTGGATTGCGGCCGCAAGCAGTCCGACGAAGGCGAACAAATAGCCGTTTTGCTCCGGCCCCCAGCCGAACGCTCGCCGCGACCACATCGCAAACGTGGTCTCCATGCCGGCGAACACGAAGTTGGCGAGGAAGGCAAGACCGATGAGGAGCCCGACGCCCGGTTGTGCGAGGGCACCGCGCAATTGCTGCCAGCGGCTGCGGCGGGAGAGCGAACGTTGCGCGGCGCGCAACTCGGGCGAAAGAGACTCCTTCAAAAGCGCCACGGCGAGAACGGTGGCAACGGCCGAGAATGCCGCGGCGGTCAGGGCCGGAAGCCGATAGTTGGCGAGATCGGGATCACTGCCGGCCAGCACGCCACCGATCGCCGGCCCGAAGATGAAGCCGAGCCCGAAAGCCGCCCCGACCACGCCCATTCCCTTGGCGCGGTTGGAGGAATCAGTGATGTCGGCGACATAGGCGAACGCAACGCCGATGTTTCCCGCCATCAGGCCTGCCACTGCGCGGGCGGCGAACAGCATCCACATGCTGTCGGCGTAGCCAAGCCAGACATAGGCAAGGGCAATCCCGGCAAGGCTGACGATCAGGACCGGTCGGCGTCCGAGCCGGTCGCTCAGTCGCCCCCACACCGGCGCCGCAAGCAGCTGGGTGAACGAATAGCTGGCCATCAGCAGCCCGACCTGGGCGGGCGTGGCGCCGAAGTGTTCGCCGTAGAACGGAAGCAACGGAATGATGATCCCGAAGCCGATCAGATCCACGAACACGATCAAAAAGACAATCAGCATCCGGATTTCATCAGTTGCCAAGGCGTCTCAGCCTGCAGGTCCGTTTCCACCCGAGGGTGCAAGCGGCCCCGCCGAGGCCGGCAGTCATGGTTCAGGGCCGAATCAACCGCCGGAACAGGACGAGCCGAACCGCCGGTATCGGACCTTCACGCGTGTTGCCGTTGGATGGCCCGCATTGTCGCTGCCGTCAAGGCCGCTGCTCAAGATTGCGTCAGTTTGATCTCGATCCGACGATTGCGGCGGTAGGCTTCCGCGCTGTCGCCCTCCGCCAACGGGCTGAATTCACCGAAGCCGGCGGCGGCGAGACGACTGGGCGGGATTCCGTTCTCGACAAACAGGCGGACGACCGCAATCGCCCGCGCGGCCGACAGTTCCCAGTTGGAGTCATAGCGTCCTCGAACGACCGGCACCGGATCGGTGTGGCCGTTGATCTGCAGGATCCAGTCGATGTCGTCCGGGATCTCGGTCGCCAACTGGGTGATCAGTTCGGCCACCTGAACCAGCTGCCTCTCCCCGGCCGGCTCGATCTCGGCCGAGCCCGAGGCGAACAGAACCTCCGACTGGAACACGAAGCGATCGCCGACGATGCGGACATTGGGGTGATCGCCCAGCACCTCGCGGATGCGCCCGAAAAACTCCGAGCGATAGCGCGCCAGTTCCTGGACCTTGGTTGCCAGCGCCGCGTTCAGCCGCTCGCCGAGATTGGCGATTTCGACCTGCTGTTCTTTTACCTCTGTTTCGGACGCCTCGAGCGCGGCGTTGAGCTGGGCCACCTGCTCGCGCAGCGCGGCCATCTGGCGGTTGAGCAGGGCAACCTGAGCGCGGGCGCTCTCCGAGAGTTCGCGCTCCGCGATGAGGGCCTGTTCGCTCGTCTCCGTTTTCCGCCCCAGCTCGGCGATCTCCTTTTCAAGATCGCCCTTCAGCGCTTCCAGTGCCGCAATCTGCCCGGCAAGGCTGGCGAGCTGACGGCTCTGGGCTTCCAGCTGCGCCTGACCGGCCTCGTTCTTCTCCGCTGCGGCGGCAAGAGCGCCCCGAAGAGCTTCGGCTTCCCGCTCCGCGCCGGTGGCCCGCTCGGTCAAACTCCGGACGGTGGCGGTGAGCTCGTCACGGGCGGCGATCGATGCTTGCAGATCGGCGGACAACTGCGTCAGGTTGGCCCGCAGGTCCGCGCTCGCCCTGCGCTCCAGACTGAGCAGCGTCGCCAGTTCATCGACCTGCCCACGCAACTGGACCAGCGCTTGGTCGCGTCCAGATAGGGCTTGGCTCAGAAAAAACTGGGCGAGGACGAAGATCATCAACAAAAAGATGACCACCATCAGCAACGCCGCCAGCGCGTCGACAAAGCCCGGCCAGATATTGGTGGTACGAAGCCCGCGGCGAGAGAGGGCAGCCATCACAAAGGGTCCTAATGCTCGCTTTCTTCGGCCAGAGCGGCGATCGTCCGCGCCAGCAGCTTGATGTCGCTGCGAACCTGATGGATGATCTCGTCACGGCCACTGGACACTTCCTCGACGAGGCGGGCGACATACAGCTCCAGATTGCGGATATGGCCACGCGTCGCCTCATCCAACGCCGGCATGGCGGCGTGCGCGCCGCCGTCGGCCAATCGCGCGAGGATCGGTTTCAATTCGTTCTGACCTTCGGCCAGCCGACGCATCAGCGCTTGTTCGGTTTGCATCTGGTCGGTCAACGTTCCCATCTTCTCGGCCAGCGACAGAAGATGGGAATTGGTCGCGGCCCGATTTTCCTCTCCGCGACCAATGGTCCGCTGAAGCGTCTCGAGGCTTTCGGCCGTCTGTTCCAGCAGCGCCTGGACATAGGCCGGCATCGGCTGTTCCCCGTCGGCGGCAAGGGCGCCGCTGGACAGGCGAGTGACACCCGAAAGCCAGTCTTCGAGGTCGTTGAAAAACCGGTTCTGCGCCTGATTGGTCTGAAGATCGAGGAAACCCAGGACCAGCGAGCCGCCGAGGCCGAATAGCGAGGATGAGAACGCCGTGCCCATCCCGGCCAAGGGTGCCTGCAGGCCCTGCTTGAGGCGCTCAAACACCTGGGTCAGATCCGCACCCTCGACCGTAAGGCCCCCGATGACGCCGGCGACCGACGAGATGGTTCCCAGCAGTCCCCAGAACGTCCCCAGTAGCCCCAGAAAAATCAACAACCCGATGGTATAGCGTGAGAGGTCGCGCGACTCGTCCAGCCGCGAGGAAATCCCGTCCAGCAACGAGCGCATGCCGAGGGCCGACAGGCTCAGCCTTCCCTTGCGCTCCCGCAACATAGTGGCCATCGGCGCCAGCAGACGTGGCGCCGGTGCCCCGGCAGGAGCTGCCGAGTCTGCACGGAAATGATCGAGCCAGGCGACCTCGTGGCGCAAGGTGAGAATCTGACGAAAATTGTAGATGATGCCGAGAACAAGCACCCCGATAATGAGGCCGTTGAGCGGCGCGTTGGTCAGGAACGCATCCCGCAGCGGGGCGAACAGCACGGCAACGCTGACGGCGACTGCCGCCAGAAAAAGCGCCATCCTGATCAGGTATCGCTGCAGGTGCGAAACCTTGGCCCGAGGTTCATCCATTCTGTTCATCCCGACAGCGGTCATCGTTTGATCATCGCAATGTCAACCCGGTCCCGGGGTAGGTCCTGGGGCAGGTTCGTGGGTAGGTCCTGGGGCAGGTCCTGGGGCATACCGGCCGGCGGATCGGGGATCCGGTCGCCCAAGGCGCGGACATCCATCCGTGTCCCCTCGATCCCGTTGGCCATCAGATAGGCGCGGACGGCGAGAGCCCGTTCGAGAGAAAGCCGCCGCGCCCGGCTCGGACTGATGTCTTCGCCACCGGCAAACGCCAACAGTTGTAGGCGGTACGCCGGGTCCGTGACCGGAAATCGCGCCGCCAGATCCTTCAACACACGCTCGGCGTCCCCGCTCAAGGCCGCGGAGTTGGGAGCGAAAGGAAGGCTGGCGATCGCGCCCGGCAAGCGGGAAGACCGCCGCCCTGACGCCTCCGCGCCCCCTTTCTGAAGATCCTCAACCGCTCCTTCATCGACGACCGCGTCGGGAGGTGATCCCGCGACCGCCTGTTCGGCTGGCTGCGGTCCCCCCCCTAACGGCGCCGCTTCCTGTTGCCCCTCCGGCGATCCCGGATCTACCGATACCGGTTGTCCAGCTGGCGGCCGCTCAGCCGATCCCGACGCCAGGGGCGGCTTTTCGCGCGGGGGCAAGAACGCCGCCGCGGTTACTGCGGTGGCGACAGCCGGAACCGCTATCGTCGGCTTGCGGGCGTTGCGTGCAATCTCTCTCATCTCGGCATGGGCCCTCTCCCGGGGCGCCGCTGCCGCGCTTCTCGACGTCGTGGTCGGATCGGCGCTGACAGATTGTGCCGCGGCGCAGTGAGGCAGGAGTCCGACAGCGCCCGTCACGGCAAGCCAACCGATTATGGCCACGGCATAACCACTGCCTTGAAGAGTGTGCATCGCCGTCAGGACCATTCTTGAGGGCCTGCCGCGAAAATAGTCAACAGATTTGTTAAAGACAACCAGTCTACCCACGGAATGCGTGTTTATCCGGCCCATGGTCAACCGGAGCGGCATCCCTGATGGCCTTGGACAGCGCCGGGAACAGCGCGCTGTTGGCGGCGATGATTCCGCTTCCGGTGGCGACGCGGGGGCCTCCGGCAAGGTTGGAGACAAATCCACCGGCTTCGCGAACCAGTACGATTCCAGCTGCGGTATCCCAGACGCTGAGCCCGTTCTCCCAGTAGCCGTCGAAGCGGCCGGCCGCGACGAACGCGAGATCGAGCGCCGCGGAGCCGAATCGGCGAACGCCCGCGCTCACTCCCATGATCGAGCGAAGTTGCCGGATGAACAGATCATGGCCGTCGAGACCGAGGAACGGGACTCCGGTGGCGAACACTGCTTCCGCCATGTTCCTGCGCCCGGAGACGCGCAAACGCCGCCCGTTCATGTACGCGCCGAGCCCTTTCTCGGCAACGTACATCTCGTCGGTGATCGGCGAATAGATGACGCCGGCGTAGGGATCGCCATCCCGCTCCAATGCAATGGAGATGGCGAAGTGGGGAATGCCGTGGAGAAAGTTGGTGGTGCCGTCGAGGGGATCGACCAGCCACCGGTTCGAGGTGTCGGTGCCGTCCTCGCTGCCCGACTCCTCGGTTACCAGACCGAACGCCGGCCGCGCCTTCTTCAGTTCTCCCCGCAGCACCTGATCCGCCCGGTGATCGGCCTTGCTGACGAAGTCGGCGGGCCCCTTCTTCGAAACCTGCAGATGCTCGAGTTCTCCGAAGTCGCGGATGAGGCCGCGCGCCGCCTTGTGGGCGGCGGCCATCATGACGTTCAGCAGCGGCGAGCGATTCACGATTCTTCCTTGTGCGTCACAGTCTCAATCCTTGGCCCGCTCGACATAGGAGCGGTCGGCCGTGTTGACGACGATCCGGGTGCCCGCTTCGATGTGGGGAGGCACCATCACCCGCATGCCGTTCTCCAGCACGGCCGGCTTGTAAGACGAAGACGCGGTCTGACCCTTCACCACCGCATCGGCTTCGACGACCTGGAGGACGACGCTGTCCGGAAGCTGCACACTGATCGGCGTCTCTTCGTGGAACTCGATGGTGACGATCATGCCTTCCTGAAGAAACGGGATCTGGTCCTCGCCGATGGCGTCGGCAGGGAGCGAAATCTGCTCGAACGTCTCGTTGTCCATGAACGTATAGGTGTCGCCCTCGGAATACAGGAACTGAAGAGCGCGTTGATCCAGACGCACACGCTCCACCGACTCCGACGAACGAAACCGCTCGTTGAGCTTGGTGTTGTCGCGAAGGCCCTTCAGTTCGACCTGCAGGTAGGCGCCGCCTTTTCCCGGCTGCGTGTGCTGAATCCGGACGGCGCGCCAGAGCCGGCCCTGATGCTCGATGACCATACCGGGACGAATTGCGTTTCCATTGATCTTCATTGTCTTGAACAGGACCTCGGATGCAGGGTTGCGATCGTGGGGTCGGGATGACCGCGGCGGAAGCTATCAGGTTGTCCCCCAGCGAGCAACGCCGGGACAACGAGGCGCCCGGGACCGGACAAGGATCTGAGGAGACCCGCGACGG
The DNA here is from genome assembly GCA_964517265.1 of uncultured Rhodospirillaceae bacterium. Lineage (GTDB taxonomy): Bacteria > Pseudomonadota > Alphaproteobacteria > Rhodospirillales > Defluviicoccaceae > REEP01. The sequence continues at coordinate 22,053 of CAZFBS010000019.1, read as the reverse complement.
GGGCCGCGTGCCGGCGGTCGCGCTTCGCGAGACCTATCCGCCGCCACCGCAGTGGTCGATCTCGGCCGCAAACGCGCGCACGGCGGCGGCCGGACCTTCGGGGTGCCGCCAGACGCCGGCGGAGACTGCAAGGAAATCGGCTCCGGACGCGATCAGCGGCCTGCAGTTCTCCACCGTGATGCCGCCGATGGCAACGCACGGAACCGTCATCAATTCGCTCCACCAGACTAGGATCTCGGGGTCCGCGGCGGTCGGTGCCTCTTTGGTGGCGCTCGGATGAAAGGCGCCGAAGGCGACATAGTCGGCGCCCGCCTCGGCGGCTTCCATCGCCAGATGACGCGAGTTGTGGCACGTCACCCCCACGATCCCGTCTTCCCCGAGCATTTTCCGGGCCTCGCGGTAGGGGGTATCGTACTGGCCGATATGGACGCCGTCGCAGTTCAGCTCCCGCGCAAGATCGGGCCTGTCGTTGAGAATGAACGCGATGCCTCGCTGCTGGACCTCAGGCTGCAGCGCCTCGCAGGCCCGCCGGACGGTATCGTCGTCGGTGCCCTTCAACCGCAGCTGAACGGCGGCGACGTCGCCGGCATCCAGAGCCGAGGTCAGCAGCGAAGAAAAAGCCGCCGCGTCGAAACGCGGCGGCGTAAGCAGATAAAGCCGACAGGCCGGCTTTGAGCTCACTCGGCTCTTGCGCTACTCGGCGGCCTTGGAGACGCCGGCCGTCTCTTCCTTGCCGAGATAGATGTTGATGATCCGCGTCAGCATGTCGATCGCTTCTTCGCGCGGCCGCTGGAAGGTGTTGCGGCCGATGATGGAGCCGTTGCCGCCGCCATCACGGATGTCGCGCGCATCCTGATACACCTGATCCGCTCCCTTCTTGGCGCCGCCCGAGAACACGACGATACGGCGACCCTTGAATGCTGCATCCATGCAGTGCCGGACCCTGGCGGCCTGGGTGGAGATATCGATGCCCTCGGCTTCATAGACCTTCTTGGCCTCGGGCTGCTCGATGAAGTCGGTCGGCAGCTTGATCTTGATGATGTGAGCGCCGAGCAGCGCGGCCATGTGGCACGCATATGCGGCGATGTCGACCGCGAGCTCGCCGTCCTTCGACAGGGTGCCGCCGCGCGGATAGGACCAGACGACCGTGGCGATGCCCTTGCGCTTCGCCTCGTAGCTCATCTCCTTGATCGTCTCCATCATCTTGAAGGCTTCGTCCGAGCCCGGATAGATGGTGAAGCCGATCGCGGCGCAGCCGAGGCGCACGGCATCGTCGACCGAGGCGGTCACCGCTTGACTCGGCGCTTCCTTGCTGCGGGCGAGGGTGTTGGAGCTGTTGACTTTGAGGATCAGCGGAATCTGTCCGGCGTAGCTATCGGCGACGGCCTCGACCATCCCGAGCGGAGTGGCATAGGCATTGAGGCCAGCGTCAATCGCGAGCTTGATGTGATATTCCGGATCGTAGGCCGGAGGATTGGGCGCGAAGCTCCGGCTCGGACCGTGCTCGAACCCCTGGTCGACCGGCAGGATCACCATCTTGCCGGTCCCGCCCAGCCGGCCGGTCGACAGGATCCGGGCAAGGTTGGCCTTGGTCCCCGGATTGTCAGTTTCGTAATTGTTGAGGATGTTCTTGACCGTTTTTGAAACCTTCATGACTCGAATCTCCCCGATTCCTAAGTTTGCCGTGAATTACCATCCCAGAGGACTCCGATACACCAGCCGCCCAGCGTTGGCAACGAGCCTTTGCCGGCAATGGCCGCTTATTTGACCGCGTTTGCAAGCCATTTTTGGCAAGTGGCAGCCGGATCTGAACAATTCAGAAGATCAAGCGGCTCGTCATCGTCGTCGTCAATCGCGGCGCCATGGCAGTTTGCGATGTCGGCAAGCCGCAACACTGTCCCCCTCGGCAGGTCCACCCGCACCCGATCGAGGCCATGACGCAGCGCCGACAGGGCGCGGCCGACGTCGCCACCGCAGTCCATGACCGCAACGGCGTCTGCCTCCGGCGCGGTTTTCCGCGCCTCGTCGATCAGGGCGTGAAACACCGATGGCCCGAGGTAAGAGGCCGCACCTGGGGCGCTCCTAAGGCGGATAGGCACCCCAAGCGCGGCGGCCGCGGCCAAAGCCGCACGCGCATGCGTGATATCATGGACGATGACGATCGGACGCACTTCGCTCAGCGCGCTCTTCTTGTCCTGGGAAAACAACAAGGGCGGGGTTTTGCCCCGCCCTTTCGCCACTGTCGTCACGCCTCTCGTTTAGAGACCGGCCATCACCGCTGCGGTGTCCGGCATGCGATTGGAGAAGCCCCACTCGTTGTCATACCAAGCGACGATGCGGACCAGATTGCCATCCACAACCTGCGTCTGGCTGCCATCAAAGATCGAGCTTCTGCGATCGTGATTGAAGTCGATCGAAACCAAAGGCTCAGTGTTGTACCCCATGATGCCCTTGAGATGGCCGTTCGCGGCTTCCTCGATGGCCTTGTTCACTTCGTCCTTGCTTGTCGACTTCGAGGAAATGAACACGAGGTCGACCACCGAGACGTTCGGCGTCGGCACCCGGATCGCGGAGCCATCGAGCTTGCCGGCAAGTTCGGGCAGCACCAGACCCACGGCCTTTGCGGCACCGGTCGAGGTCGGCACCATCGACAGCGCGGCGGCACGGGCCCGGCGAAGGTCCTTGTGCAGCGTGTCGAGGACCGGCTGATCGCCGGTGTAAGCGTGGATCGTCGTCATGTAGCCTTTTTCGAGACCGACCAGCTTGTGCAGTACGGAGACCGGTGGAGCCAAACAGTTGGTGGTGCAGGATGCGTTGGAGACGACCTTGTGCTCGGCTTTCAGCACATCGTGGTTGACGCCGTAAACAATGGTTGCATCGGCGCCCGACGATGGTGCCGAAACCAGCACCTTCTTCGCACCTTGCTCAAGGTGAACGGCGGCCTTGTCGCGAGCGGTGAAAATTCCCGTGCACTCCATCAGCACGTCGATGCCGAGATCGCCCCACGGCAGCTTCTTGGGATCGCGCTCGGCGAAGACCTGGATCTTGTGCCCGTCGACGGTCATCGAGTTGCCGTCGGTGCTGATCGAACCCGGATAGGTGCCGTGTACCGAGTCGTACTTCAACAAGTGCGCGTTCGTCTCGACGGAGCCGAGGTCGTTGACAGCCACGAATTCGACATCGTTGCGGCCGGATTCTGCGGCGGCGCGCAGTACCAGACGTCCAATGCGGCCGAAGCCATTAATGCCTACTCGAACCGCCATGCGTTACCTCCTCTGGATAGATTGAAATTTGAAAGCCCTCGATCAAACGAGGGGCAACCACCTCAGCGCGGCCGTTCGCTCGATCGTCGAATCGGCCCGCTGGTGGATCGTTTGAGTTCTTAGCCCCCCGCACAATTGTCGGAATGGCCGGTTCCGTCAATGGATTTTTGCCCTATCCGTTGTCCTCTCATCTTTGCACCTTGGGTTGACGGCGGCGCCCGGGCAAGCCTAGGATTGCTTCATGAAGCTACAGCAGCGACTGCACTCCCCTCTGTCCGAACCCGCGGGCGCGCCTGAAGCCGGAAGTCCTCGAGCACGGGGGCCCCTTGTGCTGGACGCAGATCCGGTTTTGCTCGCGCGGGATCGGCTCATTCGCGCCGTCGCCGTACTGCAAGCGACGGTGGTTGACCTCGAGGCGAGGTGCCGCCAGCAGCAGCAAGACCTCAACGCGGCGCGCGCGGAAGCCGAGGCCCTGCGCGAGAGCCAGGACGCGCTGGCCGAGCGGCTCGATGCGGCCATTGTCCGCCTGCGCAGCATCATCGGCGAGTAGGCGCTGCGGTGAGTCAGGTTTCGATCACAGTCAACGGCAAGGCCTATGTGCTGGCTTGCGGCGAGGGCGAGGAGCAGCACCTTGTTCGGCTGGCTCGGGCGGTCGACCAGCGGATCACCGAGATCGTCGAAACCGTCGGGCAAGTGGGAGAAGCGCGCCTGCTGCTGGTGGCGGCGTTGATGGCGACGGATGAACTGTGGGATGCCATGAGGCAGATCGAGGTGCTGCGTGCACAACACGATGCCGCCGCTGGCGGCGCGCCCGATCCGGCTCTCGGCGGGGAAATTGAAGCGCTTGCCGAAACCATCGAGACCATTGCCGAACGCCTGAAGGAGACATAGATAACAAGGCGTGGACGGTGGCTGCGGTGTTTGTTAGGTCGCTTTATCCCTGGGGCCAATAATGATCTCTTGGGAGCTGTTCCTGGCGGACCCGTGGGTCCGGCATACGGCGCCCACCTGCTTTGGCAGGCCACAGAGGACATTTGACCGACGATTCTTGCGGCGCCGTCCCGTTCTTGCTTGTGCGTTGGCCTCTCTCCAACCATGCGAGGAGCGAGACGTTTGCGATGACGGTTCTGTCCGATCCCCCCTCCTTGGTCGCGGAAAAACAAGCCTTGCGGCAACGCGCCGAGGCCTTGCGCCTTGTCGCCGACCAGAAGGACGGCCCGGACGCCGCGCGTGCGATCCTGGATCACTTCGTTTCCAACATGACCCTCCTCGGCATCCGTGCCGGGATGGTTGTCAGCGGCTACTGGCCGATGGGAACCGAGATTGATGTGCGGCCATTGCTCGCGCGCCTTGAACAATATCGGGTGCTGTGTGCTCTTCCGGTGGTTCTTTCCCGCAATGCGCCGCTCATCTTCCGGCGCTGGCATCCTTCCGATCCGCTCGAGCCCGGGGTTTTCGAGACGATGCATCCCATCGCCGACGCTCCCGAGGTGCGGCCGGACGTGGTCGTGGCACCGCTGCTGGCTGTCGACAGCGAGGGCTACCGGCTGGGGCAGGGGGGGGCTTATTACGATCGGACCTTGAACGCCCTGCGCAACGAAGGCCCGGTGGTGGCGGTCGGTGTCGGCTACAAGGTTCAGGTTGTCGCGCGCGTGCCGCGCGGGGCTCTCGATCAGAAGGTGGACTGGATCCTGACCGATGCCGGACTGATCCCGGCGAGCGGCCCGGCCATGCAAAAAGAGATTTCCTGATGCGGCGCACCCGCCCCGTTGGGATCGAAGGAGCGCCAGTGACGCAAGCGCACAGCAAACCCGTTTCCAGGAACGAACAGTCGTGAAAATTCTCTTTTGCGGGGATGTCGTCGGCCAGTCCGGCCGCCAGGCCATTTGCGATCGCGTGCCGGAGTTGCGGCGCAAGCTCGATCTGGATGCCGTGATCGTCAACGGAGAGAACGCCGCGCACGGCTTCGGCATCACCGAGGAGATCTGCCAGTCCTTCTTCGCTGCTGGCGTCGATGTCATTACCGGGGGAAACCACAGCTGGGATCGCCGCGAGATTATCGAATTCATCAGTCAGGACGTGCGTCTGCTGCGGCCCTTGAATTATCCGGAGGGAACACCCGGCTGGGGGGCCGCCGTCTATCCCACCGCCAACGGCAGGAGCATCATGGTTCTTCAGGTGATGGGCCGGCTGTTCATGGACCCGCTCGATGATCCCTTCGCCGCCGCCGACCGCGCCCTTCGCAATCACCGGCTTGGTCAGTCGGTCCACTGCATCATTGCCGATGTCCATGCCGAGGCCACCAGCGAGAAGGCCTCGCTGGGTGTTGTCCTCGACGGCCGGGTCTCCTTGGTGGCCGGCACCCATACCCATGTGCCGACCGCCGATGCCCGGATTTTGCCGGGTGGAACTGCCTATATCACCGACATCGGGATGTGCGGCGACTACGATTCGGTGATCGGGATGGAGAAGGCGGAAGCCGTCAATCGGTTCGTGAAGAAAGTCCCCGGTGGCCGACTGGCGCCTGCCGGCGGCGAAGCGACCTTGTGTGCCGTCTATCTGGAGACCGACGAGGAAACTGGCTTGGCCCGGCGGATCGAACCGGTCCGGCTCGGCGGCCAGCTCGCCGAACAGTGGCCTTTTTCATGACGCGATCTCTTGCGGCGCCTGCGCCAGCTGTGCCACCGCGATTGTTGTTCCGGCCGCGCCTTCCAGCGTAGGCGTGCGCTGATGCCCAAGATGTGGTAGGAAATTGTTTTTCGTACGCGACCGCATCTTCAGAAGGCAGATGAACCGAACGTCATGGCCGGGCATTCCCAGTTCAAGAACATCATGTATCGCAAGGGCGCTCAGGACGCCAAGCGCGGAAAGGTTTTTACCAAGCTGATCCGCGAGTTGACCGTCGCGGCGCGCTCGGGATTGCCGGATCCGGAAGCCAACTCCCGGCTGCGCAGCGCCATCGTCGCCGCGAGGGCGGCGAACATGCCGAAAGATACCATGGAGCGGGCGATTCGGCGCGGTGCCGGCGAGGAGGGGGGCGATAGCTATGAGGAAGTCCGCTATGAAGGCTATGGCCCCGGCGGCGTTGCGGTCATCGTTGAGGCGTTGACCGACAATCGCAATCGGACCGCAAGCGAGGTGCGGGCCGCTTTCAACAAGCATGGCGGCTCGTTGGGCGAGAGCGGCAGCGTCAGCTTCATGTTCGATCGGATTGGCCTCATTCATTATCAGGCGAACGTGGCCGGTGCCGACGCGATGTTCGAGGCGGCGCTGGAGGCCGGTGCCGAAGACGTCGTGTCTGGAGACGCGGGCCACGAGATCACCTGTGCCCCCGATGAGGTCAGTCATGTTCGTGACGTTCTTGAGCAGCGGTTCGGCCCTGCCGACGCCGCCCGGCTGGACTGGAAGCCGAATGTTTCCATCACCATCGACGAGGGCCAGGCGGAGACGCTGTTCAAGCTGCTGGCGGCGCTCGACGACAACGACGATGTGCAGCGGGTGATGGCGAATTACGAAGTTTCCGATGAGGTTTTGGAGCGCCTGAGCGCGTGAGCGCGATTGCCGGCATGACCATCATGCGTCCCATCATGCGCTTTTGCCGCGATTGCCGGAGCCTTCGAACGGCAACGGAGACCCGATGCGCCTGATCGGGTTCGATCCGGGCCTGCGCGCCACCGGTTGGGGCGTCATCGAATGGGAAACCGGTCGGCTGCGGCATGTCGCGGACGGCGTGGTCCGAACCGATGGCGGGCTGCCGTTGGCTCAGCGGCTTGTCCAGCTTGCCGATGGCCTCGCCCAGTTGATTCGAATCTACAGCCCGGCGGAAGCGGCTGTCGAAGAAACGTTCGTCAACAGGAATGCGGTATCGACCTTGAAGTTAGGTCAGGCCCGGGGGATCGCATTGCTGGTGCCGGCCCGCGCTGGTATTCCGGTGGTCGAGTATCTTCCGAATCTGGTCAAGAAGACCGTGGTCGGAACGGGCCATGCCGCCAAGGAACAGGTCCAGATGATGGTGCGGATTCTGCTGCCGGGCGCGACGATCGCGACGGCGGACGCGGCCGATGCTCTTGCCGTCGCGATCTGTCATGCACATCACTGCGATACCGCCCGCCGCATCGGCGGGCTCCCCGGATGAGTACGAAGGTACCATGATCGCGAAACTGACCGGGACCATCGACTCGACCGGAGATGGCTGGGCGATTGTCGACGTGGGCGGGGTCGGCTATCTGGTGTTCTGCTCGGGGCGCACGCTGGCGCGCGTTTCCGCCGGAGCGCCGGCCCGGCTTTGGGTCGAGACATTGATGCGGGAAGACGCCATTCACCTTTATGGCTTCGCCGATGCCACCGAGCGCGAATGGTTCCGGCTTTTGAACACCGTTCAGGCGGTCGGCGCCAAGGCGGCTCTCGCGGTGCTGTCGGTACTGGCGCCGGACGAGTTGTCGCTGGCGATTGCAGCCGGCAATCGAAGCGCGATCACCATGGCGCCCGGCGTCGGACCCCGTCTCGCCGGCCGAATCATCAGCGAGTTGAAGGAGAAGGCACTGCCGATGACGGCGGCGGCACCCGCGGCGCCCGCATCTCCCGCCGGTGCGGTGGCTGGCGGCGAGCGCGGTGATGCGGTGACCGCACTGATTCAGCTGGGATTCCGACCTCACGAAGCGATCGCCGCAATCACCGAGGTGGCCGGCCGTCTCGGCGCCGATGCAAGCCTTGAGGGCATGATTCGCGAGGGGCTGGCGATTCTGGCACCGAAGGAGAAAGTGCCTTGAGCGAGGGGCCCGGCAATCGGCGTCATCCTTCTGACGATCCTTCCGAAAAGCACCCGGATCGGATCATCGCGGCTGCTCGCATCGAGGAGGACAAGGGTGACGGGCAGGAGTCCGCCGACGAGAGCCTTCGGCCTACGACGCTCGATGCGTTCATCGGGCAACGGCCAGTGCGCAAGAACCTCAGTGTGTTCATCGCTGCCGCCCGGCAGCGGCGGGAAGCCCTCGACCATGTGCTTTTTCACGGGCCCCCCGGACTGGGCAAGACGACCCTGGCCCAAATCGTCGCCCACGAACTCGGCGTCGGCTTCCGCGCGACCTCCGGGCCGGTGCTGGCGAGGCCGGGCGATCTGGCGGCGATCCTGACGAATCTGCAGCCTCGCGACGTTCTGTTCATCGACGAGATCCATCGCCTGTCCCCTGTGGTCGAAGAAATTCTTTATCCGGCGATGGAGGATTTCAAGCTCGACCTCGTCATCGGCGAAGGGCCTGCCGCACGCTCGATTCGCCTTGATCTCGCGCCTTTCACGTTGGTCGGTGCGACCACTCGGGCGGGCCTGATCACGCGGCCGCTGCGCGAGCGGTTCGGCATTCCGTTGCGTCTCCAACTTTACGACGAGGCGGACCTGCAGCGAATCATCGCGCGCGGCGCGAACCTGCTTGGTCTTGCCGTCACCTCCGACGGCGCGGCGGAGGTCGCCCGCCGGTCCCGCGGCACCCCCCGGGTGGCAGTACGCCTGCTGCGCCGGGTGCGCGACTTTGCGGCGGTGGACGGCCTCCCCTCCGTTGACGCCGCCGGGGCCGACGGTGCACTCAACCGCCTCGAAATTGATTCGCGGGGGCTTGACGTCATGGACCGGCGCTATTTGCGCTGCATCGTCGAACATTATGGTGGCGGTCCGGTTGGGGTCGAAACGCTGGCGGCGGCAATGGACGAACAGCGCGACACGATCGAAGAGGTGATTGAGCCGTTTTTGATGCAGCAGGGGATGGTGATGAGAACCCCGCGCGGGCGGATGATGGCTCCCGCCGGCTACCGCCATCTCGGCCTGCCGGCGCGCGAGGTTCCGGTTCAACTGGAGATCCCGGTCGGTGATGAATGACGATAATGGCGGTAGCGTGGGGGCGACACGAGCAGTGCACGAAAAGGGTGTGCATCTGTTCCCCATACGCGTATATTTTGAAGACACCGACGCCATGGGTATCGTTTATTATGCAAACTATTTGAAGTTCGCGGAACGCGCGCGTACAGAGATGCTCCGGGGGGTGGGGTTCATGCATTCGCAGGGGCTTGACGATGAGAGGTGCGCATTCGTGGTCCGTCGCTGCGCGGCGGAATTCATCAAGCCTGCCCGCCTTGATGATCTCTTGGAGGTTCACACGCGCCTGATCGCCCTGCGCGGCGCCGTGCTCGATCTGGTCCAGGATATCAAGCGGCTGGGAGAAGACTTGGTGACGCTTCGTCTCGGGCTGGCCTGCGTCTCGGCTGCCGGCCGCCCCCGCCGTCTTCCGCCGGCGCTGCGACTCTCTCTTGAGACTCTTTGGCAACAGGACAGGCTGTCCGGATAGATGGAAAGCAATGTAATCGAGACGGTCAGTCTCGGCGGTTCGCTTGCCGCGACCGACATGTCGATCTGGTCCTTGTTCATGCGCGCCGACCTCGTCGTCAAGTCGGTCATCGTTCTACTGGTGCTGGCAAGCATCTGGTGCTGGGCGATCATTTTCGAGAAGGCCTTCAGCTTGCGCCGGCTGAACGGTCTCGCTTCGGACTTCGAAGATTCGTTTTGGTCCGGCGGGTCTCTCGACGATCTCTACGACCGGATCGCCGACCGGCCGCGCGACCCGATGGCGGCAGTGTTCGTCGCAGCGATGCGGGAATGGCGGCGAATCGTCGGTCGGCAGTCGCCGGAAGCGTTCGAGCCGCCCACCAGCGTCGAACATCGGGTGGACCGAGTGATGCAGTTGACGGTGGCGCGGGAAATGGGGCGCATCGAACGCAACATGACGTTTCTCGCGTCGACCGGCTCGACAGCGCCGTTCGTCGGCCTGTTCGGCACCGTGTGGGGGATCATGAACAGCTTCCAGGCAATCGGAATGACCAAGAACACGAGCCTTGTCGTTGTCGCGCCCGGGATCGCGGAAGCCTTGTTCGCCACTGCACTCGGTCTGCTGGCGGCGATCCCCGCGGTTCTCGCCTACAACAAGTTGTCTCGCGACCTCGATCGCTACTCCGGCCGGCTGGACGGTTTCGCCGGGGAGTTTCTGGCGATCCTGGCGCGGCAGAACGAGAAGGGCTGAAGACCATGCCGGTTCTTCTCGATCGCAGCGAGCGGTGGCGGCGCGGCGGCCGCAGGCGAGCCCACGCGATGAGCGAGATCAATGTCACGCCGATGGTCGACGTGATGCTGGTTCTCCTGATCATCTTCATGGTGACGGCGCCGCTCTTGACCAGCGGCGTCGAGGTTGATCTTCCCGAGACGAGCTCGGCGGCGATCAAGGGCGAGGACGAACCGCTGGCGGTCAGCGTCAACGCGCAAGGTGCGATTTTCGTTCAGGATACGGAAGTCACTTTGGAAACGCTGGCGGACCGGCTTGCGGTTGTGAGCAAACAGAACCATGACCTGCGGATTTTCGTCCGCGGGGACCGGGCAATCGATTACGGGCGCGTCATGCAGGTGGTCGGCGCGATCAACGCCGCCGGTTACCGCAAGGTGGCGCTGATTACCGATCCGCGCGTGGGTGCGGAGTCGGCCGCCGGTAATCGGGCCGCTGACAAGAAAGTCGAAGCACGTTGACCCCCATGCGCAAGGCCCTGGTCGGCTCGCTTGTCCTCCACCTCGCGGTGGTGATCGTAGCCTATCTCGGTGTCCCGATGACGCAGAAGGATTTCGTCCCGGGTTCAAATTCGGTCGCCGTCGAGATGGTTGCCGTGGCGGAAACCACCAATCTGCCGCCGCCGGGTCCAGCGAGTCAGCCGGTGCCGGCGACTCCCGCGGCTCGGCCCGCTGCCCGGGTTGATTCCAAACCCCCGGTGCAACCCTCCGTGCAACCCCCGGGGCAACCCTCCGTGCAACCCCCGGGGCAACCCTCGCCGAAACCGGCAAGCCAAGCGCGGTCGGCGGCGGCGCCCAAGCCCAAGACGGTGAAGTCCGAGACGGTTGAAAAGGAGGCGGCCAAGACGCGGTCGCCCCAAAAAGAGGTCAAGCCGGCCGCCCAGGCCTCGGCGCCTGCTCCGGTGATGAAGCCGCAACCGGTGGCGAAGTCCGAGCCCCAGCCGTCCAAGCCGGCACTCTCGCAGCCTGCTTCTGCGCCGGAGTCCCGAACGGCTGCGGCCAATCTGAAGCCGGCGCCGCCGCCGAAACCGGTGCCGCGGGAGCAGAAGGCCGATTCGCCCAAGCCCGCTGCTGCTGCGAAGAGCCGGCCTGCCACGGCGGCGGTTGAATCGAAGCAGGCTGCGGCAACCGATTTCCAGTCCGTTCTAAAGGCCGTCGGCAGCCTTTCCCCCAGCGAGACGCAGAAACCGTCGACGGCGGCGAAGCCGGCTACGGCGGCGGCGAAGACGGATGCGAAACCGGCAGAGCCGGAGGCTTCCGACACAGCGATGGAGGCGCTCCTCGGCGAGGCTCTTGGCACCGGCGCGGCAACGGCTTCCGCGGCGGCATCGACCGGCACATACGATCCCAGTCAGCCCATGAGTGTGAGCGAGATTGACGAGGTCCGCCGCCAGATTGAAAAATGCTGGAACGTTCCGGCCGGCGCGCGGGATTCCAGCGATCATGTCGTGACCATTCGAGTCGAGATGAGCCCCGACGCGACCCCGCGCTCCGCCATCGTGGTCAATGGGACCAGCACCCACGGGAATGCGTTTCGCCGCGCGGCGGCCGAGAGTGCCCTCCGGGCAGTGCTGAACCCGCGCTGTCACCCGTTCCGGCTTCCGATGGAAAAGTACGAACGCTGGAAAACGATGACGTTGGTGTTCAATCCCAAGGATATGCTTGGAACATGATGCGCATACTTCTGAAAGCCTCTGTCGCGGCGGCGCGCGGGGCAACCCTCGTCTTGTTGCTTGGCGTCCTCTTTGCCACCGTCTCATTTCGAGACGCCGCGGCGGATCTCAACATCGACATTACGCGAGGCGTGGTCGAGCCGTTGCCGATCGCCATCCTTTCCTTCGGCGGGACTCGGGACGACGAGCGGCAGTACGGCCGCGACATCGCCACCGTTGTCGCCTCTGACTTGCGCCACTCCGGCTTGTTCAAGCCGCTTGAGCCAGCCACGTTCGCCGAGCAGGAAATCGGTCTCGATACAGCCCCCAGTTTCGCCGGCTGGCGGACCATCAACGCCCCGGCTGTCGTCAACGGGCGCACGCAGTTGCTGCCGGACGGCCGGCTGAAGGTCGAATTTCGCCTGTGGGATGTGTTCGCCGAACAGCAAATGGTGGGGCTGGCCTACTTTACCGAGCCGCAGAATTGGCGGCGGATCGCCCACATCATCGCGGACGCGATCTACAAGCGGATGACCGGAGAGGAAGGATATTTCGACACCCGAATCGTTTACGTCTCCGAAAGCGGACCCTTCGATCGGCGCATCAAGCGTCTCGCCATCATGGATCAGGATGGCGAGAATCACCGCTTTCTCACCGACGGCAGCGATCTTGTGCTGACGCCGCGGTTTTCACCGACGCTGCAGGAAATCACCTACCTTTCGTACCGAAGCGGCCGACCCCGCGTTTACATTTACAATATCGACAGCGGCCGCCAGGAGGTCGTCGGCGCGTTCAACGGAATGACGTTCTCGCCGCGCTTTTCCTCTGATGGAATTCAGCTGATCATGACCATCGCGGAAGGCGGCAACTCCGATATCTATACCTTCGATCCCCGGACTCGAGAGTTGCGCAGGCTGACCACCACCGCGGCGATCGACACCTCTCCCAGCTTTGCTCCGGACGGGCGGCGAATCGTCTTCGAATCGGACCGGGGTGGCAGTCAGCAGCTCTACGTGATGGACGCCGATGGTGGCAATGTGCAGCGAATCAGCTATGGCGAAGGCCGCTACGGCACCCCGGTGTGGTCACCTCGCGGCGATCTGGTGGCCTTCACCAAGATTTTGGCGGGGCGGTTTTTCATCGGCGTGATGCGTCCCGATGGGACGGGCGAACGATTGCTGACGGAGGGATTCCATGTGGAGGGGCCGACCTGGGCGCCGAACGGACGGGTCCTGATGTACTTCAGCCAGGAGCCGATCCGCGCCGGCGGCGGAGGCGGGCGCTCGCGGCTGTTCACAATCGACTTGACCGGCCACAACCTTCGCGAGATCGTAACCCCGATGGATGCATCGGATCCCGCGTGGTCGCCCTTGATTCCTTAAGCCGTGCGGCATATGGTCCGGTTCAGTCCCAGTCATGCGCCTGTGTCACCGTAGCCGATCTCGAAACGAACGGCGCAGTTCTCGTATATCCGGCAGTCCATGACGCTTCATTTCGTCTGTAACGCGGGGGAGAGGTGGATGCACATATCGTCATTCGTTTTCGTTCTTGCTTCGTTTTTGATCGTTACAGGATGTCAAACGGGTCCGGATCCGAGCGGCTCGGCCGGGGGCGCCGGCGGCAGCGGGTCGGGCATGGGTGCGGGTGCGGGGACGGGTGGAACTGGCGCCGGTCGCGGAGTTGGTGCCGGTGCCGGCAGCAGCGGCTACACGAGCGAAGGATTGGGCTCGGCTGAGGCCGCCGCGCGGGAGTTGGCGGAAATCGGTGATACCGTTTTTTTCGGCTTTGACGAGTATGGTCTGAGGCCTGAGGATCGGGTGATTGTCGAGCGTCAGGCGGCACTGTTGATGCGCAGCCCGTCCCTCAATGTCAGGATCGAGGGGCATACGGACGAGCGCGGGACCCGCGAATACAACCTTGCTCTCGGGGATCGCAGAAGCAATTCGGTGAAGGACTATCTGGTCGCCCTCGGGGTCGATCCGTCGCGAATCTCGACGCTCTCGTATGGAGAAGAGCGGCCGGCGGTGCTTGCTTCCGACGAGCAGGCGTGGGCGCAAAACCGGCGCGCCGCGACCGTCATCACCGGTGGACGCGTCGGTAGCTGACGCATCGCCAGGAGAAGCCGCCAGGAGAAAACGCAGTGGGTATTCGATCTCGCTATCTGAGTGCAAGCGGCCTTGGGATCGGCGGGTGCGCCGCCGTGCTTGCCGTGCTCTTGGCTGCAACCGCAGCACCCGCGCCGGCTCAGGAGGACAGCCGCGTGCCTTCCCTCCGGGAAGGATCGGGGATTGGACTTCCTCAATCGTCAGGGGCCGCTGTCACCAGCAGCGGGTTGGCACGCCTCGACGTTCGGATCAGCAGCCTTGAGGACGATGTTCGCACGCTCACCGGCCGGGTGGAGAAACTCGGCTACGACATGCGCCAGCTCAGCGACCGGCTGAACAAGGTCATGAGCGATCTTGAGTTCCGGTTGAGCCGGCTTGAAGAGCAGGCCGGGCTTGCATCGCAACAGCCAGCCGCAGCACCTGCCGCCACCGAGTCGTCCTTGCGGCAGGCCGCGCCGATGCTGGGTGGCAGTCCTGCTGCGAGTAACGGGGCCGCTGCGGAGTCCTCCGGCAGCGCGCGTCCCGGTGCCGGCCCGGAGGGTGCGCCCGGCGCACTCGCTATCGTTCCGCGCTCGGAACGCGATGCGCAAACACAGGAGATGCGCGGGCCGGCTGCTCCACCGCCGGCACAACCGGGCGGGCCCGTCGGCGGCAGCCCGCAGGAGCAGTATGCCTATGCATTCAGTCTGCTCCAGGCCGCGCGCTATGATGAGGCCGAGCAGGCCTTGAAGGCATTTCTTCTCCAGAATCCCGATCATGCCCTTTCCGACAATGCGCGCTACTGGCTGGGGGAGACATACTACGTCCGCGGACAGTATCCCGAAGCGGCTCAGCAGTTCGTCGAGGCCTACCAGAAGAACCGCAGCGGCGCCAAGGCGGCGGACGCCTTGCTCAAGCTCGGGATGTCCTTGTCCCAGCTGGGCAAGACCGACGAGGCCTGCGCAACGTTTCGTGAGCTTTCACGGACCCAGCCTGACGCGCCGGAGACGGTGCGGGACAAGGCCGCCAAAGAGGCGCAGCGAACCGGCTGTAGCTGAGCCGAGGACGCTTATCGGGAATGGCCGTCGGGGCAGTGGGGGCAGGACGAGCGTCGCAGCACGATAGGACCCGGCAGGATTGACCGAGCCAGCGAGACCATGGTCAGCGGAACTATCGGTATCCTTCTCCTCATTGATCGCACAGGGCGATGCCGATGGGGCGAACGGCGCGCCGCTATCCGACGCGGAGTTCGCCGAGGCGATGGCCGCTCTGGGGCCTTTCGAGAGGAACCCGGCGCTGGCGGTGGCGGTGTCCGGTGGCGCCGACAGCCTTGCCCTCGCTCTTCTTGCCGCTCAATGGGCGCGGAACCGGAACGGCACGGTGACCGCCCTCACGGTCGATCACCGGCTGCGCAGCGGCTCCACGGGGGAGGCGCGGCAGGTTGGCGCATGGATGAATGCGCTCTCGATCGATCACCACGTTCTTCCTTGGGAAGGGCCGAAACCGACGAACGCGATCCAAAATCACGCCCGCCGGGCCCGTTACCGGTTGCTGATGGATTGGTGCCGCAAAGCCGAGGTGTTCCATCTTTTGCTCGGCCACCATCTTCGGGATCAGGCGGAGACGGTGGCAATGCGGATAGCGCGCGGGAGCGGCACCGCCGGGCTGGCGGCGATGGCCGGCGTGGTCGAGATGCCTGCGGTTCGCCTGTTGCGCCCTTTGCTGGAAACTCCGCCGATGCGCTTGCGGGCGTTGTTGGCACGTCGTGGCCAGGAATGGATCGAGGATCCCTCGAACGACGATTTGCGCTATACGCGTACAGCAGTGCGCAGTGCGCTGATCGGCCAAGGGAGGACGCAAGCCGCGCTCTCGCGGCTCGCCGGCCGGATGGCACGCAGACGTGTCAGCCACGATCTTGCCGCCGCGCGCGCTCTCGCCCGCTGCGTCCGTCTTCATCCTGCGGGATTCGCCTGGGTCGATCCGGCCGGCCTGATGAAAGAGCCGCGGTCGATCGGACTGAGGGCGTTGCAGAACCTCATCGGCTGTCTCGGCGGAGGAACCTATTCACCCTCCTTGACCAAAATGACGCGTATTTTCGATACGGTGATCCGCCACCGCGAGGCCGAGAGCGGCAACCTGGGCGGATGTCGGGTATTGTGGTTGAACAGTGATGTTCTTATCTGTCGTGAAGAGCGTAATCTGCCGGTGCCGCAAGCCGCCGAGCCTGATCGGGTGCTGATGTGGGACGATCGCTTTGCCATCCGCTTCAATTCGCATCCTTGCCAGGAGCAGCCATCCAGACGACTGATGCCGTTGGGAAGGCCGGGGCTGCTACAGGTGGCTGGGATCTGCCCCTGGGTTCGTCACCATCCCATTCCGAAGCCGGCCCGGACGACGTTGCCGGCCCTGGTGGATGAAGCGGGCGTGTTCAGCGTTCCCCACCTCGGCTTTCGCCGTCGGACCCGGAGCGACAGTGCGCCCGATCTTGATTTCGCGGGACTGGTGTTTCGGCCGACCAACCCGCTGGCCGGTGCCGGCTGTTTCCTTGCTTATGCCGACTGACGTATTATGTGAAGATCCTGCGGCGCCCTCGGGTCATGGCGGCCCGCTTGGCCATGCACACATGGAAGAAGGCCCACGACTTTGAACTTCAGCAAGAATCTTGTGCTGTGGGTCCTCATCGCGATCGCGGTGCTGTTTCTGTTCAACATGTTCCAGACACCCGCCCCGCGCAACGTCCAGCACGCCGTGCCCTATTCCCAGTTCCTTGCCGAGGTTGGCAAGGGGGAAGTGCGGGACGTGACCATCAAGGGACAGGAAATTGCCGGCCGGTTTCGCGACGGGCGTCCGCTGGTCACGTATGCGCCGGAAGATCCCAACCTGATTCCGAAGCTGCAGAGCGCCGGCGTCAAGATCACGGCGCAGCCGTCCGATGATGGCGCGCTCAGTTTGTGGAACGTGCTGATCTCGTGGTTTCCGATGCTGCTTTTGATCGGCGTCTGGATTTTCTTCATGCGCCAGATGCAGTCCGGCGGAGGCAAGGCGATGGGGTTCGGCAAGTCCCGGGCGCGCATGCTCACCGAGCGGACCGGGCGGGTCACGTTCGACGACGTGGCAGGGATCGATGAGGCCAAGCAGGAACTGGAGGAGGTCGTTGAGTTCCTCCGAGATCCCAAGAGATTCCAGCGTCTGGGCGGCAAGATTCCCAAGGGATGCTTGCTGGTGGGACCACCGGGCACCGGCAAGACGCTGCTGGCGCGCGCGATCGCGGGCGAAGCGAACGTTCCGTTCTTCACCATCTCGGGCTCGGACTTCGTCGAGATGTTCGTTGGGGTCGGCGCCAGCCGGGTCCGCGACATGTTCGAGCAGGGCAAGAAGAATGCGCCGTGCATTATCTTCATCGACGAGATCGATGCGGTCGGCCGCCACCGCGGTGCCGGGCTTGGCGGCGGCAACGACGAGCGCGAGCAGACGCTGAACCAGTTGCTCGTCGAGATGGATGGCTTTGAGTCGAACGAAGGGGTGATCCTGATCGCCGCGACCAACCGCCCGGACGTGCTCGACCCGGCACTGCTCAGACCCGGGCGCTTCGATCGGCAGGTGGTGGTGCCCAATCCGGACCTGCTCGGTCGCGAGAAGATCTTGAAGGTGCACATGCGCAAGGTTCCCCTTTCGCCGGATGTGGAGCCGCGCACCATCGCCAGGGGAACCCCCGGCTTTTCCGGCGCCGACTTGGCCAACCTGGTCAACGAGGCGGCTCTGCTTGCCGCCCGGATCGGCCGGCGGCTGGTGACCATGGCCGACTTCGAGGCCGCCAAGGACAAGGTGATGATGGGCGCCGAACGGCGCTCGATGGTGATGACGGATGAAGAAAAGCGTCTCACTGCTTACCACGAGGCGGGGCATGCGATCGTCGGGATTCACGTGCCCAAGCACGACCCGTTGCACAAGATCACCATCATCCCCCGCGGCCAGGCGTTGGGGCTGACCCTCTCGCTGCCGGAGCGAGACCGCTACAGCCATTCCCGCGGCGAACTGGAATCGCGGCTTGCGGTGATGTTCGGCGGTCGCATCGCCGAGGAATTGGTTTTCGGCCCGGAAAACGTGACGACAGGCGCCGGCAACGACATCAAGCAGGCGACCGATGTGGCGCGGCGGATGGTCACCGAATTCGGCTTCAGCGATCGGCTCGGTCCGCTGCGCTACAGCGACAATCAGGAAGAGGTGTTTCTCGGCCACTCGGTCACGCAGCAAAAGCATATCGCCGATGCGACCGCGCGTCTGATCGACGAGGAGGTTCGCGAACTGGTCGATCAGGCCGAGGTTCGTGCGCGTGAGATCCTGAACAGTCATCGCGAGGATCTTGATACCCTGGCGGCGGCGCTGCTCGAATATGAAAGCCTGACCGGGACGGAAGTGGCGGCGTTGCTGCGTGGCGATCCGGTGGTCCGGCCCGAGCCGGCTGATCCGTCGTCCCGTCCGGAACACGATCGCAGGTCGGACCAGGGCCGCCGCACTTCGGTGCCGATTAGCGGCGGCAAGTTGGCGGCGGGCCGATCCGATCCCGGCGGCAGCGGCCTCGACCATCAACCTCAGCCGGGCGCGTGAGGGATTCGCGGTCCGCCGGGATGAGCGAACCTTTCTCTCTCGAAATTCCCGGCCTTGAAGCGGGTGTGGGTGCGGGCAGGGTCGCGCCGCTCACCTTTGCCGGTCTCGTTCTCGATCGTCCCTGTATCATGGGCGTTGTCAACGTCACACCGGACAGCTTCTCGGACGGCGGGGATGCCTTCGAGCCCGCGGCCGCGATCGAGCGGGGGCTTGCGCTGCATGCGGCCGGCGCCGCCATCGTCGACGTCGGCGGGGAGTCGACGCGGCCCGGCGCGGAGCCGGTGTCGATTGATGAGGAGCGGGCACGGATTGTCCCGGTCATCGAGGAACTAACCCGAAGCGGCGCGATCGTCTCCGTCGACACCCGGCACGCCGCGGTGATGGAGGCAGCGATCGCGGCCGGCGCGACGGTGGTCAACGATGTCACCGCTCTTGCCGGCGATCCCGCGTCGTTGCCGCTGATGGCGGCTGGCGATGCGGCCATCGTCCTGATGCACATGCAGGGCGATCCGCGAACGATGCAGCTGGCGCCCTATTACGACGACGTCGTGGCCGAGGTTTGCGGATGGCTGCGGGAGCGGATGGCGGCGTGCGAGGCGGCCGGCATCGCCCGCAACAGGCTGGCGATCGATCCGGGCATCGGTTTTGGCAAAACGCTGGAGCACAACCTCGCCATCTTGTCTCATCTCGATGCGTTCGCCGAGTTGGGCCGGCCGATCGTCCTCGGCGTTTCGCGGAAAAGCTTCATCGGCAGACTGAGCCGGGAGGAGCCTCCGAAGGCCCGTCTCGCCGGCTCCCTGGCGGCGGGACTGTTCGCCGTCGCGCAGGGCGTTCAGATCCTGCGGGTCCATGATGTCGCCGAAACCCGGCAGGCTCTTGCGGTTTGGCAGGCAATCGCGCATAACAGGCGACATTAGCATTGCCTCATGCAATGCGCGCAATTTACGGCTGCATCACATCCGCGTCGTGGTGCTTTTCGGGTTGCGCCGTGCCGCCGGAAAAGGTCGGGCACCATTCATCCAGTTTTAAACAACGTGGGCGTATAGTCTGAACTATGGAACGGAAACTTTTCGGAACCGATGGAATTCGCGGAACCGCCAACCGCGAGCCGATGACGGCGGAGACCGCTCTCAAGGTGGGGATGGCGGCGGGACTGCATTTCCGTCGCGGCACGCACCGGCATCGCGTCCTGATCGGCAAGGACACCCGCCTGTCCGGCTACATGCTGGAGCCGGCGCTGACCGCCGGATTCATCTCGATGGGGATGGATGTCATCCTGGTGGGACCGTTGCCGACGCCCGCCGTTGCGATGCTGACCCGCTCGATGCGCTGCGATCTCGGCGTGATGCTGTCCGCTTCCCACAACCCGTTCGAGGACAACGGGATCAAGCTGTTCGGCCCCGACGGCTACAAGCTCTCCGACGAGGTGGAAGAGGCGATCGAGCATCACCTCGAAAACGGCATCGCGAGCCACCTGGCGCCGGCGGCGGAATTGGGGCGGGCCCGGCGGCTGGAGGACGTGGTCGGCCGCTACACCGAGTTCGTCAAGAGCACCTTTCCGAAGGGGCTGACCCTTGGCGGCATGCGCATCGTTATCGATTGCGCCAACGGAGCCGCGTACAGGGTAGCGCCGGAGATCCTCTGGGAACTGGGTGCCGAGGTCATCCGGATGGGGGACAGCCCGGACGGCTACAACATCAACCGGGACTGCGGCTCGACCTGTACCAAGGAGATGTGCCGCAAGGTTGTCGAATATCGCGCCGACTTCGGCATCGCCCTCGACGGCGATGCGGATCGGGTGCTGATTGCCGACGAGAAGGGCGAACTGGTCGACGGCGATCAGCTGATGGCGGTCACCGCCGAGAACTGGGCGGCCACCGGGCGGCTTACCGGCGGCGGCGTGGTCGCCACCGTGATGTCCAACCTGGGTATGGAGCGCTACCTCAAGGAACGGGGACTGCAGCTTCATCGCACCCAGGTCGGCGATCGCTATGTCGTCGAGCACATGCGCGCCCACGGCCTCAATGTCGGCGGTGAGCAGTCCGGGCACATCATCTTTTCCGACTACACGACCACTGGCGACGGTCTGATTGCGGCCCTGCAGGTGCTGGCCGTGGTTGCCGGGTCGAACCGGCGCGCGAGCGAAGTCTGCCGGGTGTTCGAGCCGATGCCCCAGCTGCTCCGCAACGTCCGCTACAACGGCCGCCAACCGCTGGATTGCGATCAGGTGAAGGCTGCGATCGCCGATGCCGAAGGGCGGTTGGGCGCGAGCGGGCGCCTGCTCATTCGCAAGTCGGGGACCGAGCCGCTGATCCGGGTGATGGGCGAGAGCGAGGACGAAAAGCTGCTGGGCGCGATCGTCGGTGAACTCTGCGGCGTCATCGCCGAGGCCGCGCATTGACGCCGAAGGCCGGCGTCGTCGTGCACGGCCGAGTCCTGATCGTTGCTGGCTCCGACTCCGGAGGCGGAGCCGGTATCCAGGCCGATATCAAGACGGTGACCGCGCTTGGCGGCTACGCGATGACCGCGATCACCGCGCTGACGGCCCAGACCACCGAAGGCGTGTTCGGGATCCATGAGGTCCCGGCCGATTTCGTCGCGCAACAGATGCAACTGGTGCTGGGCGATCTCGGTGCTGACTGCATCAAAATCGGCATGCTGCACCGGCCGGACATCATCGAGGCCGTCTGCACCGTGCTGACCGAGGCCGCCGCCGGCGTTCCGGTGGTGCTCGATCCGGTGATGATCGCAAAGGGCGGGCACCCTCTGCTCAATCCCGACGCAACCGCCGTTCTGATCCGCCGGCTGGTGCCGATGGCGACGGTGCTCACGCCCAATTTGCCCGAGGCGGCGGCGCTTGCGGGCGTCGAGGACGATCTTGAGCCGTCTGCGCTGGCGGCCATGCTGCTTGCGCTCGGTCCCGGCGCCGTTCTGCTGAAAGGCGGGCATGGGACCGGCGAGCGGATCGTGGATGTTCTCGCCGACGCCGGCGGCATCGAGACCTTCGAGAGCGACCGCCTCGCCACCACCAGCACCCATGGGACCGGCTGCACCCTCGCCTCGGCCATCGCCGTCAGCATCGCGCAGGGGCTATCGGTGCGAGACGCGGTGGTGCGCGCGCGCGCCTATGTGCTCGAAGCGATCCGCACTGCTCCCGGCTTTGGCCATGGCCACGGCCCCCTCAACCACGCCCACACGGTCGGTGTCACCTGATCATCGCGATTACGAGATGCCGTAGATATTGTTGAACGTGTCGACGCCGATCCGCCGGGCGGACGGCGCCTTCGGCAGGCCCGGCATCGTCATGATATCGCCGCAGATGACGACCAGGAATTCGGCACCGCCGG
>CAZFBS010000018.1:10458-55186 GCA_964517265.1 uncultured Rhodospirillaceae bacterium | reverse complement strand
AGCAGTGCTTGCACTTCAGATTGCAACGCCGGATCAGGTTCCAGATCACCACCGGGGCGGCCGGCTTCGTCCGCATCCGGGTGGGCGATGACGGCTGCTTCAATTCATTCATGATCTGCGTGACGCGCAGCATCACTGGTCTCCTAATCCGAAATGCGCAAGCCCGTTTTCTTGAGGATACGGGTCGAGTAAAGCACCTCGTGAGCGCGGCTGATCCCATCCAACATCCCGGCAATCACCTCGACCATCGTTTCGACATCGTTCCTGGAGCGGCCGTGGACCATCGCGAAAAAATTGTAGGGCCAATCCGGCAGATGGCGAGGGCGGTGATAGCAGTGCGAGACGAAGGGCAGCGCGCCGATTTTGCGGCCTGCATCCCTGATGGCGTGATCGGTAACATCCCAGACCGACATTCCGTTGGCGACATAGCCGAGCCGGTAGTGATTGGGCACAACCCCGATCCGGCGGATGCTGCCGGCGGCCAGCATCCGACTCATCCGCTGCATCATCTCCTCGGCGCTGATTCCCAGCGCTTTGGCAAGTTCCTGGTAGGGTTCCGAACATAGCGGTAATCCCGACTGGGTGGCCTTGATGATGGCTCTATCGATGGAATCGATCGGCGACTCGGCAAGGGTGGTGCTCATACGTCCAACCGCAAACTGACGAAAAACTCCTCGATCTTCGGCATGAGGAAGACTTTCAGCCCGCTCTCCGCCTCGATCGCGGCAACAACGCCCTCAACCCGCCTCGGATCCTCCGTCGAGATCACGAACCACATGTTCAGCGCATGGTTGCGGGCATAGTTGTGCGCCACCTCCGGATGGGCGTTCACCATCTCGGTGACGGCAGCAAAACGCTCTTCCGGAACACCCATTGCCGCAAGCACGGCCGCTCCGCCGAGCCGGTCGGCGTTGTAGAGAGGACCAAACCGGCTCAGCCAGCCTTCCTCGCACAGGCGGTCCAGACGATCGACCAGCTCTTTCTCGCCCAGGCCAAGCCGCGCCGCCGCAACCGCATAGGGGCTATCGCAGATCGGAAATCCCCCCTGCAAACCATTGATGATCCGCCGGTCGATTTCGTCCAGACTGATTTCACCCATTACACGCTCGCCGCGACCGGCGGGACCCCATAACGGGCACCGCGCTGCTTGAACTGCTGCTGGCTGAACAATACTGCATAGGTGAAGTCCGCCAGTTTGGCTTCGCGGCGCAGGTGCTCGATTTGCGTCAGCACCGTTGGGCGGTCCTTACCATGGATCATGCAGAAGAGGTTGTAGGGCCATTCAGGGGGGCGTCGGGGCCGACAGTAGCATAAGGTGATGAAGGGATGCTGGATCATTTGCGCTGCTGCAACGTCCACCACCGGGTCGGGAATATCCCACACCACCATCGCGTTGGCCCTATAGCCCAGTTCCCGATGCCGGACGATTACACCGAACCGCTTGATGACCCCTGCCTGCGTCAGGCATTGCAGACGGTGGATCACTTCGGCCTCACTGAGGGCGATGCGGCGGCCAATGTCGGCGAACGGCCGCGGCGTCAACGGAATGCCGTCTTCAATGGCGCTGAGCAGGCAGCCATCGACATCGTCAAGCGTCATCTCAGCCGGAACCCCAGATCAATGTGATAGTCCTTGAGCAGTGGCAGAGAGAGAACGGCATAGCCGGTCTCCCTCTGCAGTGCCTCCAATACAGCGTGGACCTCCGCTGGATTACGCGCAGTTACGACGAACCAGAGATTGAACGCATGCTCGCGGCTGTAACAGTGGTTGACCTCCGTCCGGGCACCCACTTGCCTGCCGACCTCGTCGAGCAGCGCCTCCGGCACGCGCATCGCGGCGAGCGTGCTGGCGCCGATCGTATTGGGTCGAACCACTGCACCAATCCGGCTGATCACCCTCTCGTCGTGCAGGGTCTGTAACAACTCAAGGACATCGGCTTCGGTGACGCCCAGTTCATCGGCGAGCTGACGGAAGGGACGCGGTACCAGGGGAAAGTCCCGCTGATAGCGATCGAGCAGTTGCTGACGAATCCGGTCCGTGTCCATTTGCTAAAAGCCGATCCGATGGGCGCGTGCGCTGAGGAAGATCCCGCTCGGCTTCTCCGCTGCGATCGACGTTATGCGGGTGAACGTCCGGGAATCATAGACGTCGACCCGATCCTCATCACGCACCGAAATCCAGACCTGTTCACCTCGGGGGGTGAACTCGATGTGCATGACCGCCTTGCCGGGCTGAAAGGTATGGATCACGGCCAGTGCTTTCACATCGATGATCTGTACGGTCTCGTTCCGGGGGTGAGCGAAATTGACCCAGACATGGCGGCCGTCCGGCCGCGCCACCGCAAACACCGGCTGTCCGTGGGTTGGTATTCGCGCGATTTCCTGCCACGTCAGGGCATCAACGACCAGCACTTCATAGCGGCCGACGGCAGGCAGAAACAGTAAACCTCCCGCTTGTGCCCAGCCTTCCAGGTGCGGCATCTTGTAGACAGGCAGCGGCTCTTCACCGCGGCCATAACCGTCGAGAATGCGCTTGACCTCCGGCTCCGGCTGCCAAAGGTCGAGCAGCGCGACACCGTCCTCCCCAAACAATCCGGCAATATAGAAGCGGCCGTCTGGTGTCACTAGGCCATCATAGGGTTGTTGGCCAATATTCTCGAACCGTGAAATTGCCGGCACCGCCGGGTTCGTCAGATCGGCAATCCAGATTTCCCCTGCATCGTACAGGCTGAACACGAATCGCGCATCGGGCGCGTCCTCAAGCCCGACCACCTTAGAGCGCTCCCCGCCGTCTTCTGCCGAAATATCCGCAACCTGCTCTAGGGTATCGGCGGCAAACACCTTAATGCCGCCGGGCTCATAATTTGCCACGGCAATCAGCGCGCCGTCCTGAGAAATGGCGCCCCCGACGCTGTTGCCGGCCTGGACAATCCGCTTTTCCAGCCGTGCCGTGAGCAGATCGATCTTGCTCAGACCGCCATCCCGGCCGAACACGAACGCGTAGCGACCGTCTCGGGAAAAGACAGCGGTCGCGTGGCTAAGGTCGCCCAGTCCCGCGACTTCTCCAATACGGGTGCGAGCCGATGTCTCGATGATCTGCACCCGTCCCGCCGCCCGCTCGATGATGATGCCGAGATCGCCAGTCCCACGAATTGCCCTTTCGGCCGCCAGGAGAGGATGAGTCCCTACGGCGAGCATCAGAACCAACGCCGCCATCACGGCCTGCAGGATATGCCGGCAGCCGATCATGGCGTCGAATCCAGCCCCCGCCTCAGCTGCTCGACCAGCCAAGCGGCTTCGGCAGTGCTCAATTCCGACCGCCACGGCGGCATCGGCGTTCCTGGAATACCGTCGAGGATCACCGCCACCAGCACTTCGTCCGCTTTGCCTTCCAGACTCTGCGGCTCCAGCGAGGGGCCGAGCCCACCTTTCATCGTCAGGCCGTGACAAGACCCGCAATCGTGTCGCAACAGATTGAAAAGATCCGACTGGCGCACCGGATCGGGCGGCTCGGCAGCCGAATGGCCGGCGGCGACCATCAAGATCAGAGGAGCCGCCCATCTACCCACGATTGGCTTCTTCCGCGGCCGTGTGCGCACCTACGGGCTTCGCCGATTCCGTAAGAAGTTCGCGCATCTGCAGAACACGGCCGATCACGAACAATACCGGGCCGTCGAGTTCCGCATCGGCGGCCGCCCGCGCAATTTCTCCGAGGGGGGCAAAAACCTGCTTTTGATTAAAACGGGTGCCGTTGCAGATCGCCGCGGCCGGGGTATCGGCAGGCAACCCGTGGCACATCAGCCGCACGGCGATCTCGGGCATGTTGGCCATGCCCATGTAAACGACGAGAGTGGTTTCCGGATCGGCCAATCCCCCCCAGTCAAGTTCGAGGTCCATGTCGTCACGGCAGTGACCAGTGATGAACCGCACGCCAGTGGCAAGACCGCGGTGGGTCAGCGGAAAGCTGCACCGAGCCGCGCAGCCCGACGCGGAGGTGACGCCGGGAACCGTCTCGAACCGGACTCCATGTTCCGTCAGAAAGGCCGCTTCCTCGCTGCCGCGACCGAACAAAAAGGGATCGCCCCCCTTCAGGCGGACGACCACCCGGCCAGTTTGCGCCAGTCGCACCAGCAGGGCGTTGATTTCAGCCTGTGGAACAGGATGAGACCGAGGCTGTTTGCCGACGCTGATCTTGGCTACTCCCGACGGAATAAGGGCCAGGATCTCGTCCGAAACCAGCCGGTCATAGACGACAACCTCAGCCTTGGTGAGAAGGCGCTGGGCCTTGACTGTCAGCAGATCCGGATCGCCCGGCCCAGCACCGACCAAGTAAACACACGCCGTACTCACCATGGCGTCAGCATCGCGGCTTTCGGTCGCAGTGACCTTTTTCCTGTCGACGTTATGTCAGTACACATCGTTGCGCGTATTGAAGACGTTGAACTTCCCGGTCGGCGTGTTCAGCCTCGGCTCGCGAATGACATGTTTGAGTTCAAGCGTCTTGTCGTCGACGACGACAATGGCCGACTCCTGATCCTGTGCATTCCACACAGAGAACCAGATTTCGTCGCCCGCCTTGTTGAACTCACCTTGGACCACCCGCCGAATCCCCTCGTCAATGCCCGACCACTCACCGATCGGCAGCACCTTGTAGGGTTGATCAAGATCGCGGATGTCGAACACGGCAACCGAGGAAGCGATCTCCGCTTCGGGGTTGAGAGGTGTATCGACATAAAGATAATGAGACTCCGGATGGGTCTTGATGAACAGCGAGCCGCCGCCCTGCCCTTCCAGCGTCTGGACCACCTTCCATGCCTGTTCCGGATGATTTTCCGGATCGGTGCCGATGAGAGAGATCGTCTCGTCGCCGAGATGACTGGTCGCCCAGACCGGACCAAACTCTGGATGAACGAAGTTGGCGCCCCGGCCAGGATGCGGTGTCGTACCGGTCTCGACCAGGGACACCAGCTTGTTTTCCTTGGTATCGATCACCGCAACCTTGTTGCGGGCATTTGCGGCCACGAGGAAGTAGCGCTTGCTGGCATCGAACCCGCCATCGTGAAGGAATCGCTCCGCTTCGATCGCGGTGACCTTGAGGTTGTCGATGTCCTCGTAGTTGACCATCAGGACGCGGCCGGTTTCCTTGACGTTGACCACGAACTCCGGATTGAAGTGCGAACCGACAATCGACGCAACCCGCGGTTCGGGATGGTACTCCTGGGTGTCTATGGTCATGCCGCGAGTCGAGACGATCTTGATCGGCTCGAGAGTCTGCCCATCCATGATAACGTATTGCGGCGGCCAGTAGGCACCGGCAATCGCGTACCTGTCTTCCCAGCCTTTGGCCTTGGACGTTTCGACGGACCGTGCTTCAAGACCGATCTTGATCGTCGCGACAGGTGCCGGCGGGTCCATCCACAAATCGATCATGTCCACCTTGCCGTCGCGACCGATCACGTAGAGATATCGCCCGGATGCCGAAATACGGGAGATATGAACTGCATAGCCGGTGGGAATGGTGGTGACGATCTCCTTGCTGCCGCCGTCGATCAGCGCGATTTCACCGATGTCCCGAAGCGTGACGGAAAACAGATTGTCCAGGTCGAGGTCGTTCATCTGCTCGGTCGGCCGTTGATCGACCGGGACGAGAACCTCCCAGGTCTCCTTCATCTGGGCCATACCGAATTCGGGAGGCTGCGGCGGATCGTTCAACAGGTACTTCGCCATCAGCTCGACATCATTTTCGCTCAGATCGCCTGACGTTCCCCAGTTCGGCATACCGGCGGGCGAGCCATAGGTGATAAAGTCGCGCAAATAATCGAAGCCTTTTTCCCGCGTCAGGTCGGTGGTCAGCGCCTTGCCGGTCGCCCCCGCGCGAAGCACCCCATGGCAGCCGGCGCACCGTTCGAAATAGATTTGATTGGCGCGCTGAAATTCCTCGGCGTTCAGCGCCGGCACTCCCGGTTTTTCTCCAGGTGCCTCCGTCGGCATCTCTTTCAGGACATCGAGGCTGGGTTCATACCGATCCCCGGGTTGTGTCTCGTGTTTTTCCAGATCCGACTGTGTCGGCTGCTGTTGCGCGAGCCCAGGCTGGCCGGCAACGAGAATCCCCGCCGTCACAAGAACAGTAGCAACCTTACCCCTCATGATGCCCCTCCGAACTCAAGTTACCTTACGATTCTTGCGGCTATTGGCTGCTTCGCCTTAACGTTGATCAAGGAACTCCCGTGAAGCGTACGCGCCGCACTTAACCGGCGTCAAGGCGTGCCTTCTCGGCTCCTCCAAAGTTGCAATGTGGGGGCGAACAATGATCGACCGGGGAACCGTGCGTTTGGGACAATCAAGATCGTGCACCAGTGGCGGACAAGGCATTCCAGCGCTCGTCTTTCTGTTGCTGGGCATCCTTATGACCGCTGCCACCGCGATTCCGTGCCTTGCCGAGGACGCTGGACTCGATCTACTCACGCCGACGGAGTTGCAGCAGGTTTTTCCCGATGCCGATCGGGTCGGGCCGTTCGAGGGCACCCCGCCGGCCGCACCGGTCTATCGAGGCGGCCAAGTTGTCGGCTACGCGGTGTCGACACTGGCCGCTGTCCGAACCACGGGATATTCAGGCAAGCCCCTCGACGTCTTGTTTGGGATCAACCTCAACGGCACCATTACCGGTGCGCAACTGCGACAGCACACCGAACCGATCCTGGTCATCGGCATTTCCGAATCCGAACTGGGCGAATATGTGGCCGGCTTTCGCGGAATTTCGCTGCAACCCCAGGCAGCTTCGGTAGAATCGACGGGCTCATCGTTTCCGCCCGCCGTTGCCGGCGCGACTGTCTCCAGCGCCGTCATTCGCGACGGCATCGTCCGGGCCGCAAAGGCCGTCGCTCTCTCCCGCGGCCTACTCGGGGACGGGTCTGATGCCGGCACACTCGACCGCGCCACCTTTGAGCCGGCGGATTGGGACGATCTTGTGGCCGATGGCTCGATCGTCTTCCGTCGCATCACCGAGGGCGACATTGTGCAAACGGGCGAGCCCGCGTCCCGCCCTCAACAGGACGATGCCGGCGAGCGGCTGTTCATCGAACTTTACCTCTCGCTCCTGCTGCCGCCACGAATCGGTGAAAACCTGATCGGTGCGCGGGCGTTCACCCGCCTTGTCGCGGACCTTTCGCCTACCGATCAGGCGATCTTGATTGCCGCCCGCGGCCGCTACTCGTTCAAGGGCACCGGATTTGTGCGCAGCGGCCGGTTCGATCGGATTCAAATCACCCAGGGTGAGCGAACAATTCCGCTCTCCACCGAGCATTACCGCAATCTGGAACGCCTGGAGATCGACGGCGCGCCGGAGATGCGGGAGATCGGCATTTTTGTGATTCCCGGAGAAAGCGGGTTCGATCCGCTTGCGCCCTGGCGTCTCGACTTGATGATCTCGGAAGCCAGTCTCGGTGATGCCGCTCAGGCAGAGATGCTGTCGTTCGAGTATCAGATTCCGGAGCGTTATCGGCTGGCGCCGGCCTCACCGGAAGAAACAGTATCTCCGGAAGAAACAGTATTTGAGGAGCCGTTATGGCAGCAGACTTGGCAGCAGCAGCGCGGTCGCATCCTTGCCCTTCTCCTGCTGCTCGCGAGTTTGACCGGCCTGTTGGTATTTCAGAGCGCGTTTGTGCGTCGACCCAAGCTCATTCGTTGGTTGCGCCGGGGGTTCTTGTTGGTTGTCCTCGTGTGGCTTGGCTGGATTGCCGGTGCCCAACTCTCGGTCGTCAACGTGCTGACCTTCGTTCACTCTCTGATGACGGATTTCCGCTGGGAATTCTTCCTCCTTGATCCCTTGATCTTCATTCTCTGGAGCTATGTGGCGATCGGTCTGCTGTTCCTCGGCCGAGGCGTCTTTTGCGGCTGGCTCTGCCCGTTTGGCGCCCTGCAGGAACTGTTGAACGAAGGCGCTCGCCGGCTGCGACTGCCGCAGGTTCATGTCCCGTTCGGATTGCACGAGCGCCTCTGGCCCATCAAGTATCTGGCCTTCCTGGGTTTGTTCGCGGTCTCCCTCAACTCGATGACGACCGCATTCATCGGTGCCGAGATCGAGCCGTTCAAGACAGCGATCTCGTTGCGGTTTCAACGCGACTGGCCCTTCGTCGTCTATGCCCTCGCGCTGCTGGTCGCCGGTTTGTTTATCAATCGCTTCTTCTGCCGCTATCTTTGTCCGTTGGGCGCGGCACTGGCGATTCCCGCGCGTCTGCGTATGTTCGATTGGCTGAAACGAAGACCACAGTGTGGCCGGGAATGCCAGATCTGCTATCGCAACTGTCCGGTCCAGGCGATTCATCCTGAAGGTCCGATCAATCCCAACGAATGCATTCACTGCCTCAATTGTCAGACCCTGTACGCCGACGACACCGTATGTCCCCCGCTGGTGGCACAGCGCAAACGCCGCGAGCGGCGCGATGCACTGGCAGGCGGGCGGTCGGTCACCATCGGAGGGACTGAGCAATGAACCGACCGCTTGATAGGATCGTTGGCCGCCGCAAGGTGCTGACGCTGATCGCTGGCACTGCACTGGCCGTCGGCGGCATTGGGGGCGCGGCCGCAAGAATGCGTGCCTTTGAATGGCGCGGCACGGCCCTCGGCGCCGATGCGCGGCTGGTGCTGGTCCACGAAGATCGTGCGGCGGTACACGGTGCGCTTCGTCTCTGCCTCGACGAGATCGAGCGCCTGGAGAACATCTTCAGCCTGTACCGGCCCTACTCCGAGCTTTGCCGCCTCAACCAAGACAACATTCTTCGCTATCCTTCGCTCGACATGGTTTCCCTGCTGCGTGCCGCGCGTGCGATCAGCGATGCCAGCGCAGGCGCGTTTGATGTCAGCGTGCAGCCGTTATGGCAGCTCTACGCGACTCATTTCCGAGCCCATCCGGGCGATCGATCCGGACCTCCCATGCACGCGATTCAACAAGCGCTCAAGCACATCGATTTCAAGCGGATCGAAATTGACGAATTTGCGATCCGAATCCCGCGTGGAATGGCACTGACCCTGAACGGCATTGCCCAGGGCTACATCACCGATCAGGTTGCCACGCTTTTGCGCGCACACGGTTGGCCGGACGTGCTCCTTGATCTCGGCGAGCTGCGGGCGATCGGGACTTCGCCCGCCGGCACGCCGTGGCAGGTGACGATTGAAGCTCCCGTTCCTGCGCCGGCCAACTCCCTGCGGCTGACCCTATCGCAGCGCGCGATGGCGACGTCGGCGGGCCACACATCGGCTTTCGAAGCAAGCGGCCGTCATCATCATCTGTTTTCACCTCACGAAGGCCGCAGCTCTGGGCACTTCCAATCGGTGTCGGTGCTGGCCTTGGATGCGACGCTCGCGGATGCGTTATCGACCGCGCTGCACGTAATGCCGCAAGAGGAAATACCTCGGCTCGTCCGTGCGTTTCCCGCCGTTGAAGCATGGCTGGTCGGCGCCGATGGCCGGATTTTGCATTTCAGTTAGCATGAAAGCTTGTACATCCCTTGATCGGCTGTCACACAGAGGCCAGTTGATGATCGTCAAGGCGCGTGGCGTCGCGCGCCGCGAACCTAAATGGGTCGAACACGGCTCGAAATGTTTCTGCCCTAGGGTTTGATACAGGATTCCGGGGCGAACGACGGGAATTGGGAGATTTAAGCAATGAAGCTGAACCAAACGTTGGCAATCAGCGCTGTTGTTATGGCAGCGAGCGTGATGATGACCCCCGTCGCCAGTGCAGAAGGCGACCCCGAAGCTGGTGAGAAAGTGTTCCGCAAGTGCGCAACGTGCCATGAAGTCAAGCAAGAAAAAAATAAGGTCGGACCGCATCTTGTCGGGATTTTCGGACGGCAGTCCGGCAGCGTCGAGGATTTCAAATATTCCGATGCCATGAAGAACGCGAATATTACTTGGAATGAAGAAACAATCAGCGAGTATGTCAAGAACCCGAAGACGTATGTAGAAGGTAACAGGATGATATTCGCGGGATTGAAGAAGGAAGAGGACGTCGCAAACCTGATTGCCTATCTCAAGGAGGCGACGGCGCAGTAGCCTGGTGAATATGCGAGCATGCCGATCGCCGGCAACTCCTTGAAATGCTCCGAGACGTGGTGACGTCAACCGTGCAAGTGTTTGTGCAAGCGGGCATCCCGTGTTTTGGAATGTTCGACGAACCAGTCCCGCAGTCGTAACGCGAGGGCTTCGCGGCGATCGGCATAGCTGCCGTCGGAGAAGGCATCCATGATTTCGCGGATGTCGTCCAGCAGTCGTTCGTGGTCTTCTTTGTGATCGGGATATTGATCGTACCCGCGCTCCCGCATAATTTGTTCTTCGAGAGCAAAATGGGCGTTAATGCCTGAATTCACTTCGCCCAGGGCGTCCAAAACCTGCTCGCTCTCACCGTCCGTCTCCAAGGTATCAATGATGGCGTTCAACAGCCCGATCAGTTCCTGGTGTTCATGGTCGATCGCCGGCACCCCCACTGAGTAGGTGTCGCGCCATTCCAACCTTGGAAGTTGCCCTTTTTCCATCTCTTATCCTCGCCTATTCGAAGCGAAACACGCCGCCGAAGCCATCAAAATCAATGGCGAAATTGCGGCCGGGCGCCAGTGTCACTTCGGTCTCCCCTTGGTAGTCGAACCCGTCCGACCGATTGGTGTCGCGCAGGCGAACGGCGATCGAGTGGTGTCCGGCAGGAACTTCGAAGCGCTCGTAGACCCGTGAAGGGCCGTCACCCGAAAAGCCAGTCGGCGGCAATATGGCGGCGTAGATGACGTCGCCGCTCAACTCCAATTCGACTTCAACCGGCGAGCGCCCGCGTGGACAAACAACCGTCTTGCGCATGTTGGGCGGCAGGTTGGCTAGCTCTTCCGGCGTACGTTCTCGACAGTCCCCGCGCTTGCCGCCATGCACAAGGCTGAGCTTGATCACGGCGTTCTCCGGTGAAACCCGTTCATAAGCCGGCGCATTGGCGAAGTAGCCGATCAGGACCGCGACCGCGGCATAGATCGCCGCTTGGCCGCCATAGCGCATGAACCGGTTCATTCCGTTACCTGCTCCGGCGCCCGCGGTGCAGCTTGCAGCTCGGGCGATCGCGCGGCAGAGACGCGCAAGCGCTGCTGAAAATTCCGGAGTTCCCGCTCGAACCGGCGCCCGTCAAGGGGCGAGGCCCAGATCTGCGCGATGTGATCCCGCGGAACACGAGTGCGCAGTTGCGGATCGCGCGCCCCATCGATTCGCTCCTCGGTCCACCGCCGGCCCAGCCGATAATTGCACTGCCCTTCCCGGCAGCCAGTGACAACGACGCCATCAGCGAGCCGACGGCTCAGCACATAATCGATCATCGAGGGGGGGATCAGACCGAGACACGGCAGCGATACCGCGCCGATATCCGCACCAGTGCGTTGTTCGACGGCGAGTCCGTGATCACAGCCAAAGATGAGGACGCGGGCGTCGCCCGTCAGCCGCTCTGCGGCCTTGTGCGTGCGCTCTCGCACCTCTGCAAGCGGAAGCCAGCCGAGATCAATTCCGGGAACCAGGGCCGAAGCACGGCGGAAGGGGGTGGCCGTCGGGCAGGATCCCGTACAGATGCCGCACGCAACGCAAAGGGAGGGATTCACGACCGCTTGGGTGTCGAACGGCTTGCCGTCAGTGCGCGGCCCCATTCTGATCGCACCGAATGGACAATCAACCGCACATCGCGTACAGCCGTTGCAATTGTCGAGATCAACCTTCGCGATCGCCTTCTCGCGCTTGGGCGGCAGCCAAGGCATCAGCATCAACACCAGCGTCGCCAGAAGCGAAAAGATCCAGACCGCCGTCTCTCCGGAAAGATCGATCAGCGGGTAAATCCATAGGTAGTACCAGTCGAGCCGGACCGGCGATGGAACCTCGGCTAGATCGGCGATTCCCTGGCTTGTCGCCGGATAGACGAGGCTCAAGACCAGCAGCATGAGGAATGTTCCGACGGCGAGGCCACGGGCGGGATTGATCTTCGGATAGCTGACGCGGTTGACGTGGAACCACATGATGAACAGCATCAGCAGTGGTAGCGCGATATGAATGAACAGCATCAAGGTGAAGAAGCGGCTGTCCAGATAGCTCGGCGCGAGAAAGTTGCGCGCAACCGGCGGCCCGAAGATCGGCAGCGCATCAAGCCATTCGGTCGTCGCCTCGGCAACGTATTGCGCGAGCCGGTCCCACACCAGCCAGTAGCCGGTGATGCCTGAGGCAAACATCAGAGACAGGGTCGGCACACCCAGCACCCAGGAATACCAGCGGGCGCCGCGGTAGCGATCAAAAGCGAATTCTCGAGCAATATGGATGACAACGACAAGTACGAGGGCGTCGGAGGCATAGCGATGAAGGCTGCGCATCACCCCGCCAAGCCACCACTGCTCATAGGTCAGCGCTTCGACCGACTCATAGGCTGCGGGAATTCCCGTATCGAAAAAAGCATAGATGTAAAGTCCGCTGACCGCGACCACCCAGAAGAAGAAAAACCCGAGTGCACCCAATGCGTAGAACGGGTTCCACGCGCGCCCGAAGAAATAGTCGAAGCGTCCCTCGATCCACTGAAAGATGATCCGGAGTGGCCTCCGCATCGCGCCGCTCATCCTTGAGGTATGGAGACGGAGTGGCGATTCCGCCACCACAACCGGGCGACGACGAACCCGACGACGCTAAGGCAAATGCCACCAACGATGGCCCCCACAAAAATGGCATAACTGAACTGGTAGCGGCCGCTCGCCGGATCATAGACGGTGCAGATCAGGCGCACCTGGGTCCAAAGCCCGTCCAGACTGCCAAGGGAGGCGCGTCTGCCAAGCACCAGTTCCTTCAGCGGCTGCACCAGCAGCGGTGGATCGAAATCGGTCCCATAGATCTGGCGGTACACTTTTCCCTCCGGATCGATCACGGTGGTTTGCGAGAGGTGATCGAATCCCTGTGGCCCAGACCAGAACAAGAACCCGATATCGCGAGAGAGGCCGTCAATCGTGATGAGATCGGCACTCAGGAAATCCCAGTTGCGCAGTTGCAGGCCGTGGCGACGGGCGAATGCCTGCATGCGCTGCGGGCTATCATTACGGCTATCGAAGCCGATCGTCGCTACCTGGAAGCTGTCGGGCCCCAGCGTCTCCTGGGCAACCGCTACCGCCATGGCCAAGTTTTCCGCGATGGTCGGGCAGATATCGGCACAACTTGTATAGACCAAGTTCAGGATCACCGGTTTGCCACGATAATCGGCCATCCGCAGCGGGCGATTGTACGGAGTAGTGAAGACATAGTCGCCGACCTCCCGGCCGATCGCGGCTTGGCTGATCCGCAGCGCATCCTCTGCCCGTGGTGTGATGGCCTCCGATGAAGTGGCTGCAATCCCTGCCAAAGGGATTAGGAACAGCAGGACAGGCAAAATGAGCGAGGCGGGCCAGGAGCGGGATCGAGCCGACGAAAAACCCGCTGGTAATTGTTGTTCGGTAAGCGGTTGACGGGTAAACGCCATGGGATCGACCGGCTTCATTGTTCTTGAGACGCCGCGGGAGTGAAGAGGAGCGTGACTGCTGCACGCCCCTCTTCGCACCGAGCCGTCAACTGAGGGGCCAGACCTCAGACAAGTACTTCCAGTTGATGTAATAGTAGAGCACGAAGGCGATAAAAAAGCCGCCGACCAGAATAACCGTTCCCGGCAATTTCAGGGTCGCTTCGCTTCCATAAGCGGCAACGGTCGCCGCATTGCCGCGGAACACGACCGGATTGGCTTGTACTTCCGCTTCGCCTCGCTTCTTGCCGAATAGGATCGAGCCGACAACAACGGCGATGTACATCACGCCACCGATGCTGGCAAGGATCGCGGAAAGGCCATTGAGGGCCAGCAGCAGAAAGGCCGCCGGCGGATGGTCGAACGTGATCATCGCATCCGAGAACGTGATGTCCCAGTGGCGACGGGAAACGCCAAGGGTACCGGCACCCATCATGAACAGGGAGATTCCCAAAACACCGATGCCGAACAGGTAAGGCTGCCATTGGGCCACTTTTCTCCAAATCACTTCCCTGCGGAAGATCAACGGGATCAGCAGATAGGTGAGCCCCATGAAAGCCAATGTGGTGCCGGCGACGACGGTGCCGTGGAAGTGGCCCGGAACATAGAGCGTGTTGTGCATCAGGAGATTGAGTTGCTCCGCGCCCAGCACCACCCCTGTGATGCCGCCGACAACGCCGAACATCACGACCGAAAGCACCAGCGATGAGAAGGCCGGATTGTGCCATGGCCCTTTCCGCAACCAGCCGAACACGCCCTGGGTGAAGCCGTTGCGCCGTTGCGCCGCCTCGATCGCGCCGGGAATACTCAAGCCATGGATCATGCTGCCAAGCACCGCAAGGTACATCGCATAGCTGGTGTTGAAGATCTTCCATTCCGAGGTGATTCCCGGCTCAACCAGCAGGTGATGCGCCGAGGCCAACTGCAGGAACGCAATGTAAAGGAGAAAGGCGGTGCGACTGACCTTCTCGGACAGTGGCTTGGCGCCCAGCACCAGCGCCGCGATCGCATACCAGACGGCAACATGGGCGGCGACGTTGACCTGCTGGGAAGAGTGGCCGAGACCCCACCAAATCATCTTGTACATCAAGGTGTCGACGTAGCTGACAAGCCCGATCGATTGCAAAAAGGCCGGGATCAGCGCGAGAGCGCCCGCGACAATGGTGTAAACGGCGATGATCGCCGCCGTCAGCGCGCCGAACGTGACGAGCGGAATCGAGCCCTTGTACGTTCGCTCCGCCCGAGCGACCACCAGGGTTCCAAAAAATATGAACACGGCGATCAGCGCACCGACGGCGAAGAGAATGAGGCCGGCATAGAAATGCGGCTCCGCCATCATCGGGACGTAGGATGTAAACATCACGCTGGATGCGCCCTGCAATACAGCGACGTTGGTGGTGATGGCGCCAATCAGCATCATCGCGAACGCCGCCCAAGCAATCTTCGGGGTGGCCAGCCGGCTGTTCAGGAGCACGGCGGAGGCGAAATAGAGGATCGCGATCTCGAAGAACAGAATCCAAAACAAGAGCACGTCCGCCCCATGGGCGGTGAGCACCAAGTAGAATAGTTCCGCCGGCAGCAGATGGACCGCCTGCCAGCGGGTGAGCGCGACGAGAAGCCCAAAAAAGCCGCCAATCGCGAGGAAGACCACCGCGACGACGGCATTCGCCTTGATCAGCATTTCCGCCTGCCGATTGATCTTCAAACCGGTTTCGGGACAGAGGCGGTAATCCATATCCAGAGCCATTTCCCCCTCCCTCACCGCTCGACAACATAAATTTTGCCAAGCATCTGATGATGCCCGATGCCGCAAAATTCGTTACAGACCACGCCGAATTCACCGGTTTCGGTGGGCTTGATCGTGACAATCATCTCGTAGTTCGGATGCACCTCGATATTGATGTTGGTCGGCTGCAAAGAGAAACCGTGCAACCAGTCCATCGAGGATAGGTGAAGGCGGTAGGTCTGATCTTTTTCCAGCTCGAGAATGGGCCACCATTCCCACAGCCGTGCGACCATATAGGCATCGCCCCCCGCCGGCGGTCTCACCACGGGAATGCCTGTCTCTCCTTCTTCGCGGACTGTGTATTCCTCGGCCCAGGCTTCCGCCCGGGCCCCGAATTCGGCAGGATCGACCCGATAGGCTTCGTTCGAGAGGTTCTGCTCGCCGGCGATGTGCCAGTAAATCATGGTGAAAAACATTACCAAACCCCAAACGAAGGCGATCGTGATCCACACGATCTCCATCCGGTGCAAGGGCTCATTCCACCACAACCGTTTTTCGGGAGGTGTGAGCGCCATGGCATCAGCTCCCTTATGGCTTGGCAATGGGGATGGAGATGATATCCATCAGCCCCCACAGCAGGTAGAAGATGGTCGGACTCGCAACCCCGACGAACAAAAGCAGGAACGGATTGTCCGCGATGCGCTGCATCAACGGCACCGGTCCGCTCTCGTCCACTTCCGGGTCATGCGGCGGCGTGGCGCTCGATTGAGCCATGGGTTGTTTCCCTCCCTCATCGTGGACGTTCACGGGAGAACGCGCTGAGCGTCTCCCTTGCGTCCTTCCAAACACCGAAACAACGGTACCAGCAGTAGCGAAGGAGGGCGGTCCTGCTCATTGACCTTCGTCAAGCAGGATCTTCAAGATCCCTGAAGGCGTTGGATCAGGGTAAAGGTGGCCAACGCGAGGCCGAGGAGGATAAAGAAGAAAATGATGGTGCGCTGCCCGAAGCGGGCGCCCCGCCGGATCTCGATGAAGTCGAGAATCCGATCTGCAAGAAAATAGAGCGCGACCGCGACGGCAAGAAAGTACAGCCCGCTCATCGCCCTAACGCATCGACCTGGAGCGTTCAGGCGGTGCTTCGGTTGCCGCGGTTTTCCCACCGAAGGAGCTTGCCATCACTGATCGAGCTCCGCCACATAACTGCGATAGTGCATGTCTGTCTTCATGATATGCTCGATCAGCCAGAAGCGAAGAAGCTCCATGATCTCCTGACTTAACCCCGGGTCGGGCGTGCGAGTGTAGGACTCGTAAAGCTCGTCAAGCTGGCTCTCCACCATCCGGTGTTCCTCGCGATGACGAGCCAGTTGCGGATAATGACAACGCTCCAGAAGCTTTTCCTCCCGCTCGAAATGGGCGTACGCGGTTTGGAGCAAAACCTTGAGCAAGGTACCGACCGCCTGTTCATCACTGCCCCCCTGCTTGGCGTCGTCAATATGATTGATCAGACTCGCGATCACGATGTGATCGGCATCCATGTTCGGGTGGCCGACGCTGTAGTGATCTTGCCAGATGATCAGGCTCAACGGCCTCCTCCCCGACTTCCTGCGGCGCCGGGCCGTGTTGATGCGCGGCAGCGACTGTTGCGTGGGTTCATCGATTTGCGGCGCCAGCACTCATTCTCTTGTCACTGGAGAGAACATGACCCTCGATCCAATGCCGAAGCTCCTCACGCAAGACTTCACGGGGGGGCTCAACGTCAGCGATGGCCTGTGCCATCGCTTCGCCGAACTCATCAAGGAAGCGATCGTGCTCCTTTTTGTGCTCCAGGTAACCCGAGTATTTTTTCTCCCGCATGAACTGCTCTTCAAGAGCGAAATGCGCAGCCATGCGGGCCTCGATCTCGCCTAGCAGATCCGCGATCCGGTTCGGATCCTGTGCTTCGGCAAGCTCCTGATCCAGTTCGCTGATCCTCTTGAACAGGGCTTGATGTTCGAAATCGAGGGCGGGGATACCGATCCGGTGTTCTTCACCCCACTGTAACAGGCCCGCTGCCATGGTCTGCTTCCTTGCGCCCCTTGCAAATGCGCCGCGGCCTCCTTCAAACCGCAACCCGTAAATCCTGTTGTGGCCATGCATCGTTCAAAGCCGCTACCAAATCGTCGACGTCCGCATCCGCGTGGAGCGGGGTTGGGGTCAGACGCAAACGCTCCGTGCCACGCGGCACCGTCGGGTAGTTGATCGGCTGGACATAGATGCCAAAGCGATCAAGGAGATGATCACTGATCTTTTTGCAGACCATCGGATCCCCGACCAGCACTGGAACGATATGGCTTTGCGAGGAAATTGTCGGGATGCCCGCTTCCCGCAGCCGGCGCTTGACCGTGGCAGCACGTTCCTGGTGACGATGGCGAAGTTCGGGATGCCGCTTCAGATAGCGAACGCTCGCCAGTGCCCCGGCGGCAACGGCAGGGGGCATCGCGGAGGAGAAAATGAAGCCTGTCCCGTAGGAGCGGATGAAATCGCACAGCAGCGCAGAGCCGGCAATGTAGCCGCCGACAACGCCAAACGCCTTGGCGAGGGTTCCCTGCACGATGGATATCCGGTGCATCTGCCGGTCTCGTTCGGCAACGCCCGCCCCACGTTCACCGTACATGCCTACCGCATGAACCTCGTCAAGAAAGGTCATCGCTCCGTACCGCTCCGATACATCGCAGATCGCGCCGATGGGAGCAATGTCCCCGTCCATCGAATAAACGGATTCGAACGCGACCAGCTTTGGCCGGTCGGGCGGGCAGGCGGCCAGCTGCCGCTCCAGGTCGGCCACATCGTTGTGCCGGAACAAATGTTTCTCCACCCGGGCGTGGACGATCCCCTCGATCATCGAGTTGTGGTTCAGCGCATCGGAAAAAACCACGCAGCCCGGTAGCAACCGGCACAGGGTGCTGAGGGTGGTCATATTGGCAATCCAGCCGGAGCCGAACAGGAGCGCTGCCTCTTTTACGTGCAGGTCGGCCAATTCAGCTTCCAGCAGAACATGATAATGGTTGGTGCCGGAGATGTTGCGGGTACCCCCGGCGCCGGCGCCGCACTCATCGATGGCCGTGCGCATCGCGGCAAGAACCTCGGGATGCTGCCCCATGCCGAGATAGTCGTTGGAGCACCAGACGGT
Source organism: uncultured Rhodospirillaceae bacterium (assembly GCA_964517265.1). GTDB lineage: Bacteria > Pseudomonadota > Alphaproteobacteria > Rhodospirillales > Defluviicoccaceae > REEP01. The sequence continues at coordinate 36,752 of CAZFBS010000018.1, read as the reverse complement.
GACCTCAGATTGCACGCCGTTCACGTGCCGGGTGGCACGCGGAAACCGTCCTGCCTGCCGTTCGAGATCCGCGAAAATGCGATACCGGCCCTCCCGCTTGAGCTCATCCAAGCGGGTCTTGAAGAACATGTCATAATCCATGCGCGGGCGCCCTTCCTCCTGGGTTATCAGTGGTGTTGATTGTGGCAGCGCACACGCCCGTCAGATCGGTGCACGCTACCGGGTCCGGCCGTATTCCTCCGCCAGAGCGCGATCCATCTCGGCTGGCAACAGGACACTCAATCGCTCGATCAGCGCCGTCTCCTCTTTTTGGATATGGAACATCACACTCGGCACCAGATCCATCCCTGCGTCCCGGTAGGCCTTCCAGCTCGCCTGGTCGAAGCCTTGCGTCAGCGCCGGGACCGTAACCTCCTGCAAAGCAGCAGCAAGATTGCGGATCGCGTCATGTTCCTGTTGAAGCAGGATTGCCAGATCGCCGTAGCCGCGCTCGCGCAGGATCGGGAACAGGCGGTCTTCCTCGAAGCGGAAATGCTGATGAATCTCGCGGTCGATCAGGTCCAACAGCCCCTGCAGTTCTGCACGCCCCGCGGCAGCCGTGGCATCGATCGGCTTGTTCTTCTCGTGCCCAAGAATGCGGTCCTCGAGAGCGCTGAGGGTCTTGATGGTAGTGACGTGCTCCTGATGGAGAATTCCGGCGAGCGCGGAGAACTTGGTCATCAGACTCGGCCTTCCTGAGGGATCTGTGTCGGGGCAAGATACGAGCGCGTGCGCAGGAGCACGGTGGCGGCGAACCATGCAAAGGCGACAGCGCCAGCGACGCCGACCACGGCTCCGATCCGGATGAGCGGCAGCCAGGAGAGCGCGATACCGGCCGCAACCAAAACCAAGGCGGCGAAATGACACCAGCGGTGGATGGCGGCCGGCCGGTCGACAACGAGTTTCGACGGCGCGACGCTGCGCTTGCCTTTACGCATCAGATGCATGGAGGCCAGAAACGGCATCACCCTTTGGAGCACCGCGCCCAAAAGGGTCAGCAGCCAGCCAAACAACAGCGCGAACCCGAACAAAGCCGGGGCACGCTCCGGCGCAACATCGAAGACAACGATCAGACCCAGCAACAGCGTTGTCGGTAACAGACCCCAAGACACCCGCATCAGCCAGAACTCCGGGCTCAACCGCCGGCGCATCCGCGCCGCGAGCGCTTTTGTTATCACCCGGATGTGCAAGCCAGCTCCGACCAGCCCGAGCGCGACCGCGGTCGCGACAAGCCATCGGTGCGCCAGCAGAACGCCAGCCACGGCGAGAGCGATTGCGATGACGAGCACAATGAACGAGCCTTCCAGCCACGGCCCCGCGGGCGCTTCCGCCATCGCGAATAACGGGATCAGGATGGTGCTGAAGCCGAGGGCGAACATGCCCATAAACCCGAACGCGGCGAGAAGGGAATGGGCGAGCGCCCAGTTTTGCGGCGCCGGAAGGAAGCCATGGCTGTAATTGACCACCAGGGTGAGGGCGACTGCAACCGCCAGGATCAGCGCCGTAATTCCTGCCCAGGTATGATGAATGAGGCCAGAAGGGGTTCGTGCCCTCGCGAGGAGGCGTGCGATGGTCGCCACATAGGTGACGACGCCGACGAAGAGAACGCCAGCGCCGACGAGCAGGAGCAGCGTTTCCCGCATCGCCATCCCGCAAATCACGCCGATGCCGCCCACCAGGATAGCAGCGAAGATGACGTTGCAGGTGCGGCTGCTCGGGCCCTGTCCCCCCAGTGCGACGGGAAGCATCTGCAAGGAAGCTCCCATCGCCGTCATCGTCAGCACCCCGATCGTCAGCAGATGGACGGCGGCGAGCCCCGGACCGATACCGCCGACAAACCCCGGAAATTCTTCCGCATGAACAGCGATAGCCAGCCAGGCCAGAATGTGACTGACGACTGCGGTACCGAAGAACCGCACCGGCACGCCCTCGGGCAGCAGCCGCTGAGCGGCATCACCGAGAGGCACCGCGGCACCCGCCATCAGACCGCCTCCTGCCGCAAAATCAGCCGAACCTCCCCCGGCTCCCCTTCCACGACAGCATGGGTCCATGCGCGCTCGGCGAGCTCGGGATACAGAAACAGCGGGTCGCGCTCATGATGGACAACGATCACGCCCTGGTGGCGCCCTCCGTCGATAAGGCTAAGGATCGCATGCAGCGGGGCGGGTGCCGCCAGTCCCCGAACGTCGATGTGAACGCCGTCTGCCGCGGCCCATACCGCCGCACCGCCGATCCTCATCGTCGAAGCCAAACCTTCCCCGCTCTTGTCCTCCCGCGCGCACCAGATCCGCCAATGCCGATCGGAAAGATGTTCGCCATAAGTGGCAAAGCCCTTCTGATCCAGGACCCGGCGGAGGGGGAGAGGATTGAACGGCGCCTCAATGATCAGCCCGACGTCTGCCGACAACGCATTGACACGGGCCATCACGGCGCCGAACGGCTCCCCATGTTCGGCAAGAATAGGCCGGACATCGATTATCTCGGCTCGCTGCGGGTCAAACGCGTGGACCCAGCCCGGTACGGCTTCCGGTGCGCCCGATACCTCAGGCTCGCCGCAGCCTTCGCCCGCCTTGCCGGCAAGAGCTGTCCTCCTCTCGCAACTCATGGGCTCCGGGACCCTGTCGTCAATCACACTCATTCCTCCCCGGCACTCCAACCCGACACTTAACCCCCAAAACGCCGTTGCGCTCCAAACTAAGGTCTCCATCACACTCGCAAACGTCCTTGACGCACGTCAAGCAAGGTGACACCTGGCTTCAAGCGCCGCAAAACCCGCGAAGAGCCTCGACATCGCGGATCACGATCGTCTCTCCTCGGCTCTCGACGCCGAATTGAGAGAGCCGAGAGAGCGCACGCGAAAAGCTTTCGGGGGTGATGCCGATCCGCTTGGCCATCATGTTCTTGCGGTAGGGAAGGCGGATGCTGGCATCCGGGGCCGCCTCCTCCACCGACAAAAGCAAATACAGGCCGAGCCGCTGAGCGGGCGACTGCAGTCTGAGCTGGCGTAACTCAGCCATCAGCCGGAGTTGCCAACGGCCCATCGAGCCGAGCATCTCGAAGGCCAAGGCCTTGTTTTCCAGCATCGCTTTAAGAAATCCGGCGCCGTTGATGCTGACCAAACGCGTGCCCCCCAGCGCCTCCGCCTGCACAGGATAGCGTCTGTTGGCGAACAGTGCTGCCTCGCCAAAGGAAGTGCCCGGGCCGACCAGATCAAGGATCGTTTCGTTTCCCTCCCGATCGAGAGCGCCGAGCCGCACTGCGCCGGAGAGAACAACAAACACAGATTCAGCGCGATCACCGGCCGAAAACAATAGGCTATCGTTCGGGAAGGTGCGGACCGAACAGCTGTTCAGCAGCTCGACCACAGAGGTCGTGGCCAGCCCCGAGAACAGCGGAATCCGGCCGATGGCTTCAACATCCTCCCGCGACAACATGTCGATGCTCATCGACCAATCTCCTCCCGGATCGGCACCTGTTCCACCCACCAAGCCGTAATCAGCGCGTTCACGCTGCTATTGCTGATCCTCTTCCAGGGACGGGCAGAACTGCCGGAGCGCGGCGACATCGGCAACATGCAGGGTGTTTCCGGATTTTTTATAGTGTACCCCCAGGCACTGCAGCTTCATCAGCGCACGGGACAAGGTTTCGGGCTGCATCCCCAGTTCATGAGCCAGCAGTTTCTTCTCGTAGGGAAGATGAACATCCGTCGGCCCCACCTCACGATCGACCAATGTCAGCAGGTAGGCGGCAAGCCGCTGCGCGGTGGTCTTCATCTTCAGATCAGTGATTTGCCGAACCAAGCCGCGCAACCGGAGGGACATCTCGGACAGCATCTTCAGCAGGAAGTGGGGATGCTGTTCCATCAGCGAGAGAAGGTTACCCCCCGGAATCGCCACCACCGAACTCTGCCGCAAAACCTTGGCGGTGACTGGGAAGGTTCCCTGCCCGCAGATGCATGCTTCGGCAAACGTCTCGCCCGGACGGACGATCCGGGCAAGGCATGCCATCTCTTCTACCCGGTCGAGATACAGCCCCACGCGACCATCGAGAAGAAGGAAAAACCGATCGGCAGGTTCTCCCTGCCGGAACAACGTCGTTGATGCTTCGCAAGAGACGCACTCGGCGTTTTCGGCCAGCCGTGCGAGGTCCTCTGGCAATAGCCCCGCGAAAAGCGCATTGCGCTTTAACACCGGGATCAATACCTGCTGTTCGTGTTCAACCATGCTCGACGCTGCCGCCTTTACATTGCTTCGAACGGATCGTGACCCCGGAAAAGGCTGGCCGCTACCGATCCGCCGGCAGCCTTCCGATCCGGCAAACTCGACAGATCATTTTCAGCCGTCGGGGCTGCTTTTCGCTGACCCGCCCAAACCACGTCTTGAGACGGCTCCAGGCCTATTTGGATCAGGCACAACGTCAGACGGGAAGTCACCCCCCTCTTTTCACATATCTACCGCCCGGCGATCCGCAATCGAATCGGACAAGACTGTAAATGTAAATTCCTGCCTGCGCTTTTGGCAATGCCGCCGACCTCCCTCACCGGTCGCGCACCTTCTGGCCTTGATCGGGCTCGACGGCGGGACAGCGGAAACGCCGCACGCCGCCAGTTCCGTGTCGGCCAAACGTGTCCGCGATGAGCGGTGCCCTGCCCAGCTTCTCACACAACAGGACACGCTTGCTGTGGCAACCAAGCGCGCCTGCCAAAGACCGATGCAGATGGGGAGTGACCTCCCCTTGCGCAAGAGTACCCGAACGAGGCATCATCATCCCTGGTTGGGGTTGCGGTGCAGGACACGGGCAGAGAGATGGATACTGCCACCTGCACAGAGGACGCTCACGCTCACGTGTGCAGCCATCTGAAGGGGACCGGATGGGGTGTTCTGAGGCTGGGATCTCGGGTCCCGAAGCACGGCGCCTTTCCGAAGATGTCCAGCGCGAGCTGCTTGCGCTGCTCTTCGCCAACACGCCCATTATCCTGGCGGCGAACTTCATCAACGGCACTTTGATCGCCGCTTATTTTTTTTACGTCCAGCCGCCTCCATACCTCGGGATCTGGTGGGGGCTCCTCTTATCGATGGTGATCATAAGAGTAGCCGCGTGGCTTTGGTACCAGCACCGGGTTACCTCCAGCCGCGTTCTGACCGCCGTTGCCCTGATGGGATGTGGCGCGAGCGGCGGGCTATGGGGTATAGCTGGGCTACTGTTCTATCCCGAGGCCAACGAGATCCACGTCGTGGTCCTCGGTTTTGTTCTTGGTGGCATGGGCGCCGGTGCCGTTTCGTCCCTGACGCCGTTTCTTCCCGCGTTCTATCTGTACCTCTTTTTATCGGTGACACCATTTAGTGTCCGCCTCGTCCTCGAAGACGATCCGGATCATCTGGTGATGGCTGCGGCGTGCCTGATGTACGTGTTCGGGCTGACGGTTCTGGGTAAAACGGCGCATAGATGGCTAAGGGAGTCGATTGAGCGGCGGATCGAGAACGCCAATCTCATCCGGTCGCTGGAACGGCGGGTGGAAGAGCGGACGGCTAAACTCGCGGATGTCAACGCGCAGCTGCTTTGGGATATCGATTGCAGACGGTCTGCTGAAGCGGCGCTGGCCGAGTATGGTGAGCGGCAGGCGGCTCTGGCCGACTTCGGCCGTATCGCGATGTCTCAACTCGACCTCGACGCACTGTTCGGCACGGCTGTCCGTTTGGTTCGCGAGCGCCTGTCCGTAGCCACCGCGATCGTGCTGGAGCATGCAGCCGAACCCGCGCGCGGACGGGTGCGGGCGGTGAGCGGCGCTGCGCCGGAATTGACGCCCTTTCCTCAGGCCCCACGATACGATCTGGCCGATCATCCGCAAATCCGCTGGGAGACGAATTGGGCGAACCCAGTAGCCGATCGCGACGCTGTCGATATTTCTCCTTCTCGGGATGCGCTTCGAAGTGCCGAAGTGGTCATTGCCGGGCAAAACGCTCCGTTCGGCAAGCTGATCGCCCTCGAGAGCAACTCCCGGCCGTTTTCTCCTCATGACACCGCCTTCCTGCGGTCGATCGCCAATGTTCTTGCGGCGGCGATTGAGCGTAAGCGGGCCGAACAGGAAAATGAGCTTCTGGCGCTGCAGGACCCTCTTACCCGTCTGCCAAACCGGGCTCTTCTTCGCACCCATCTCCACCAGGAACTGATGAAGGCCCGGCGTTCGCAGCAAATATGTGCCCTGCTCGTCATCGACCTCGACCACTTCAAGGACGTCAACGATACCTTGGGCCATCCCACCGGGGATCGGCTGCTTGCTGCCGTCGCCGCGCGCTTGAAGCTGTCCCTCCGTGAGTCGGACGTCCCGGCCCGCCTCGGCGGCGACGAGTTCGCTGTCATCCTGGCGGATCTCCGTTCTCCCGAGGATGCGGCGTTGATTGCGCAAAAGGTGATCAGCCACCTCTCCGCCCCGTTCCCGCTCGATGGTCACGAACTTTATGTCGGCGCCAGTATCGGCATCACCATCAGCCCGCGGGACGCCGCTGACGTTGATGGCCTCTTGCAAACTGCCGATCTCGCCCTTTACCGGGCCAAGTTGGAAGGGCGCAACACCTTTAAGTTCTACGCCGCGGACATGTCGGAACGAGTCCAATCGCGCAAGGGAATCGAGGACGATCTCCGCCATGCATTGGACCGTAATGAGCTGTACCTCGAATACCAGCCGCAATTCGATCTCGCGACGGGGCGCCCGGTTGGCGCCGAAGCTCTGGTTCGTTGGCAGCATCCGCGCCGTGGTTTGTTGATGCCCGATGCGTTCATCTCTGTTGCGGAAGCCTCGGGGTTAATCGTGCCGATGGGGCGGTGGGTTCTGGAATGCTTGGCAATGCAGATCCACGCGTGGACGGACCAAGATTTGCCACCCTTTTTCATCGCTATGAACGTCTCGCTGAACCAATGCCTTCGCGGGGATCTGGTGACGGCTGTCGAGGCCGTCGCGGCGCACACGGGCGGCACCCTCGATTGGTTGGAGATTGAGGTTACTGAGCAGTTCTTCATGCCGTCCGGGATCGACGATGCCGTCACCATGCTGAGACAACTGAGCGCTCTCGGCGTGACCATTTCGATCGACGACTTCGGCACCGGCTATTCGAGCCTCGGCAGGCTCCGCAGCCTGCCGGTCGACAAGGTCAAGATCGACAAGTCGTTCATCGAGGGGCTGGGCAAGAGCTGCGAGGCGGAGACGCTGGCGGGTGCCGTGATTGCGTTGGCACGCAGCCTCGGCGTCAAGGTGACGGCGGAGGGCGTCGAGAGCGCGGAGCAATTATCCTTCCTGGCGGGACAAAGATGCGACTACGGCCAAGGCTACTACCTCAGCATTCCGCTCTCGCATCACAAGCTTGCCATGCTGCTTGGTGGCCACGCCGCAAGCGCGGAAGGGCCCGGTCGCCATGGGGAACCCAATCTTCTGATGTGGCAGTAACGTAACGACGCTCCGGCGCCGGCATTCGAGTCTGTCGAGACTATCACGCTCACAGCGGAAGGAGGCTAAATGTGGATCGCGTGACCAAGCGCCTTCAGCGCGGCCTCCAGAACCGCCTCGCTCTGGGTCGGGTGGGCGTGGATCGTCCCGGCGATGTCTTCAAGCCGTGCCCCCATCTCAAGCGCCAAGCTGAATCCGGCGGAGAGTTCGGACACGCCGCCGCCCACCGCCTGGATTCCCAGCACCACATGATTGTCTGCGCGGGCGACGACGCGGACGAAGCCTTCCTCCTGTTCCATCGTCATCGCCCGTCCGTTCGCATAAAACGGAAATTGGCCCATAACAATCTCATGTCCCGCGGCCTTCGCTTCCTCAGGTGATAGGCCCGCGACAACCACCTCCGGGTCGGTGAAACACACGGCAGGGATGCAGATGTTGTCGAACGAACGCTTCTCGCCGGCGATGATCTCGGCAACCATTTCACCCTGCGCGGTGGCCCGGTGGGCCAGCATCGGCTCCCCAGTGACATCGCCGATCGCCCAAACGCCGGTCATCGAGGTTCGGCACTGATCATCGATCTTGATGAAAGGGCCGTCCATATCGAGATCGAGCCCTTCCAGGCCCCAACCCTCGGTTTTCGGCCGCCGCCCCACGGTCACGAGAACTTTATCGACCGCGATCTCGCGCTCCTCCCCGGCCGAAATCTGGACACGCAGGGCATCACCCCTCTCGATAAGGCCGAGCGCCTTTACGCCCAGCATGACCTCGAAGCCGTGGCTCTCCAAACTCTTCAAAACCGGCTTGGTCAGCTCGGCATCGTACTGCGGCAGAATGCGGTCGAGAGCCTCGACCACCGTCACCTGTGCGCCCATCTTGCGAAAGGCGAAGCCCATCTCCAAGCCGATATAGCCGGCACCCACGACAGCCAGCCGCTGGGGAACCTCGGTCAGCGAAAGGATCTCGGCCGAGGACATCACGATGCCGCCGAACGGCAGGAAAGCGAGTTCCACCGCCTCCGATCCCGGCGCGAGGATGACATGTTCGGCGCGCACTGTCTGCGATCCGTCGGCGGTCTCAATTTCACAGGTCTTGCCGTCACGCATTACCCCCCATCCCTCGATCGTCCGCACTTTCGCCTTTTTCAACAGGCCGCCGACGCCGTTGTTGAGCCGGGTGACGATGTCGTCTTTCCAGGCCACGGTCTTGGCCAGATCGATCTCGGGCTTGGCGACCGAGATCCCCATGGGATGGTCGGCGGCAAAATGCACGGCTGTTTGGAATGCCTCCGCAGCGTGGATCAACGCCTTGGACGGAATGCAGCCGACGTTGAGGCAGGTGCCTCCCAGCTTCTTCGCTTCGACGATGATCGTGTCCAGACCAAGCTGGCCGGCGCGGATAGCCGCCACATACCCCCCGGGACCGCTGCCAAGCACCAGCACTTTGCAGGCAATCGTGTTCACTTACGCCTCCATGAATATCGTTGCCGGGTGTTCAAGCAGCGTCTTGATGCGCTGGACGAACGCGGCGGCATCCCACCCGTCGATCACGCGGTGATCGAATGACGAGGATAGGTTCATGATCTTTCTCGGAACAAAACCACCGCCCTGGTAGACGGGCTGCACGCGGATCTTATTCACGCCGATAATCGCTACCTCCGGAAGGTTGATCACCGGCGTGGTGGCGAGGCCGCCCATCGCCCCGAGGCTGGTGATGGTAATCGTTGAACCCGACAGTTCGTCCCGGTTCGCCTTGCCGTCGCGGGCGGCATCGGCAAGCCGTTTGACCTCGCGCGCGCATTCCCAGACGTCCCGTGCCTCGGCATGCTTAACCACCGGGACCACCAGTCCTGTCGGCGTTTGCGCGGCAACACCAATATGAGCGGCGCCGTATTGGCGCACGATCCCCGCTTCGTCATCGAAATGCGCACTCATCTTCGGAAAGTCCCGCAGCCCAACGACGATCGCCCGCATCAGGAACGGTAGCAGCGTGAGCTTCGGCTGATCGTTGCGCCGGGTGTCATTCATGTGCGTGCGCAAGGCTTCGACCTCGGTGACGTCGATTTCCTCTACGTACGTGATGTGCGGGATCCGCCGCTTGGATTCCTGCATTTTCGCCGCGATTTTGCGGCGCAAGCCAATGACCGCGATCTCCTCGATCGAGGTGTCGGCCACCAAGCCGCCGCCTCTGACGGCGACGAGCGGCGTCCCTACACCACGGGCATAATCGTCCAGGTCTTGATGGGTGATCCGGCCGGCCGGTCCCGTGCCGTGCACGTAGCGCAGTTCAACGCCCATCTCGCGGGCACGCTGGCGCACCGCGGGCGAAGCGATTGGTTTCTCGCCTTCCGGCCGTGGTAGCCCTCGTGGCGGTACAGTCGCGCCTCGGTCGACCGGTGCCGTCGATAACGTTGGCGCCGCCGCCCTCGCCGATGACGAGGGGGGAACAGGTTTCGCCTTTTCTGGTTGCGGTTCGGGTGCAGGTACCGGCTCGGCGTCCGCCGCGGGAGGGGCAGTACCTTCGACCTCCAGCCTCACAAGGTCCGAGCCGATCGCAATGCTTGTACCAACCTCTCCCGCCAACCAAACGATCTTACCGGCCACCGGGGAGGAAATTTCCACCGTCGCCTTATCGGTCATGACAGCGGCAAGCATGTCATCCTCGCGCACCGTATCGCCCACCTTGACCGCCCACGATGCAATTTCGGCCTCGGCAATACCCTCGCCGACATCGGGCAACTTGAACACATAGAGGCCTTGGCCGGATGGAGCGGCGGGCGGTGCGACGATCGGTTCTGCTTCGGCATCGGCTTCGGGTTGAGGTTTCAGGCTCGGCGCCGCAGATGGCGGTGCCGCAGCAGCCGCGTTATCGCCTTCGCGGATGTTGCCTTCGCCGGCAACCTCGAACCGCACCATTTCGGAGCCGACGGGAATGAGGTCACCGATCTTCGCACCAAGGGCGATCACCGTGCCGGCCACCGGGGATGAGATTTCGACCGTGGCCTTGTCGGTCATCACCGAGCCGAGAACATCGTCCTCGCTGATCACGTCGCCCGGCTTGACATTCCATTCGACAATCTCGGCTTCCGCAATTCCTTCGCCCACGTCCGGCAGTTTGAGAACATAGATGCCCATCTCACGCCTCCATCACCCGCTTCAATGCGGCACCAACTCGGGCGGGGCCAGGAAAGTAGTTCCATTCCTGGGCATGGGGGTAGGGCGTATCCCAGCCTGTGACCCGCTGAATGGGCGCTTCGAGATGGTAGAAGCAGTGTTCCTGAACGACCGCGCAGAGCTCCGCGCCGAAGCCCGAGGTCAAGGTAGCCTCGTGCACGATGACACAGCGCCCGGTTTTACTGACGGAGGCGGTGATCCGATCGAGATCGAGCGGGAGCAACGTCCTCAGGTCGATGATTTCGGCATCGATTCCGGTTTCATCGGCCGCGGCCGCCGCGACGAAGACCATCGTGCCATATGCCAGGACCGTACAATCGGACCCTGCGCGGCGCACGGCTGCCTCACCGAGAGGGATCGCATAGTGCCCGGTCGGGACCTCGCCAAGGTCGTGCTTCGACCAGGGCGTGACCGGGCGATCGTAATGGCCGTCGAAGGGGCCATTGTAGAGGCGCTTGGGCTCCAGAAAAATCACCGGATCGTCATCCTCGATCGAAGCGATCAGGAGACCCTTGGCCTCATAGGGGTTAGACGGCAGCACGGTCTTCAGCCCGCAGACATGGGTAAACAACGCCTCCGGGCTCTGACTGTGAGTCTGTCCGCCGAAAATGCCCCCGCCGCACGGCATGCGCACGGTGATTGGTGAGGTGAACTGCCCATGGGAGCGATGGCGCAGCCGCGCGGCCTCGGAGACGATCTGATCATAGGCAGGGTAGACGTAATCGGCGAACTGGATTTCGGCGACCGGCCGCAACCCGTACGCACCCATGCCGACAGCAATGCCGACGATACCACTTTCATTGATCGGGGTGTCGAACACGCGATTCCGGCCATACTTGGTCTGGAGGCCCTCGGTGCAGCGGAACACCCCGCCAAAGAAGCCGACATCTTCGCCGAAGACAACGACGTTGTCGTCCATCCCCAGCTTCACATCGATGGCATCGCGGATAGCCTCGATCATGTTCATGCGCGCCACGGCCTAGACTCCCATTTGTTGGCGCTGACGGCGCAAGTGCGGCGGCATCTCCCTGAAAACTCCTTCAAACATCTCCTTAGCGCTGGGTGCGGGTCCTTGACCCAGGGTTCCGTAACTCTCGGCCTCCTTGGCGGCGAGGCGAATTTCCTCCTCCAGCTCCGCCTGCATCTGAACATGCCGCTCTTCGGACCACACGCCCCGGCCGATCAGATAGCTCTTCAGCCGCAGAATCGGATCGCCCAGCGGCCAAGCACTGGCTTCTTCCTTGGGGCGGTACTTGGAAGGATCATCGGAGGTCGAATGGGCCGCCACCCGGTAAGTGATCCATTCGATCAGGGTCGGACCCAAGTTGTGACGGGCGCGCTCGACCGCCCATTGCGAGACCGCATGAACGGCGAGGAAATCGTTGCCGTCGACACGAAGCGAGGCGAGCCCGTACCCATGGCCGCGTGAGGCAAATGTAGTCGATTGGCCACCGGCAATTCCCTGGAAGGTCGAGATTGCCCACTGGTTGTTGACCACGTTGAGGATAACCGGCGGGCAGTAGACCGAGGCATACAGAAGTCCCGAATGGAAATCGTTCTCGGCCGTCGCGCCGTCCCCGATCCAGGCCGAGGCAATCTTGGTGTCGCCCTTGATTGCCGAGGCCATCGCCCAGCCCACCGCCTGCACATATTGGGTGCCGAGGTTACCGGAGATCGAAAAGAACCCGGAGTCGCGGAACGAGTACATAATTGGCATCTGGCGTCCGCCCAGGACGTCGCCGGCATTGGAATAGACTTGGCACATCATCTCCACCAGCGAATGCTCGCGGGCGATCAACAACCCCTGCTGGCGGTAGGTTGGAAAGTTCATGTCACCCGGGGACAGCGTCATCTGATGGGCGACTGCGATCGCCTCCTCTCCTGTGCACTGCATATAAAACGACGTCTTGCCTTGACGCTGGGCCTTCATCATCCGCGCGTCGTAGGCGCGGGTTTTCATCATGTAGCGCAGCCCCTTCAGAGCCGTTTCATCATTCAATCCCCCGGCCCACGGGCCGACAGCTTCCCCTTTGTCGTCGAGGACGCGAATGAGAGTATAGGCAAGATCGCGGATATCCTCCGGTGCCGCGTCAATCTCCGGCCGGCGCACGCTTCCCGCTTGCGGGATCTTCAGATAGGAGAAATCAGGGGTGCCGCCCGGACGAACCGGGGGTTCCGGCACTTGCAGGCTGAGCGGTCCATAACTGGTCATGAGTCTTCGTCCCGCGCTCACAGCAAATTGTAGATGAAAACGATCAGAATACAGATTGGGCTGACATAGCGGATGGCGAACCGCCATACGCGATATGCGGTGCTATCGCCCAACTCCAACTCGTCCTGCGTCGATGATGCCGCCATCGCCCAGCCCGCGAACAGCGCGATCAGCAGCGCTGTGATGGGGAGCATGATGTTGGCGGTAAGGAAGTCTAATGCGTCGAAGATGTTGCCTCCGAACACTTCCACCCCTGACCAGGCATTGAAGGAGAGCGCCGAGCCTAAGCCGAGCAGCCAGATCACTGTGCCGGCCCCGATCGCGGCCTGCCGGCGGCTGATCCCCCGGCGTCCCTCCAGAAACTCCACCGTCGGCTCCAGAAGAGAGATGGACGAGGTCAGGGCGGCAAACACCAGCAGAATGAAAAACAGTGTGCCCACGACGAGCCCACCCGGCATCTCCCCAAACGCGATCGGCAGGGTGACGAAGACGAGCCCCGGGCCGGCGCCCGGCTCAAGCCCATTGGCAAAGACGATCGGAAAAATCGCCATCCCGGCTAGCAGCGCAACGGCCGTATCGAGAAGAGAAATCGTTATGGATGCCCGCGGGATCGATATGTGGCCCGGCAGATAGGAGCCATAGGCCACCATGATCCCCATGCCGAGACTGAGGCTCAAGAAGGCATGGCCAAGAGCAACCAGGACTCCCTCCCAACTCAACTCGGAAAAATCGGGCTGGAACAGGAACGCCATTCCTTGCCCGAAGCTATCGGTTGCAAAGGCCGCATAGGCGACCAGCCCCAGCAGAATGATGAACAGCCCCGGCATCAGGATCGTCACCGCCCGCTCCAGCCCCGCTTTGATGCCACGAGCAACGATGAAGATCGTCAACACCATGAACACGGTGTGCCAAGCGATCAGGCTGATCGGGCTGGCCAGCAAGCCATCAAAGATGGCGCCAATGGTCGCGGCCGCCTGCTCCGGCGCTGCCGCCGTGGCACTGAACTGGCCGCTCACGGCATACCAGACATAGACGACCGCCCAGCCGGCGATGACACTGTAGAACGACAAAATGAGGAACGAGCCGATTACGCCCATCCACCCGGCGATCTCCCAAATCGACGAGCGGCGTTCCTGCTTGGCCAACACGTGCATGCTTCCGATCGGACTTTGGCCGCCACGCCGGCCGATCAGGACCTCGGCCATCATCACCGGTAATCCGATCAGGGCAATGCACACCAGGTAGACAAGGACAAAGGCACCACCACCATAAATGCCTGTAATATATGGAAACTTCCAGATATTCCCAAGTCCCACCGCTGAGCCGGTAGCCGCCAGTATGAAGACCAGATGAGACGACCAGTACTCGTGCTTCCAAGTTGCTGTCGTACTGGTGGTGCCAGCGCTGCGCGTTACGATCTCACCCTGAGCCATCACGTTCCTCCTCGCCCACGAATTTCCGTGCGTTTCGGCCTTGTTCGGCCGTCCGATTTTTTCTTTGCGCGTTGGGAAAGGGCGCGCGCCTAGCCGGCGATTGCCGCCGGGCGGATCGAAGCGCCGGCCGCAGGCGCAGGTGTCTTTTTCTTAAATCGTTCCTCCGCCACCTGGTCGGCAACCAGGTTGGTGGGCAGTCCATCCTCCTTGGCCCGCTCAAAAATCTCGATCAGCGTATCGTAGATCCGTTCAATGTGCCTGATCGCGGTGTCGCGATCATATGTGCCGCCGCGTTCGTAGGATACGTCGATGATCCCGCCGGCATTGATCACGTAATCCGGCGCATAGAGGATTCCTCGCTCCATCAACTCGGTGCCGTGACGATGCTCCGAGAGCTGATTGTTGGCGGCCCCGGCAACGATTTTCGCTTGAAACTGCGGGATCGTTTTGTCGTTGAGGGTGGCACCCAGGGCGCAGGGCGCAAAAATATCGACGTCAAGGCCATAGATGTTTTCGCTGCCAACTGCCGTCGCCCCTAGCTCGTCGACCGCGCGCTTGACCTGATCTTCGTAGATGTCCGTTACCCAGAGTTCGGCGCCGGCTTCGTGGAGGAGCTTGGCGAGCCGAAAGCCGACATTGCCGACACCTTGGATCGCCACGCGGACGCCGTTGAAGTCCTCCCGCTGAAGCTTATGTCGAATTGCCGCGCGCATACCGATGAAAGTGCCATAGGCGGTTGCCGGCGATGGATCGCCGCTGCGCATCCCACCTTCGCGGGTTTGCTTGTCGAGGATGCCGGCGACGAACGGCGTCTCCTCTCGCATGATTTTCATGTCCGGAACGGACGTTCCGGAATCCTCAGCCGCGATGTAGCGGCCGCCAAGACGGTCGATTGCCCGTCCCATCGCCCGCAGCAGCGCTTCGGTCTTGTCGGTTCGCGGATTGCCGATCATCACCGACTTGCCGCCGCCGATATCGAGATTGGAAGCGGCGCACTTATAGGTCATGCCACGGGACAATCGCAGCACGTCCCGGATCGCCTCATCCTCGGAAGCATAAGGCCACATCCGGCAGCCGCCCAAGGAGGGCCCTCGAGTGGTGTTATGGATCGCGATGATGGCCTTGAGACCCGAGGCTTCATCATAGAAAAATGTCACTTGTTCGTGATCGTTGAAGTCCCGCGCGCTGAAGACGGACATAATCCTTCACTCCTCCTCAATTGAATACGCAGAACACTCCTTGCCTATCTTTATTGCTACCCGCACACCTGCCCACCAGGAACAACCGATTTTAAATTTAGCTCTTGAAATCAGAGCACCCTCTACCTTTCACAAAGGTTCCCGTACTGCTACCACTGGCGCGCCTAGGCAACGGCCGGCCCCTCTTCCACCTTGATGAAAAAGCACGACGCCGGGCTGATAGCCCAACCTTGAGATCGGAAGGTTCAGATGGGACGCGTGGCAGAGAGCTGACGACCAGCGTCATCAGGCGGTTCTCCTCCCTGTTGCCTCACACGCACATTGGCGTTTATTGATTCTTATTCTACCCTGAAAGAAACGGTGATACTATCTCAAAAATCAGAGAATCCGGGTTCCTACACTGAAGGCAGTGATGTTGAATATTGCTGCAGCTGCACTAATTTTTTGTTGAGAGCTTGACCGAAATAGCCGCGCTGGCTTGCTGTTTCGCGCAGTAGCAGCCACCGGCCATAGAGATACGTCGCAATCTCTCGCGGCCCGCAACCAAAGGCCATACACGCCGCTCGGGATACAGAACAGCACCTGAACAATTTTTGGAATTGCGGAAATCCTTTGCGGGCACCGTATCGTGAGGCCGATCGGTCACCAGGACCGACCGGCCCGGCATATCCCCTCAGCTTCTCGGCTTCAGCTCGACGCCAACCGCCTCGATAAGGTCGATCTCGACAAGATCACCGACCTTCAGTGTCTGGAGCTTGCGCTGATTCTCCGGGTTCTTCACATCGAAAGTGACCGCTGAACCTTCGGCTCCTTTCAAGGTGACCTTGTTATTGGCAAGATCAATCGCGGTGACCTCCGAGACCACCCGCGTCGCCTCGGCGACAACGCGGCCGGGCGTCTCCCCGGGCTGGGAGCGGGCCGTTGCCACCTCCCGCATGGCACCGAGCGGCACGGAACCGGGCGGCAGTGCCCTGACGCTGACCCGCTCGTAGGCGCCAATAATAACGACGTCGCCCTTCTTCAGCGCACTCAGATCGACATCGGCTGGTGCCTGCACGGTCTGGCTCTTACCGTCAGCCGCGCGCAGGGTCACGGTGCGTGTTTTGGGATCGATGGCCTCGATCGTCGCTTCCGTCTCGGCATAAGCTTCGCCGACCACTGTCTCCGGTTGCGCGGTTGCAGGAACCGCTGGCGGCGCAGAGGCCATTCTCCCGCTCTCACTGCCGCAACCGGTTAATCCCGCAGCCAGCGCTCCAAGCAGCAGTGGCGCCATGGCAACACTGAAAATCCGCTTCATTCTTTCGGTCCTTTCTTTGTCAGATCAACGCGCAACCTGAAAAATATTGTGTCATCGATCACGACCGGCTGCCTCCAACTCGCTGTTGTCCATGACAGAATACCGCACGAATAGCCGGAAGCGTCGGATCGCAAGCCGGAAATGTTCAAAAACAAGCCGCCATTTGCTTTGGAAGTTTGGCGGATGGGGAGGGATTCGAACCCTCGATGGGCTTTTAACCCATACTCCCTTAGCAGGGGAGCGCCTTCAGCCGCTCGGCCACCCATCCAATAGAGGCGGGGATGAACACCCCGGCCCTCGCGTTATCACGCGCTCTCCTTCTATAAGAGCATTTGCCGACCTGTCAAAGACTCCTCGAAAGTCGCCGCGGCGGGCTTCCCACGTGTGGGACCCACAGCAGATCGTCCCGATCCCATCCGTTCTCTCCTTCGTTGATCCGGAACACCAAGGTTGCGGAGGCGCTTAACAGAATATTCAGCGAAAACTGCCAACTTCGTCTGTACCGCCGGCTGCGCCGGATCGGACCGCACCGGCTCAGATGGAACCTTGGCATGAGCAGAGCAAGGCCGAAACCTCTCGTTCTTGTTGTCGACGACGATACGGCCAGCAGAATCATCCTGCGCGAAGCCCTGGAGCAGGCAGAGTTCGCCGTCGAAGAGGCCGACGACGGTGCGCCGGCAATTACCGCCTTCACCGTGGTGACACCAGACATCGTCCTCTTGGACATCGTCATGCCGATGATGGACGGGTTTGCCGCCTGTGCCGCGATTCGTAACTTGCCGGGCGGCGCGCATGTCCCCATCGTGATGATGACCGGACTGGATGACACCGCCTCGATTCATCGGGCGTTCGAGGTCGGGGCCACATCCTTCATCACCAAGCCGATCAACTACCTCCTGCTGACCTACCGGCTGCAATACCTGCTTCGCGCCCAGCGTACGGCTGATCAGTTGCGGGAAAGCGAGGCCCGCTTGTCGCGTGCCCAGAGGCTGGCCAAGCTCGGGCACTGGGAGTGGGACCCGAAACTCAAAGGAACCCATTGCTCCGATGGACTTCGTGAGATTTGCGGGCTGCCGTTCGGGCATAGCAACTTCACCCATCGCGAATTGCTTGCGCTGGTGGATCCGAACGATCGGCGCCGGGTCAAGAGCACGATCGTCGCCGCCATCCGCGGGCGACGCGGATACAGCATCGAACATCGCATCATCACCCCGGACGGGACCGATCGCATCATCTACCAGGAGGCAGAGATTCTGATCGGAAGTGGTTACAAAGTCGAGCGGATCTGTGGAATCATCCAAGACGTTACGGAAAGACGCCGCGCGGAACAGAAGATCCGATACCTCGCCTTTTTCGACAGCGTGACCGGCCTTCCCAATCGGGCGTTTCTGACACAGCTTCTGAACCAAGCCATAGCTTCGGCCAAACGGCTCAATCGCTACTTGGCCGTTCTTTTTCTCGATCTCGATCATTTCAAGATGATCAACGATACGCTGGGCCACGACGCCGGCGACATGCTGCTCCAGGGGGTCTCGAAGCGCCTTCAATCCTCGCTGCGCTGTAGCGGCGACCGCGGAGGACCAGGATTCGAGATCAAGGAAGAAAGCGGTTTCACCGCCTTGGGTACGGACATCGTGACCCGCCTGGGTGGCGACGAATTCGTCATTCTGCTCACCGAGTTGGGGAACCCGGAGAACGCCGTCGCTGTGGCACAACGCATCGGCCAGACCCTGGCCGAGCCCTTCTCGGTCAAGGGAAAGGAGATCTCGGTGACGAGCAGCATCGGGATCGCGGTTTATCCGATCGATGGAGGGGATGTCGACACGCTGCTGAAGAACGCCGATGCGGCCATGTACGACGCCAAACAGAACGGGCGAAACTGCTGTCAGTATTTCACCGACTCGTTGAACGGAAATGCTATCCGCAAGCTGACGCTGGCAACCAACCTGCGCAGGGCGCTGCAGCGAGGCGAACTCGTCGTCCACTACCAGCCGCGGATCGACATCCGCATGAGCAGGGTTGTGGCCTGCGAGGCACTGGTCTGTTGGCAGCACCCTGATTTCGGGCTGATCACGCCGGACGAATTCATTCCGATTGCCGAAGAGACGGGCCTGATCGCACCGATCGGTGAATGGGTTCTGAAGGAAGCCTGTCAACAGGCCGTCAACTGGGGTCAGCAAGGTTTGCCAGGGATGAAGGTCTCGGTCAACCTCTCCGCGATGCAGTTCAAGCAGGCAGACCTTTCGTCGCACGTCTCGCGGATCCTCTCGAAATCCCGGCTTGATCCTTCCCTGCTCGAACTCGAGCTGACCGAGGGTCTTCTCCTGGAAGACAGTGAGGCCTGCCGGCAGAACCTCAAGCACATTGCCGATATCGGCGTCGAGATTTCCGTCGACGACTTCGGAACGGGATACTCATCCCTCAGCTACCTGAAGCGATTTCCCATCAAGAGCCTCAAAATTGGCCGCACCTTCGTCAAGGACATCAACAAGAGCGGCGACGAAGAGGCGCTGGTCGGCGCAATCATTGCGCTTGCCCACAATCTGCGGCTTCGCGCGGTCGCAGAAGGCGTCGAATGTTCCAGCCAGTTGGACTTCCTCTCGGACCGCGGATGCGACGAGGCCCAGGGCTTTCTTTTCGCCCGTCCCGGTCCGGCCAGCGACATCGCGCAATGGATCAAACGCTATCATTAAGGACGAGGATCCATGGAACTACAGAAACATATTGGCATTGAACCCATTTTGGATTTGCAAAACGTCAGCGACTTCCCTGTTGAACGTGTGGTCATACCAGAGATCAACGCCACCCGTTTGATGAAGCCCAGTCAATCGACTGAGGTTATAAAATTAGAAATAGAGCCAGAAAAACAACCACTCGGGATTGAAACCTGCATGGCATACATCGCCATACCAACAGGTATTTGTATATGGACAATAATAGCCTTGATGATTAGGTTTGTATTCTTTTAAAATATACATCAATTCACTTTAATTTTTTGATTTTCCTGAAAAAAGTATTGGCAATACAGAAAGTCGGTTGGATCGAAGTTCATTCAGAAGGGAGTCCCGAATGATCCGAAGTATTTGGAACGGCAAAGCGAGCAAATGCGTCCTGCGGGTCATCAGGCTGGGAGCAGTCGCCCTTTTGTCGATCGGCCTTCCGTTCTGGCCGGCAGTGGGGACGGCGGCAACCTGGCATATGCCGACGGCATACCCCGTCACCAGTTTTCATACGATCAATCTCGAGCAGTTCGCTAGAGAGGTGAAGGCTGCGACCGAGGGGCGTGTCGACATCAAGGTGCATAGCGCCGGCTCCCTGTTCAAGCATCCAGAAATCAAGAAATCGGTGCGCTCCGGTCAGGTTCCGATCGGAGAATTTCTGCTCTCGCAGTTGGCAAACGAAAGCCCGTTGTTTCAACTCGACTCGATTCCGTTCCTGGCCACCACCTATGAAGATGCCGCCATTCTGTGGCAGGTCTCCAGGCCATCCATTCAGACGCTGCTCGGGGCCGAGGGGCTTACGGTGCTGTTCGCCGTTCCATGGCCACCTCAAGCTCTCTACACCCGCCGCCAGGTGGAAAGGGTCGAAGACCTTCGGGGGGTTAAACTGCGCACCTACAATTCCGCGCAGGAACGTCTTGCCGGCCTCGTCGGCGCCGTCCCGACCCAGGTGGAAGTCACCGACATTCCTCAGGCGTTCTCCACCGGCCGGATCGATGCGATGATCACCTCCGCATCGACCGGAGTGAGTTCGCGAGCCTGGGAGTTCCTGACCCATTATTACCACACCCGCGCATGGCTGCCGAAGAACATCGTCGTCGTCAACACACGGGCATTCCGCGCGCTGAGCAACAGCGACCGTGAGGCAATTCTGGCAGCGGCCACCGCAGCCGAACAGCGGGGATGGGCGATGAGCAAAGCAGAAACCGAAGCAAAGGTTGTCGAGCTCAAGGCACAAGGCCTCGATGTCCGCGATCCCAGCGCCGAGCTGGCAGCGGGATTGCAAAAATTCGGCCGCCTGATGGCGGCCGACTGGGCAGCCCATGCCGGCACCGACGCCCTGGCGATCATCGCGGAGTTTCGGGCTCGCCAGGGGGCTCAGTGAGGTCCGGTGCCGGGAAGCCCCGAGGAGCCGGCGACGTCCATGCCTTCCTTCCGCAGGACAAAGACATTCCTGGGCTCGTGGCGCCCCGAGCTGCACCTCGCATGCGAGGCGACCGATCCGACCGTGCCAGCGTCGAAAAGGAGATCGCAGATGCGCAAGTTTCTTGATGGGCTCTACGTCGCGAGCGGGGGGCTGGCGGCAGCCTTCCTCGCCACCAGCTGTCTGATTGTCATGCTGCAAGTGGGCGCCAATCTCCTCAGCGATCTGAGCGGTTGGCTGTGGAACACCCCGATCAGCCTTGCGATTCCGTCCTACGCCCATCTTGCCGGCTACGCGTTCGCCGGCGCATCGTTCCTGGGGCTCGGCTACACCTTCAGGACCGACGGCCACATTCGCGTCAGTCTCCTCATCCGTGCGGTCTCCGGCCGTGGACGAACATGGCTCGAGGCTTGGTGCCTTGGCGTGGCCTGTCTGATCAGCCTTTTCTTCAGCTGGTCCTCCGTCCTCCATGTCGTCGACTCGGCTCGTTTTGGCGACGTCACCCCGGGGATGGTTGCGATTCCCTTGTGGATCCCGCAGTTGGCCATGGCCGTCGGCTCCATCGTCCTGTCGATCGCCGTGATAGACCGGACCGTGGAGTTCGCCGTGGGTGCGTTTTCCGCAACAGCAACTGCCCATCCACCCGAAAATCGCGCCGGGGACGGGATTGCGACGCCGGTCCCGCAACCGCAGCCGATCTGGAATCTGGCCGCAGTGGCGCACAACGACATGGAAAAGATCTCCGCAGCCTGACGAGCAGAGCATTGCGCTCAGGCGCGCATCCGCAACAGGATCGATCGCTGCCCGGCGTTCACCCCCAAATCCGGGCCGACAACCCTTCAAGGACACCCCATGGAAGAGCTTGGATATTCCGCGGTTCTGCTGATCGTTTTCTTCGCTCTTCTTGGGAGCGGCATCTGGATCGCGTTTTGCCTGTTGGGAGTCGCGTTCATCGGGATGACTCTTTTCACTTCGGTTCCCGTCGCACAAGTGATGGCCACTTCCATCTGGGGGTCGAGCAATGCATGGCCGTTGGCGGCCATTCCGATGTTCATCTGGATGGGCGAGATTCTGTCCCGCTCCCGTATCTCCGAGGACTTGTTCAATGGGCTTGCACCGTGGATGCGGTGGATCCCGGGCGGGCTCGTGCATGTCAACATCCTCGGCTGCGGCCTGTTCGCCGCGGTCTCCGGATCGTCGGTCGCAACCGCCGCGACCATCGGCAAGATGTCGGTCCCCGAGCTGCTGAAACGCGGGTATCCTCCGCCGCTGGTGCTGGGCTCCCTCGCCGGCTCCGGAACCGTCGGATTTCTGATCCCGCCTTCGGTCATTCTGATCGTGTATGGCGTGGCGATCGAGGAATCGATCGTTCGCCTGTTCCTCGCCGGCGTGCTTCCCGGCCTGCTGCTGCTGGTTCTCTTCGTCGGATACGTGATCCTCTGGTCGGTGTTCAATCCCGGCCAGATCCCCAAACAGAACGACCCCATCCTGGGTGGCAACATCGTCCGCCGCAGCATCCGCCTGCTCCCGATCCTGTTGCTGATCTTCGGCGTCCTCGGCTCCATTTATCTTGGCTTTGCCAGCCCGACCGATGCCGCCGCTGTCGGTGTCGGGCTCGCCCTGCTGATCGGATGGCTTTCCGGCTCGCTGACCCGGGCCGGATTCATCGAGGGGCTGTTCAGTGCCATCCGTACCTCGTGCATGATCACCTTCATCCTCGCCGCAGCTTCGTTCCTGACCGTCGTCATGGGCTTTACCGGAATCCCGCGAGCGCTGGCAGAGTGGATCGGGACGATGCAGCTCAGCCCGACGTTGCTGATCTGTGTGCTGACGGTTTTCTTCATCGTTCTCGGCTGCTTTCTCGATGGCATCTCGATCGTCGTCCTGACCACCGCAGTGATCCTGCCGATGATCGAGCAGGCCGGCATCGATCGGATCTGGTTCGGCGTCTACCTGGCGATCGTCGTGGAGATGTCGCAGATCACGCCGCCGGTGGGCTTCAATCTGTTCGCCCTGCAAGGACTGACCGGGCACAACATCCTCTATCTGACCCGGGCGGCGGCGCCGTTCTTTTTCATTCTCCTGCTGGCCGTCGGCCTCATCGTCGTATTCCCGGACATCGCCGTCTGGTTGCCCAACCAGACCGGCCGCTAGTGGTTTGATGCTGACGGATGAGGTCCATCCGTCAGCTGAATCGAACCACCAGATCAACGGCTTGGTGGATCGACTGATTCTCCGCTTGGGAACGAAGCGAGGAATCCGATCCACGAGGCGGAGACGAAAGGAGAGTCGGGATGGCGCAAGGGAATATCACCCGCCACTCACGCGGACCCCTCCGGCGGCCGCAATCAAGCCGAATCCGACGGCCAGGAGCATGCCGCCGCCCATGGTGCACCATGCGTGGAGCCGGTAGCTGCCCAGCACGTCATTGAGAAGCAACTGCTGCAGGGCCTGCACGTCGGGCGGGCTGACGCCTGCGATCGACTTCAGCTGGCCGAGCCGATCCCAGAATCGTCTGTTTTTCAGATCGAATGCCGCAGGGATAGCGAGAACAATCGAACCCAGAATTCCCAGAATTCCGCCAATGAGCTCGATTGCGCCGAGCCAATCGATCATCCTTTGTCCTCATCTGTCGTCATTTGTCATCATCCTGTCATCATTCGCTCCGCGTTCATCATCCTGAGCGGCGACGTCCGGAAATTCGAGCGCGACGACAACCCCCTCTCCGGTGTTGACGATGTCGACCTCCTCTCCGTCCAAGAGATCGACGCTCATCCGATTGGTATAACGGCCACCATGGATGAACCGGACATCATCACCCATCCGGTAGAGGCTTCGCTTGACCGGAGAACGCTCCCGCACAACCCCGTGAGGCCCGACGACGAGAACGTTGACCCGCGTCCAATCGAGATTCCCCGGCAATCCTCCTTCGGAAGCAAGCCACTTTTCCAACGAGCTCAGCACGTCGGCCATTTCAGGAGTTTCCTTCGAAGTTTCCGTGGGCGAGGCGGCGGCCATTGCCCCTTCCTCTTTCGGCACCAACGCAATTCGCATCCCGAGCGCCTCCGCCAAGTCACGAAGCGTCCGGTAGGTCGGCCCATCCTTTCCCTCTCCGCGCTCGATCGCGCTGAGGGCCGGTTGCCGCAGACCCGCGGCCTGCGCCAGTTTTCGCTGAGGCATGTTCGCCGCCAACCGCATTGAGCGCACCAGATCACCGGCTTCCACCGCAGCGCTCGACAGGGGTGCCTGCGCGGCGAGATCGGGGTGCTCGCGCTCCAGCGCCGTCATCAGGTCCTTCACGCCCGCCCGATGGGACGGCGCCATCCTCCGCCGAGCCACTACATTCTCGCACGTAAGCTCCGTCGGCGCGGCGCCCGCTTTCCTCACCTCGATCTTCATGGCAAAAGCCTCCTTCTCATTCTTCTCGTTGCCCTTCTCATTGACACAGACCGAGGGAGCGACAGCGCGCCAGGATCTTCGCTTCCCACTTTGCCTCGTCCGGTGCCAACAGCCGGAGCGCAGCGCCGAACGCGTAGATGCGCATCGCTGCCGGCCCTTCATCCTCATCCTGCACCACGCTGAAAAACACGCATGGCTCGCCGGGCGTCCTTAAGACCGCCAAGTCATCGAACCATCGCCAGAGTGTGCAGGTGACCAAGTGGCTCCTCACCTCATCCGCGTTCTTCTGCCCCAGATCCATCAAAGTGATCAGGCCCGCCCACACCGTGTCATGGGCTGCCGAGCCTGATTTCGCCACCGCGACAAAATCATCCATGAAGCGGCCGAGATCCTCTGCGTGACCTTCTGGTGTTTCGTATAATTCGAGATCAATCTGCATTCGGTCCCCAAAAATATAACGAATAATGGATCAAAACACAACCGTGTGCCGCCACCGTGCACGCGCCGTCCGGTGGCGGAAAAAACGGCGAAACCCGACCCCTGCCGGCATCCATGTCACACATGTGCCGCTTAACAGAATCTTATTCAGTCGAGGTGTAAGCCAGCCTTCACGTATCGAACAGATGAAGGCACCCGGCCGTGTCCCCTGCGCACGATGCTGCAAACCAAGCTGCGGCCCCGACTCCAGAGCGAGCCGGCGAGCGCCGCAGCGCCACCCAGGATCGGCGCATTCTGGACCGCGGCGAAACCGGCCGGCGGCTCGGAGATCAACCTTTCACCCGAAACGCGCTGCCCCCCCTCGATGAGGGGGCGGCGATTCCCGACCCGGCGGCCTCCTATCTTGCGATCGTCGCCTGTACCCTGGTGGTGCTTTGGCTCGGAGTCATCGCGGCAAACCTCGTACTGAACCCGCTGATCTACGGGACGTCAGGCCACGCCCGGGTGGCGCGAATGTTCGAATCCGGCCACGACTATGCGGTCTTCGACGTCAACTTCGACATTCGTGCCCTGCGCCGCGCGCACGTCGCACAAATGACCCGGACGCCGGATCTCGTTGTCATCGGGGCCAGCCACTGGCAGGAAGCGCACGCCGAGTTGGTGCCGAACCAGTTTGTCTACAACGCCCACGTTCATCGTGATTATTTCGAAGATATTCTCGCCAGTGCCGAGTTGTTCGTGTCGAACAATCGGCTGCCAAAGACGTTCCTCATCAGCGTCCGCGATCTGACGTTCCTTCCGGTTCAAGACCGCACCGATGAGCGCTGGCTCAGCTACGTTCCCGAGTACAGGCAGATGGCACGGCGGCTCGGCCTGCCAACCCATCCGTGGTGGCAGACACTGCGCTGGCGCAAGTGGGTCGATCTTCTGTCGCTCCGAGCGGCTTGGGAGGGCGGCTGGCAGATGCTCCTCGCCGATAAGCGGCCGGGACCGACCAACGCCGCCATTCTGGATCGTCTCGACATCGTCCGCAGGAGCGGCTCCGTGCTCTGGTCGCGACAGCACGTCGAGATGTTCACCGAGGAGCGAGCCTTGCGGGAAGCCGCACAAGACGCGGCGTTCTGGCGAGGCCAAACGATTGCCGTGGATCCGTACGCCGTCGAGGCGCTCGACCGACTGCTCGGGTTTCTTGGCGAGCACGGCGTCCGGGTGGTCCTGGCACACCCGCCGTTTCATCCCGCCTACTCGGCAGCCGTCCGCGGCACGGCGTACATGGAGGGACTCGATCGGATCACCGAGGTGGTCGCTCACCTCGCCGCCAAGCATCGCCTTGATGTCGTCGGAAGCTTCGATGCGACGTCCGTCGGCTGCGATGCCGGCATGTTCATCGACTCCAATCACAGCAATGCCGCCTGCCTGAAACGGATCCTCGACCGGATTCCGGCGGCGGGCGCTGCCGGCGCCGGACCGCTCACCGGATCGCTCACCGGATCGCCCCATCGCACCATCGCGGGGAGTTGAGA
>CAZFBS010000018.1:0-10358 GCA_964517265.1 uncultured Rhodospirillaceae bacterium | reverse complement strand
CGCTCACCGGATCGCTCACCGGATCGCCCCATCGCACCATCGCGGGGAGTTGAGACATGCTGTTCCATTCTTATGCGTTCATTTTCGGTTTCCTCCCTCTCTGCTTTCTCGGCTTTGGTGTCGTCGTCCGCTGGCGCGGTTGGCAGGCGGGCATCGTCTGGCTGGCCGCAGCTTCGCTCGTCTTCTACGCGCAGTGGAGCCTGCTCCATGCCGCCGTTCTCGCCGGCTCGATCACCGTCAATTACGGGTTCGCCCTTCTCCTGCTCCGAGCGCGGGAGCGGGAGCGGGCAAAGCCGGCCTTCAAGCTGTTGATGGCGGCGCTCGCCTGCAATCTCGGCCTGTTGATCTATTTCAAGTACAGCAATTTTCTGATCGACAATCTGAATGCGCTTCTGGGGACGGCAGCCCCGCATCTGCAGATCGTCTATCTGGTCGGCATTTCCTTCTTCACCTTCATCCAGATCGGCGTGCTTTGCGAGATCTACAGCGGGCAGCTGCAGAATCTCCGCTTTTCCCACTTTTTCCTGATCAGCTCGTTCTTCCCTTGTGTGACGGCCGGCCCGATCCTGTTGCAGAAGGAGATGCTGCCGCAGTTCGCGGAGGCGCAGCGCTCGCCGTTCAATCCACTGCGGATCGCCATCGCCCTGACGGTATTCGGGATCGGGTTGTTCAAGAAACTGGTGCTAGCGGACAGCATCGCCCCCTACGCGGATAGCACCTTCAACGCGGTTGCCGGCGGAGCGGCGATCGATGCGCTCGGAGCCTGGATCGGCGCGCTCGCCTATACCCTGCAGCTTTACTTCGATTTTTCCGGCTACTCCGACATGGCCGTGGGAATCGGCTACCTGTTCGGCTTCCGCCTGCCGTTGAACTTCAACTCTCCGCTGAAAGCGACCAGCATCATCGACTTCTGGCGCCGCTGGCACATGACGATGACGCGGTTTTTCACCACCTACCTTTACACGCCGATGGGCTTTTCCCTGATGCGCCGGGCGGTCAAGGGACGCTTCAGCCGGCCCAAGCGCTTCATTGTGGCGGTCGCGCTGCCGGTGGTGCTGACGTTCGTGCTGGCCGGCATCTGGCATGGCGCGGGCTGGACGTTCATCGTTTTCGGTCTCATCCACGGCTTTGCCCTGGCCTTCAACCACGCCTGGCGGGAGGCGGCGATGCCGGCCTTGCCGCAGCCAGCCGGTTGGCTGCTGACGATGGCGGTGGTCGTCATCGGGCTGGTCTTCTTCCGCGCGGAGAGTGTCGGCGCCGCACTCATGATGCTGACGGCAATGGCGGGGATCGGCCCCCTCGCTGCGCCAGCGGCGTCCGCACTCGCCGCGGGCCCAGCCCTTCTGTTGATCGCCGGCTTGATGGTGATCGCGCTGCTGTTTCCCAACACCCAGCAGATCATGTGCAACCACCGGATCAGCACCGACCTGCCATCGCTCAACAGCGGCCGGTTCGGGTGGGTCTGGCAACCGTCCCCCCGGTGGGCGCTGGCAACATGGCTGCTGCTGGCCGTCTCGATCGGCCTGATGGCCGGCGAAACCAGCTTTGTCTACTACCAGTTCTGAACACTTGACACAGCCGACAGGATCGAAAGGCGGTGACTCCAATGACACTTGAAGAAGTCGTTTCGCGGGTTTTGCGATGCGCGATCACGGAGGTCAACGACGACTCCAGCACGCGCACGATGGCGAACTGGGACAGCCTGCGGCACATCGAAGTGGTCATGGAGCTGGAAGAAGCATTCGGCCTCGCGTTTCCGCCGATGCAGGCCGCAGCCATGACCTCGGTCGGCGCGATCCGCCGCGTCCTTCAACAGAACGGGATCAAGGTGTGATGACCTACATGGACAGCCATCGCTTCGGCGGTTGCGGCATGCCCGGTCCGGCTGCCGACGCTGTGGGAGACCTTCCGGCACCGGCGGTGCTTCCCCAGGCCGAGGTCTATCGGAACCCCGCCGGGCCGATCACGGCGCCGCATGTCGTCTCCACCACGCTCGATGCGCTGCTCGGGCCGCTGGCAGCGGACGGCAGCCCGGTACTGGACACCGTTGTCGCTCTCGTGATGGCATACGCGGCGCGGACATCCGGGGAGGCAGTCGTCGGCATCGGTTACGTGGCGGAACCGTTCGGCATGGTGGTCCCGCTCGCGGTCGCCGTCGACGACACCGCATCCTTCTCCGGTCTTGCCCGACGAATCGCTGTCGCGCGGCAAAATGCAGAGGCCGGCGGCCGAGCCGGTGCTGCCGCTGCCGCTGCCTGCACAGGCGGCGCCGAAGCCGCGGCGGGCTGGACTCGGCCGCCGATCATCGTCGCGCTCGGAGCCGAGCACACCGAAACGGTGGTCGCGGCGTCTCAGTTGGGGTTGATCGTCGATACGCGCAGCCGCCATGTCCGCTTGTTCTCGCCGGGGCGGATTGGCACACAATTCATCGACAGCGTTATCGGCCATATCTCGGCCCTGGCACGGTCGATTGCCGCCGATCCGGACCGCCCGCTTGCGTGTCACGACTACATCGAAGAGAGCGAGAAGAACACGATCGTCAAGGCCTGGAACGACACCGCCCGGAGCTACCCGTATGACGGCGGTCTCGTCGCCCGTTTCAACGAACAGGTGGCTCTTCGTCCCACTCATCCAGCGATCATTTTCGCCGGCGCAACCGTCAGCTATGGGGATCTCAACGTACGGGTGGAGCGACTGGCCCGTCACCTTCGCCAGCAGGGGGTCGGCAGCGGCACCTTCGTCGGGATCGTGATGGAACGCTCGGTCGAGATGGTGATCGCCATCTATGCCATTCTGACGGCGGGTGGCGCTTACGTGCCGCTCAGTCCTGAGGACCCGCCGGCGCGTCTTGCGGCGATCATCGGCAACGCCGGCCTGCGCCTCGTCATCACCCAGCAAACGCTCGTCGCGGCGCTGCCGGCATCCGGCGTACAACCCATTGTGCTGACGGCGGACCCGGATCAGGATCCTGCGGCGGACAATGATGCTCGGTTCCGCCCAGTCGCGATCGCGCCCGAGGACCTCGCCTACATGATCTACACCTCCGGCTCCACCGGCGAGCCGAAGGGCGTGCTGATCCAGCACAAGGCGATTTTCAACCGGATTGCCTGGATGCAGGAGACATACGGGCTGACGCCTGAGGACCGGGTGCTGCAGAAAACCCCCTACACCTTCGACGTTTCCGTCTGGGAGTTCCTCTGGCCGCTTGCGGTCGGCGCCACTCTTGTTGTCGCCGAGCCGGGAGGGCACATCGTTCCCAGTTATCTTTTTCGGCTGATCCGCCAGGAAAACGTGACCTGCTGCCATTTCGTGCCCTCCGTGCTGAAGCTGTTTCTGACGTGTCCCAGAATCGAGACCCTGCCCCTTCGGCTGGTGTTCTGCAGCGGAGAGGCCCTGCCTTTCGAGGTTCAGGGCATGTTTCTCTCGCGCACTCGCGCCGAGTTGCACAATCTCTATGGTCCCACCGAAGCGGCGGTCGACGTTTCCTTCTGGCATTGTCGAGCGGACGTCCATGACGGCCGCGTGCCGATCGGCAAGCCGATCGCCAACATTCAGCTCTACATTCTCGATGAACGCCTTCAGCCGGTCGCGGTCGGTGTCCCCGGAGAGCTGTACATTGCCGGTATCGGCCTTGCCACCGGCTACTGGCAAAAGGCGGAACTGACCGCGGAGCGGTTCGTTGCCAATCCGTTTGCGGCCGATACCGGCGCGCGGATGTACAAAACCGGGGATGTGGCGCGCTTCCTGCCCGACGGCAACATCGAGTACCTCGGCCGCAACGACGATCAGGTCAAGATCAACGGCATCCGCATGGAGCTGGGCGAGATCGAAAGCGCGATCCGCGGCCATCCGTGCATCCGCGATGTCGTCGTCGTGGCGAAGCAGACGGGCCAGGGAACCGCGCAGCTTGCGGCGTATCTGGTGACCGATCAGGAGCACCCGACGGATGCGGTTGTCGATCAGATCCGGCACCACGTCGCGGGCCGCCTTCCACAGCCGATGATCCCGCGGGATTTCGCGTTTATCCCGATGATCCCGCTGACACGCAACGGCAAGGCGGACCGCAAGGCGCTCCTGCGGATGAAGGCCGAGCCGCAAGCAGCAGCCCCCCAGCGGGCGGCGAATGGATCGGAGAGTGCCGCAAGCCGCCCGTACGCCAGTCCTCTCTCCCCAGCATGAGCAAGCGGATGTTTTCCCACCGCGCCGGCGGCCAGCGCTCGGCCGCAACCCCGCTCCCGCCCGGCGGGGATGGGCTGCTGCTGGATGCGCTGGATACCCTAGACGTGCTGGAGGCGATGGCGGACGGGTTCGTCTACTTCGACCAGCACGATCGTCTCGTGACCTGCAACCGCCGTTACCGCGAGATCTACCCCCAGCTCGCCGACGGGGGCAGCTTCGTCGATCAGATCCATGCGGCTCTGGATGCCGGTCAGATCAATCTGAGAGGACGAACGGGCGACGAATACCTCGCGGCACGGCTCGCCCTCCACAAGAACCCGCTCGATCCGTTCGAAATCGAGTTGACCGATGGCCGTTGGTTCCGGATCACCGAACGCAGGACCGCGCGCGGCGGCACGGTCGCGATCCATACCGACATCACCGCCCAGAAGGAAAGGGAAGCGGCCCTCACCGATCTCAGCGATCAGCTTGCCGAACAGAACCTTCTGTTCGATGCCGCGCTCAACAACATGATCCAGGGGCTCTGCATGTTCGATGCGGGCCAGAGGCTGATCGTCGTCAACCGCAGGTACCTGGAGATGTACCGGTTCTCGCCGGACGTGGTAAAACCCGGGATCACGCTCAGGGAGATCATGGAATACAGCATTGCCATCGGCAACTACACGCCGGAGGAAGGCGAGCGGGCGCTTGCCGAGCGGCCGACCCAGGCGGCGCGGCGCGAGCAGGATTTTCTGCTGCAGAGGCTGAGCGACGGCCGGATCATCGCGGTGATGCACCAGCCGTTGGCGAACGGCGGATCGGTGGCGACCTATGAGGATGTCACGCAGCGCGAGCAGACGGAATTCACGCTGCGCCAATACATGAGCAAGCTGGAGCAGAGCAACAAGGAGCTGGAGAACTTTGCCTTTGTCGCCTCTCACGATCTCCAGGAGCCGCTGAGGAAAATCGAATCGTTCGGCAGCCGTCTGGTTGCCCGCTATGGCGAGGCTCTCGGCGACGACGGGCGGCTGTACATCGACCGCATGCAGAATGCCGCCAGCCGGATGCGCAGACTGATCAGCGACTTGCTCTCCTATTCCCGGGTGACGACCAAGGCGCAACCGTTCGTCCGGCTCAAGCTGGAGAGGATCCTGCAGGAGGTGCTCGGCGATCTCCAGGTGGCGATCGAGGAGGCCGGGGCGATCGTAGAGGCCGGCCCGTTGCCGGCGATCGAGGGCGATCCGACCCAGATCCAGCAACTGCTCCAGAATCTGATCAGCAACGCGGTCAAGTTCCGCGTCAAGGGAATCGCGCCCCGCATCCGAATCGAAGGCCGGATCACCACGAAAACGGAATGTCTGCAGGACGTCGAGTTCTGCGAAATCCGGATCCAGGACAACGGCATCGGCTTCGACGAGAAGTACCTCGGGCGCATCTTCGCGGTGTTCCAGCGGTTGCACGGCCGCAGCGAGTACGAAGGAACCGGCATCGGGCTCGCAACCTGCCGCAAGATCGTCGATCGCCACAACGGGACGATCGACGCGCAAAGCAAACCGGGAGCGGGTTCAACCTTCATCGTGACCCTGCCCATCAAACAGGTCGTCCAGGAGTGACCATGATTCACCAGCCCAAGTCCATTTCGATCCTCGTTGCCGACGACGACTCCGATGACCGGATGCTCATCAAGGAGGCCTTCGAGGAAAACAGGATCATCAACACCGTCGAGTTCGTCGAGGACGGTGAGCAGCTGATGGCCTATCTGAGGCGCGAAGGGCCGTATGCCGATCTGGCGGGACGACCGTATCCGGGCCTGGTCCTGCTCGATTTGAACATGCCCAAGCGGGACGGGCGCGAAGCGCTCGCCGACATCAAGGCGGATGAGGCCTTGTGCCGGATCCCCGTGGTGGTGCTGACGACGTCGAAAGCGGAGGAGGACATCATCCGCACCTATGGACTGGGCGTCAGTTCCTTCATCACCAAGCCGGTGACGTTCGAGGGTCTGGTGGAAATCACGCGCGTCCTGACCCAGTACTGGACAGAAATTGTCGAACTCCCACCCCAGTGACATGACGATGGCAACCCGTTGCAGCGAGGGCAAAACCCGCGTTCTTCTGATCGAGGATGACGAGGACGACTATCTGATCACCAAGGATCTGCTCGCCGACATCAGCGAGGATCAGTTCGAACTCGTTTGGGTGCCGACCTTCGCACTCGGCCGCGAGGCCATTGCCAACGCGGCGGCCGACATCTGCCTTGTCGATTATCAGGTGGGCGAGCGCAGCGGCCTTGAACTGGTCCAGGAGGCAAGAGCCGCCGGGGCGATGGTTCCGATGATCCTGTTGACCGGCATGGGCGACCGCGACATCGACATCGCGGCGATGCGAGCGGGGGCATCGGATTTTCTCGAAAAGGGACAGCTGACCCCGATCCTGCTCGAGCGCGCGTTGCGCTACGCGATCAGCCAGTCGCAAAGCAAATGCGAACTGCTGGAGAAGTCGGCGCTGCTGCGGGCCACTCTCGACAATACCGGCGCCGGCATCGCGACCTTCGACGAAAAGTGCAACCTGCTGACGCGCAACGAAAGATTGTTGCAGATGCTGGACCTCACGGTCCCGCCCATCGATCCCGGCGGCGCGCCCGGCAAACCCAGCGAGGAAGAGAGCGAGAGCGCCCTCGATGCCGTCATCCTCGAGCGTCTGCGCGTTCATGCGACAGCGAGGGTCCACCAATTCGAGTATCCGTGTCCGGATGGCCGGGTTCTCGAGGTCCGGCAGAACAAGATGCCCGGTGGCGGCATCGTTGTCATCGTGATCGACATCACCGATCGCAAACGGGTCGAAAACCAGCTCGAGAGGCAGCAGGACGAGCTCGAGAGGCAGGTCGCCATCCGAACCCGGGAACTTGAGGCGGCGAATGCCGATCTCGAGCGGATCGTCCAGCAGTTGAAGGAAGCCAAGGAGGCATCGGAAGCCGCCAGCCGAGCCAAGTCGGAATTCCTGGCGATGATGAGTCACGAGATCCGCACGCCGATGAACGGCGTGTTGGGGATGCTTCAGCTTCTCGAAAACACGAACCTGTCCGTAAGGCAGAGTCACTTCACCAAGAGCATTCAGCGCTCCGCCGAGTCCTTGCTGATCATCATCAACGACATTCTCGATTTCTCCAAGGTCGAAGCCAACAAAACGCAGCTTTCGATCGAGGATTTTGAGCTGACGGATGTCATCGAGGATGTCGTCGAATCGTTTGCCGACAGAGCCTTCAGCAAAGGCCTGGAGCTGCTTTGCTATATCGATCCGGCCACGCATTCCGCCGTGCGCGGCGATCCGGGCCGGATCGGCCAGATCCTCAACAACCTGCTCGGCAACGCGATCAAGTTTACCGAAAGCGGTGAGGTGGTCGTCCGGGTTGGCGCACTGGAACAGCAGCAGGGTTCAACGGTCCTGCAGTTGGAGGTCATCGACACCGGCATCGGGATGACCGCGGAAAGCTGCCAGCGGGTGTTCGGCTCGTTCGTTCAGGCCGACAGCTCGACCAAGCGCAAGTATGGCGGGACCGGTCTCGGCCTTGCCATCGCCAAGCGCCTGACGGAGGCGATGGGCGGTGCGATCGGTGCCGAAAGCGCGCCCGGCAAGGGCTCGCGGTTCTGGGTCAAGCTGCCGCTTTGCTGGCAGGAGGCTTCGGCGCCAAGCGAGACCACGCACGCGATTCCCGCAGGACTGATGGCACTGATCGTCGACGACAACGCCACTGCGCGACTCATCCTCAAGCAACAACTGGCGGCGCTCAGGATCGAGAGCGTGGCGAGCGAGAACGTGCAGAATGCGTTCGCCATCCTCCGGCAGGCAGCGGCAGACGGCCACCGCTTCGATTTCGCGCTGGTCGATCGGGACATGCCGGCGATCGACGGCCTGGCGCTGGCGTATGCGGTCCAGGCGGATGCCTCGCTGGCGTCGCTGCCGATGGTGACGATGGCCCCGTTCGGGATGGACTTCGAGTCCGCGCAAGGGCCGCGGGCGCCGCAGGTGCGGCAGATCCACAAGCCGTTGCGGCGCGCCCTGCTGGCCAAGTGCATCGCGGCGCTGACCGGCGGCGAATGCGGCGCCGCCGAGGGGGCGGAGGTGCCCGATCGCTCCGCAGAACGGCGCTTCGCGGCGGACGAGAACGCACTCGATGCCGTTATCCTCGTCGCAGAGGACAACATGGTGAACCAGGAAGTGGTCACCGCTACCTTGGAATCGTGGGGCTGCCGGGTCCACACGGTCGAGAACGGTCGCGCCGCCGTCGAAGCGGCGAGCGAGCAATCCCATGACATCATTCTGATGGACTGCCAGATGCCGATCATGGACGGCTTCGAGGCCAGTCTCGAGATCCGCGCCCGCACGATCAGACGGCGGCGGGACAATCGCCCGGTCCCGATCATCGCACTCACCGCCAATGCGATGGCCGGCGACCGGGAGCGGTGTCTTGCCGCCGGGATGGACGATTTTCTCAGCAAGCCGTTCAAGCAAG
Source organism: uncultured Rhodospirillaceae bacterium (assembly GCA_964517265.1). Lineage (GTDB taxonomy): Bacteria > Pseudomonadota > Alphaproteobacteria > Rhodospirillales > Defluviicoccaceae > REEP01. The sequence continues at coordinate 1,691 of CAZFBS010000018.1, read as the reverse complement.
CCCATCTGCGGGCCTTGATCGAGCGCTGGCTGGGCAGGACGCGAGAAGCCGTACCGGCAGGCCGAGCCGTCGCCGAACAGGCTGCCGGGCCGGCGTGCGAGCGTGTCATCCCCTTGCACCCGGCACCGCCGCGCGATGGCGCCGCGCCCGCCCCGCCGAGCGCACCCTCACACCCAGCGGCGACGACGGAACCGGTCCTCGACGTGAAGGTTTTGGATACCTTGCGGACGCTGCAGCGGCCCGGCAAACCCAACGTGGTCGGAAAGGTGATCCACTGCTATCTGCTCGACGCGCCGAAACTCCTCGGCGAGATCGAAGCGGCGATCGGCTGCAATGATGCAACCGCCCTGTTCAAAGCCGCGCATCGGCTCAGCTCGAGCAGCGCCAATCTCGGCGCCCTTCAGCTGGCCGCCTTGTGCAAGACGATCGAAGCGCTGGGGCGCGAGAACACGATCGCCGGTGCCGCCGAGCTAAGCGCTCAGGCACAGGCGGTTTACGCCGAGGTCGCCGCACAACTGACGGCCTACAATGCGCGGATCCCGGCCTGACGCGCGCGAGCCCTCCGGATCGCCCGGACATCGCCAAAACGGGGGCTTTCGATCTCCAACAAAAAAGCCGCCCGGGGAGGGCGGCTCAAGTTGGATAGGAGGAGGTCGAGTGCCCAAGCGAGGAGATCAAAGCAAGTCCACTCAACGCTCGCGGGACAATTTTGTATATAACCCAATTGGGGTGGCCGCGCAACAGATATTTTCGGGCCGCAGCTCTCGCCGGAGTTTTTTCTTCCAGATCTTTTTTTGAGACCGGCCGGCAACGATGCCACGGCCGACCGCTGGCGGAACTTCCGCAGCAGCACCGGGTTTCCCTAGGATCAGAGGCAGAGGCAGCAGCACGAGGCCGCCTCATACCCTTTGCCCCCTTCATTCCCTTAGCGTTGAACCGGTGCGGCCCATGGAAACCAGGACATCTTCAGCTCAGGCATCCTCCGTCTCCTTCAGCAGGGCGTTCCGCTGGAGCGGATATCTGCTCGGCTTTGCCCTCGGTGCCTTTTTTGACGGCATCCTTTTGCATCAGGTGCTGCAGTGGCATCATCTGCTCAGCGGCCTTCAGGGAGAGCCCTTCAATGATATCCGCGTGCAGATTCTCGCCGACGGCCTGTTTCACCTGAAGGCCTATGTGTTCGCGCTGATCGGACTCGGGCTGCTGTGGCATACCCGGGGCGAATTCACCCGGCCGCTGGCGGGCCGCCTGCTGCTCGGCGACACCTTGATCGGGTTCGGCGTCTGGCATGTTCTGGATGGGATTCTGTCGCACTGGATTCTCGGCATTCACCGAATCCGGATGGATGCCGAAAACGTGCTGCTGTGGGATCTGGTCTGGTTTTTTGTGTTCGGGATCGCGGTCATCGCCGCCGGCTGGTGGTTGCGGCAACGCCCGGGGACCGGGGGCGGCGCGCCTTCAAGCAGGCGCCGCTTCGTCGCCCCCGTCCTTGTTGCCGTCAGTGTGCTGATCGCCGGCCCGGTGGCCGCCCTGCCGCCGCCGGACAGCAGCACGGTGATGGTCCTGTTCCGGCCCGGAACGGCGCCGGAGACGATGATTTCTGCACTGGCAGCCGTCGACGGCCGCGTGCTGTGGACGGATGCGTCCGGCGAGCTCTGGGCGATCGACGTGAGCGAAAACGGTGACGCCCGCGC